>NZ_JMMA01000002.1:1292888-1616110 GCF_000686125.1 Ruminococcus sp. NK3A76
CATTTGCAAACGGCACACACGCTATATCTACTGCTCTTTTTGGCGTGCTTCGTCCCGGTGACACGCTGCTTGCCTGCACCGGAAAGCCTTATGACACGCTCGAAGAAGTCATAGGTATCCGCTATAAGAAAGGCAATGGCTCGCTTCGTGACTTCGGTGTGCTGTATGATGAAGCACCTCTTACAGAGCAGGGGCTTCCTGACTATGAGCTTATAGCTCAAAAGGCTAAAAATGCATCAGTTGCTCATATCCAGCGTTCAAGGGGCTATTCATTAAGGCCTTCATATGATATCGCTGTTATCGAAAAGATCATAAATGCCGCAAGAAGCTCTAATCCGGATATAATAGTTCTTGTAGACAACTGCTACGGCGAGCTTGTCGAGGAACGTGAACCGCTTGCTGTTGGTGCAGACCTTATCGTGGGTTCGCTTATCAAGAATCTTGGCGGCGGTATTGCATCTACAGGCGGCTATATCTGCGGAAAGAGCGAGCTTGTGAATAAGTGTGCTGACAGGCTTTACTGCATAGGCATGGGCAAGGAGATAGGCGCTACACTGTCTATGAACAGGGAGATACTCATGGGTCTTTTCTTTGCACCTGAGGTGGTTGCAGCAGCACTTAAAACAAGCGTGTTTGCTTGCAGGCTATTTGAAAAGCTGGGCTTTGGCACATTGCCTAAAAGTACAGAAAAGCGTACAGATATAATTGCATCAGTCCTTCTTGAAAATGAAGAGAACCTTGTTGCTTTCTGTCAGGGTATACAGAAAGGCTCACCGGTTGATTCATATGTTACTCCCGAGGCGTGGGATATGCCCGGATATGACAGCAGAGTAATAATGGCTGCAGGCGCATTTACTATGGGCGCTTCAATTGAGCTTTCGGCAGATGCACCGATAAGAGAACCTTTTGCTGCATGGCTTCAGGGCGGTATAACATATCCGACCGGAAAAGCCGGAGTAATGATAGCAGCACAGAATATGCTCGATAAGGGATTAATAAAATTATAATAAAGGGAGAAAGAAAAAATGGCAGATATTTTCAGCGTATCAGTAAAAGAGATCGTTGACGAGCACAAGCTCGAGGTCATCTATGCACCCAAGGACATTTCGGAGATACTTGTTTATGACAATGACTGTAACCGTCCTGGTCTTCAGCTTATGGGTTTCTATGAGTATTTTAATGCGGAGCGTATCCAGATCTGCGGCAATATGGAGTTTGCATACCTTGCATCACTTGATGAGGAGGTAAGAAGAGCCCGTATTGAAACACTGTTCAAGACTAAGATTCCGCTTTTTGTTGTTGCAAGAGGCCATGAGCTTTATCCTGAGATGATAGAGCTTGCAAAGGAGTATGAGATACCGATCGTCAGAACTCCCGAGAGCACAACGACTTTTATAGCAGCACTTATTGCGTTCCTTAACCTGCGTCTTGCCCCGAGGATCACAAGACACGGCGTTCTGATAGAAGTCTATGGTGAAGGTGTGCTCATTGTCGGCGAGAGCGGTGTTGGTAAATCAGAGACCGCTATCGAGCTTGTCAAGCGTGGCCACAGGCTCGTTGCTGATGATGCCGTTGAGATAAGGCGTGTATCAAGCATTTCGCTTGTTGGTTCGTCGCCTGATAATATAAGACACTTCCTTGAACTGCGTGGTATCGGAATAATCAATATCCGCCGTCTGTTCGGTATAGGTTCTGTTAAGGTAACTGAAAAGATAGACCTTATCGTAGAGCTTGAGCCCTGGGAGAAGGATAAGATATATGACCGTATGGGTATCGACAACGAGTATACAACTATCCTCGGCGTTAAGATACCGAGCCTGACTATACCGATCAAGCCCGGCCGTAATCTTGCTGTTATCCTTGAAGTTGCAGCTATGAACAACAGACAGAAGAAAATGGGCTATAACGCTGCACAGGATCTTCTTGATAATCTCGGCCTGCAAATGGACACAAAGGATAAAGTCAAGAACTGGGACAGCTTTTAATTGATAAGATCATAAGTAAGAGGTTTTATTTTTGATGAACGAAAAGTATTTTGATATAATTACACTTGCGCTTAAATATGACTGCGAGGTCAGAGAGCGTGAGCCGCTTTCTGCACACTGCACGTTCCGTGTCGGCGGTGACTGCGATGTGTTTATTGAGATGGCTTCAGCCGAGGCATTAAGTGAGCTCGTTCGGTATGCCAATTCGGAAGGTGTACGTTATTTTGTACTCGGAAACGGCTCTAATGTGCTTTTCTCTGACGAAGGCTTTGAGGGCGTTATCCTCCATGTCGGGCAGAAAATGAATAAGATCGAGCTCAGAGACGGAGACACGATATATGCACAGGCCGGAGCAAGCCTTACAAGAGTGTGCAGCTGCGCACTTGATAATTCGCTGACAGGCCTTGAATTTGCGTATGGTATACCGGGCTATGTAGGCGGTGCAGTGTTTATGAATGCAGGTGCTTACGGCGGCGAGATAAAGGATGTTATAGTTTCTGCCGATGCTATAACGCCAAATGGGGATATAATAACAGTTCCTGTGGCTGATCTTGATCTGTCATACCGTCATTCAAGCCTTATGAATAACGGTTGTCTTGTTGTGTCTGCTTTATTCAAGTTAAGCAGCGGAGATAAGACCGAGATAAAAGCCAAAATGGATGAGCTTATGGGCAAGAGAAAGGTAAAGCAGCCTATCGAATATCCCTCCGCTGGCTCGACCTTCAAAAGGCCTGAGGGTCATTTTGCAGGCGCTCTTATCGAACAGAGCGGCTTGAAAGGCTACAGCGCAGGCGGTGCTTGCGTTTCTGAAAAGCACGCCGGATTTGTTATCAATAAAGGCGGCGCTTCTGCAAAGGATATAATGCAGGTCATCAAAGACGTACAGAGAATAGTCAAGGAGAAAACTGGTGTTACACTTGAACCCGAGGTGCGCCTTATCCCTGCAAGAGAGGACTGAATGTCATGAAATTCGTTATAGTAACAGGTCTTTCCGGAAGCGGTAAATCAACAGCGGTTGATGTGCTGGAGGATATAGGCTATTATTGTATTGATAATATGCCTCCTGAGCTTATCGGCAAATTCGCTGAGGTAAGTGCCAAGGCCGGCAGCAAGCTTGAAAAGGTTGCTTTTGTTGCCGATATAAGAGGCGGAGATTTCTTCTTAAAGCTCGATGAGACTATTGCCCAGCTCCGTGCTGAGAATGAGGATATAAAGGTGCTGTTTCTTGATTCGACCGACGATGTTATCGTCAGAAGATATAAAGAAACAAGGCGTAAACACCCTCTCGATGAGGTAACAAACGGCAATATCAGAAAAGCTATCAGCACTGAGCGCAAAATGCTTATCCCGATAAAGGAACAGGCAGACTTTTACATAGACACTTCGCTTACATCTACTTCTAAATTCAAGGAGCGTGTGTATTCGCTGTTTCTTGAATCAGGCGAGGATTTCTTAAGGATAGACGTATGCTCTTTTGGTTTTAAGTACGGTACTATGAACGAGGCCGACCTTATATTTGATGTAAGATGCCTGCCTAATCCTTTCTATATCCCTGAGCTTAAAGAAAAGACGGGCCTTAATAAAGAAGTCTATGACTATGTGCTCAGCTTTAACGAGGCTAAAGAGCTTCTTAATAAGCTCGAAGACCTGCTTGATTTCCTTATCCCGCTTTATAAGAGAGAGGGCAAGAGCCAGCTTATAATCGCCTTCGGCTGTACCGGAGGCAAGCACAGAAGTGTTACCTACGCCGAAGCTATCGGCCGGTATCTTGAAAACAAGCTCGGCAGGATAAGGATAACTCACCGTGACATCGAAAAACATTAAGGAGTGATCTCGTGCACTCATTTTCCTATAATATAAAGGAAGAGATACTATCAGGTATCAATTCAAGAGACAAGGCTGATGCTGCGCTTCTTGGGCTGCTTACCTTTGCAAATGCGCTTGATGACAAGCGTATAATGCTACTTACTGAGAATGAGCTCGTCAAGGATTTCTTCAAGAATAATGCCGAGCGTATCTGCGGCGAGGGCTGTGTAAGTGTCGAGCGAAGCTCAAAGCGCGGCGAGCAGACCCTTTATACTATCGACATCGTAGGCGATGATAACCGTATTGAACTTCTCAGCTACTTACAGATAGATTCAAGCAGACGGCTCGCCGAAGATGATCTTCCCAAGGATAATCTATGCCCCTATGTTATCGCAGGGGCTTTTCTTGCTTGCGGAAGCGTTAATAACCCCATGAAAAAATACCACCTTGAATTTGTTGTCCCGACACTTGATCTGTGCAATGATCTTGGCTTTCTGCTCGTTGAAAAGTACGGTATACTCTGTAAGCACGCCGAGCGTGGGCAGTCAAATATCGTTTATCTCAAAGAGAGCGAGAATATCATTGATATGCTTACCCTTATGGGCGCATCAAACGGCTCTATCGAGCTTATGAACGTCAAGATAGAAAAGGATATGCGCAATAAGATAAACCGTGCAGTCAATTGTGACAATGCCAATATCGAAAAGGCACTCAGGGCTTCTGAAAGACAGATAAAGGATATTGAACTTATCGACAGCACAGTAGGCCTTTCTGCATTATCCGAAAGCCTCAGGGAGATAGCTCTGTTAAGATATGAGAATCCCGACCTTAATCTTTCCCAGCTCGGCGAGCTTGTGACGCCTTCGATATCCCGCTCTGGCGTAAACCACCGCTTTCAGAAGATAGCAGCTCTGGCAGACGAGATACGAAGCAATAAAGGCACAGCGGCAAAATAAAGGAGAAGACCCATGAAGGATTTTGTTCACCTGCATCTTCATACTGAATACTCGCTTCTCGACGGCGCCTGCCGTATCGGGGAGCTTATTTCTCATGTCAAGAATATCGGTCAGAAAGCTGTTGCCATGACCGACCACGGGAATATGTTCGGCGCTATAGAGTTTTATGATGAATGCAAGGCGCAGGGTATAAAGCCCATAATCGGCTGCGAAGTCTATGTGGCACCCGGCTCACGCTTTGAAAAAGATACCAGATATGGCAGGAAATACTATCACCTTGTTTTGCTCTGTGAAAACATGACAGGCTATAAGAATCTTATCAAGCTCGTGTCTCTTGGCTATATGGAAGGCTTTTATGTCAGGCCACGAATAGATTTAGAATTGCTCCAAAAGTATCACGAGGGGCTTATCTGCCTTTCTGCCTGTATGGCAGGTGAGATATCTGTGCTTCTTTCCGAAAACCGATATGATAAAGCCGTTGAGACTGCAAAGCTGTATGAGAGCATTTTCGGAAAAGGTAATTACTATATTGAGATACAGAATCAGGATTTTATCGAACAAAAAAGGCTTTTCCCTCAGCTTATAAGGCTTTCAAAGCAGACCGGCATACCTCTTGTTGCCACCAACGACTGCCATTATATCAAGCGTGAGGACAGCGAGTATCAGCAGATTCTCATGTGTATATCCACCGGCTCGACTATCAAAGACACCGATAAAATGTCTATGCCGACCGACCAGTTCTATGTCAAAAACACAGATGAGATGTACGATGCTTTTCCGGGCTTCGAGGAAGCTCTCGAAAACACTGTAAAGATCGCCGACCGCTGTAATGTGGAGTTTGAATACGGCGTTACAAAGCTGCCCTATTTCAAGCTCGATGGTGTTGACGATAATGAAAAATTCCTGCGTGATATGTGCAGCGAAGGCTTGTATAAGCGCTATAAAGAGCCTACACCACAGGCAAAGGAACGTATGGAGTATGAGCTTTCGGTCATTTCACAGATGGGGTATGTGAATTATTACCTTATAGTCTGGGATTTTATACACTTTGCTAAGAAAAACGGTATTCCCGTTGGCTGCGGCCGTGGCTCGGGCGCAGGAAGCCTATGCGCTTATCTTATCGGCATAACTGATATCGACCCGCTTAAATATGAGCTCCTTTTTGAGAGGTTTTTAAACCCTGAACGTGTGTCTATGCCTGACTTTGATGTTGATTTCTGTATCGAAGGCAGACAGCGTGTCATTGACTATGTTATCAGACGTTACGGCGAGGAGCACGTCAGCCAGATAATCACTTTCGGCACTTTGCAGGCAAAGCAGGCTGTCCGTGACTGTGCAAGGGCTATGGGGCATACTGTTGCTTTAGGTGATATGATAGCAAAGACTGTGCCAAGAACAATAGAGCTTGCAGAGGCAGTAGAGAGTGTAGAGCCTGTAAAGAAACTATATCATTCAAACGCTGATGCTCATGAAATAATTGATATGGCTATTCGTATCGAGGGCTTGCCGAGAAACGCATCGACTCACGCTGCCGGTGTGCTTATCACAAAAGACCCTGTAGTTAGCTATGTTCCGCTATATGCAAGAGACGGGCAGGTGCTTGCGCAATACACAATGACTGCACTTGAACGCCTTGGCCTATTGAAAATTGATTTTCTTGGCCTAAGAAACCTTACTATTATCAAGCATTGCTGCGAAGAGATAAGAAAGACAGAGCCCGGATTTGATATTTCAAGTATCCCTCTTGACGATAAGAGCGTATATCAAATGCTCTCAAAAGGCCGTACTCTCGGCGTTTTCCAGTTTGAGAGCCCCGGAATGACTGCAAATCTTATGAAACTGCGTCCTGAGCGTCTTGAAGATATGATAGCAATGAACGCACTGTTCCGTCCGGGTCCAATGGATTCTATACCGACATATATCAGAAACCGCCATAATCCTTCACTCGTGACATATAAGCACGAAAAGCTAAAGCCTATCTTAGAGATAACCTATGGGTGCATAGTTTATCAGGAGCAGGTCATGCAGATATTCCGAAGTCTTGCAGGGTATTCATACGGCCGTGCTGATATCGTCAGACGTGCTATGGCAAAAAAGAAAAAGTCAGTCCTTGAAAACGAAAGAAAAGCGTTCATCTACGGTGACGCTGAATGCTCCGGCTGTATTGCTAACGGAGTAGATGAAAAAACTGCAAGTGAAATCTTCGATGAGATGTCGTCGTTTGCATCATATGCTTTCAATAAATCCCACGCTGCGGCTTATTCGACTATCGCATATCAGACTGCTTATCTTAAGTGCCACTATTTCTCGTCATATATGGCTGCTCTGATGACATCGGTCATAGGAGACAGCGCTGACAAGCTCTACTCATATATTGAAGAATGCAAAAACAACGGCGTTTCAGTTCTTCCTGTAGATATCAACAAGAGCTTTTCCACATTTACGGCCGAGGGCAGCAGTATCCGCTTTGCGATGCTTGCTGTCAAGGGAGTAGGAGAGGGCGCTATCGAGCATATCGTAAATGAGCGTGAGAGTAACGGCCTGTACACATCTTTTCAGGATTTCTGTAAGCGTAATATATGCTTTGAAGTCAATTCCCGTGCTATAGAGAGTCTTATCAAATGCGGCGCCTTTGATTCTCTTGGCAATAACAGACATGAACTGCTTGATTCATACATTTCTGTTCTTGACAGCGTTGTTGAGCAAAGCAGGAGTGTTATCGACGGTCAGCTTGATTTCTTTGCGCTCTGCGGTGAAAAGACGGCAGATATTATAAGTATCCCTTCAAAGCCCGAATATACAGCACCCGAACTGCTGGAGCTTGAATATCAGTCGCTTGGTATGTATATATCAGGTCACCCAATTGATAAGTATCTTCCCTTTGCAAGTGCAGCCGGGCTTACAGGCCTTTCTGTAGTTTCTCAGATAGACGAGGAAGGTGACGAGCGTCGTGACGGCGAATGGATAAACGTTATGGGAATAGTATCAAACAGGCGGCTATTAAAGACTAAAAAAGGCGACAGAATGGCCTTTGTCACAATTGAAGACAAAAAGGCCGGCTGTGAGCTTATATTCTTTCCCGATACGTTCAGCTTGTATGAAAACCTGACACTTGTCGGCAGCATGATATATGTTACCGGAAAGCTGAATGTCAGAAGCGATGAGGGTGCAAAGATAATCGTCAGCACTTGTGAGACAGCCGAAAAATACGTAAACAGCCTTAAAGGAATAAGACTTTTTATCAGACTCAGGTCTTCTGAAAAAGAAAAAATGCAGCTAATAAAAGAAGCTGCATCTGAATTCTGTGTTCAGTCGGGCGGAAACCCTCTTGTTATCTATTTTGATGACCTGAAAAAGATGACGAACATAAAGGGAATCCCTGCTATAGAGCTTGATTATTCATCACTTTCAAAGCTCATAAGCATTGCCGGAGAAGGCAATGTGTTATTTGAAAAAAAGAAAGGGGGCAGATGATATGGAATCAAGAAGGTATCTCGTAGTGCTTATCAATGGCGATTATGTTCAATTAACAGATATAGAAACAGGTGAGCCAATAACCATAGCTATGGCACTTCTCCCGGAGGAGATAGAGGAAGGCGGCATTGTACTATACGAGAATTTCTGCTATGTATATTTAGGATAAAACAAGAGGCTGTTGTGGTTGCAACAGCCTCTTGATGTTATATGTTATGTATCTGCCAGTTTATTGGTTCTATCCCGTTTGCAGTCAGGAACGAATTGACCTTTGAAAAATGCCTGCACCCGAAAAAGCCGTTGTATGCCGACAGCGGCGACGGGTGAGCCGCCATGAAAACAGCGTGCCTGGGGTTTGTTATAAGCCCTCTTTTTGTTTTGGCGTTGCCGCCCCAGAGAATAAACGCAGTCGGAACATCTCTTTCATTGAGTTTTCTTATTATCTCATCAGTAAGTAGTTCCCAGCCTTTGCCTTTGTGGCTGTTTGCCTGCCCTTCACGAACAGTGAGCACTGTGTTTAACAGCAAGACGCCCTGCTTTGCCCAGTCTGTGAGCTCTCCGTTATTCGGCTCGCTGATGCCAAGGTCCTGATAAAGCTCCTTGAAAATGTTTTTCAGGCTCGGGGGAGGCATAACACCTGCCTTTACCGAAAAGCAAAGTCCATGCGCCTGCCCGGCTCCGTGATAAGGGTCCTGCCCGATAATGACTGCCTTGACATTGTTGTAGTCGGTATATTTCAGAGAATTGAATATATCATACATATCAGGATATATCCTTTGTGTTGAATACTCCTGCTTTAAAAACTCTCTCAGCTTTAGATAATAAGGCTTTTTGAATTCGTCCTTTAGTATTTCGTCCCAGCTGTTGCCTATGTGTACCATATCAGAATGCCATTCCTGCTACAGCAGATGCTACAAGACCGAGCACCATGAGTGCGCACAGTGTGAGTACGAGTATTCTGAGTATCAGGGGCTTCTTGTTGGGGTTAGATACTTTTTTGCTCATTTTGATTATCCTTTCTTTTATCAAAGTCCGTTAGGGTTCTGTTTTGTGAAGGTCCAGCCGTCTCTGCACATATCGTCAAGATCGAACTGCGCTTCCCAGCCGAAAAGCTCTTTTGCTTTCTTGGGATCGGAATAGCACCATGCGATATCGCCTGCACGTCTTGGCATCACCTTGTAGGGCAGCTCCTTGCCGCAGGCCTTTTCAAATGCGTGCAGAACGTCAAAAACGCTTGAGCCCTTACCGGTACCGAGGTTTACTGCTTCAACGCCTTTGTGTTCAAGAACATACTTAACAGCGCATATATGGCCTCTTGCAAGGTCAACAACATGGATATAATCTCTGACACCTGTGCCGTCAGGTGTATCATAGTCGTTGCCGAATACACCTAAGAATTCACGCTTGCCTACAGCCACCTGCTGAATGTAGGGGAAAAGGTTGTTCGGAATTCCGTTAGGGTCTTCACCGATAAGGCCACTGCTGTGAGCACCTATCGGGTTGAAATAGCGAAGCAGTGATATGCTCCATTCATTATCGGCAACAGCTACGTCTTTGAGTATCTGCTCTATCATGACCTTTGTGAAACCATAAGGATTAGTTGATGTGTGTGTAGGCATCGTCTCAACATAGGGAACAGGGTTTTCGTTGCCGTAAACTGTAGCAGACGATGAGAAAACTATCTTCTTGCAGCCATGCTCTCTCATAACCGATATAAGGTTAAGCGTACCTGTGATGTTGTTGTGGTAGTATTCAACAGGCTTGGCAACGCTTTCACCGACAGCCTTAAGACCTGCAAAATGTATAACAGCATCTATCTCATTCTCGGCAAACACCTTTTCAAGGTCTTCTGTGTTGAGCAGGTCGCCCTCATAGAAGCCGAAATCTTTGCCTGTGATCTTCTTTATTCTTTTAAGAGCCTCAGGCTTTGAATTGGAGAAATTGTCAAAAACTACGATATCATAGCCGTTTTCAAGAAGCTCTACGCAGGTGTGGCTGCCGATAAAGCCTGCACCGCCGGTAACAAGTATCTTTCCCATAGTATTATCAGTTCCTTTCAGTTTTGTTGTTTTTGATTATTGCAATAGCACATGGCATCCTTCCGTCAGCAAGCTCATAGCTTATGTCTTCATAGCCTGCCCCTTCAAAGAATGCTTTATAGCAAAACAGGTCAAAGTCCGTCTTGAAATCAACGCCCATAATGCTTAGGATCTTTTCAGCCATCTTAGAGGAGCTTTTGCCGGCATTGACGTATGTCGGGATAATTATAAGCCCGCCCGGTCTGCAAACACGCTCAAATTCCTTAAGAGCTGCATACGGGTCATCAAGCAGGTGTATGACATTTCCTGCCACAACTGCATCAAAGCTGCTGTCTTTGACCTTGAGCGAGGTGATATCAGCTTTTCTGTATATGATATTATCATACCTTCTGCACTTTTTCTCAGCCACCCTGAGCATCTTGCTTGAAAAGTCAGTAGCAACGAGCTTTTTGCATACAGGGGCAATATGAACTGATATAGCACCCGTTCCGCAGGCACATTCCAAAACTGTATCGCTGCTGCCTATATAGCCTGCAACTATTTCGCCTGTGTGCTTGTAAACATCGCCGTTGTATGCATTTTCAAAGACATCATAAACGCCCGAAACTTTATCCCAGAACATATATACCTCCCGATAAAACAATATTCAATAATATTATATCACATTTTGAAAATAATGCAAGCCTAAATAAAAATAAAGTTGCATATTTTGTGCTGTTGTGGTATAATTATCTTAATAAATATCACATTATTGGCAGGTGAGCAGCTTTGAGCGAGCAGTGGCGTGGTGTAAGGGGAGATATAGCAAAATTTTGCAAGGATAATAATATTCCCGAAACACAAATAAAGTTACTTGGGATAACTCAGTGGCAGAATGTATATAAAAAAGTTCTTGACAGCTTTGTTGACCATTCATATTCTTATCATAACGGGCTGCATTGGGCAAATACAAATAACGGCATACGCCGTGATGTGGATATGGTTTTTGCATTTCGTGAGGGAATGCCTGATACTGCATCATACGAGTGGCTTGAAAGGCTTCCTGAGATAGTCGGCGATCAAAAGGTCTACCTGCTTATCGAGGAAAGTTATGATAAGTACTGTATTTGTGAATGTGACAGTTCAGCGGTTTTTCTTGTCATTAATGAAGCGATATATCCAAGGGATTATTATATCACCGATAAAAAGTTCAACTGGCTCATATCTGAAAATCATCATGATGTTGTATTGTTTTTGGGAAACAGCCTTAATGAAGAAAAGATAAGGTCAGTCTGCTGTAAATAAAGGAGGGGCAAAAATGAAATACATCATGTCAATAGACCAGGGCACAACTTCTTCCCGTGCAGTTATCTTTGATAAGGGCGGCAATATCGTTTCTATCGCTCAGAAAGAGTTCACACAGTATTACACAGGTGACGGCTATGTTGAGCATGACGCTGAGGAGATATTCGACACTCAGATAGAGGTGTGCCGTAAAGCTATGGAAAAGCTCGGCATCACGGCTGATGATATAGCCGCTATCGGCATCACCAATCAGCGTGAAACTACCGTTGTCTGGGATAAGAACACCGGCAAGCCTGTTTATAATGCAATAGTCTGGCAGTGCAGGCGTACAGCGCCGTTTTGTAAGAATCTTGAATCACAGGGGCTTACACAGTTTTTCTCATCAAAGACAGGCCTTCTTATCGACCCGTATTTTTCCGCAACCAAGCTGCGCTGGATACTTGATAACGTAGAAGGTGCAAGAGAGAAGGCTTTGGCAGGGGAGCTTTTATTCGGAACGATCGACTGCTGGCTTATCTGGAAGCTCTCCGGCGGAAAATGCCACGCTACTGACTACTCCAATGCATCAAGAACGATGCTGTTTAATATAAATACACTAAAATGGGATAATGAGATACTTGGCCTTCTCGGTATCCCTGCGTCTATGATGCCTAAGGTCGTCGATTCGTCAGGCATCATCTGCGAAACTGAAGGATCTGTTTTCGGTGCGC
This sequence comes from Ruminococcus sp. NK3A76, assembly GCF_000686125.1. Classification (NCBI taxonomy): domain Bacteria; kingdom Bacillati; phylum Bacillota; class Clostridia; order Eubacteriales; family Oscillospiraceae; genus Ruminococcus; species Ruminococcus sp. NK3A76. The sequence continues at coordinate 1,305,143 of NZ_JMMA01000002.1, forward strand.
CGATAGTGATATCCGGCTGTGCAGGGGATCAGCAGTCTGCACTATTCGGACAGTGCTGCTTTGATGAGGGCGATGTAAAAAACACCTACGGCACAGGCGGATTTCTGCTTATGAATACTGGCGATAAGCCTGTCCGTTCAAAGAGCGGTCTGCTCACTACTATTGCATGGGGCATAAACGGCAAGGTGACATACGCTCTTGAAGGCTCGGTGTTTATAGCAGGTGCTGTTGTCAAATGGCTTCGTGATGAGCTTGGTATGGTAAACTCAGCTCCCGAGACCGAGCAGCTGGCGCTCAAAGTTGATGATACGAACGGTGTTTATATAGTTCCTGCCTTTGTCGGGCTTGGTGCTCCTTATTGGGACAGCGATGCAAGAGGCATAATCACCGGCCTTACAAGAGGTGCCAACAAAAACCATATCGTCCGTGCAGCTCTTGAAGCAATCGCTTATCAGACCTGCGATGTGCTCGAAGCTATGGAGAAGGATACCGGCAGTCTTAAAGCTATCAAGGTCGACGGCGGTGCAAGCTCAAATAATTTCCTTATGCAGTTTCAGGCAGATGTGCTGAACAGACCTGTCACAAGGCCAAAGAATGTCGAGTCTACTGCTTTTGGCGCTTTCCTGCTTGCCGGGCTTGGCTGCGGATACTATAAAGATATTGCCGAGGTCACAAGGCTTCTTGGCAGCTTTGAGACATTCAGCCCCAATATTGATGATGCAAAGAGAAAAGCGCTTCTTGACGGCTGGGCAAAGGCGGTACAAAAAGCTAAAAGCGATTGACAATCAACTAAAAATGTAATATAATAAATATAAGAAATATGTCGAAAGGAAGTGATAAACGCTATGGCTAAAAAGTATCTTGAAAACCGTGAGCTTTCGTGGCTCAAATTCAATTACAGAGTGCTTGAAGAAGCAAGGGATAATTCTGTTCCGCTTCTTGAACGCCTTACATTTGCGTCTATCTTCCTTTCTAATCTTGATGAATTCTATAGGGTCAGAGTCGGTGCTCTTGTCAGACAGTCGCTTGATGATGATAACCAGCGTGAAGCAAGAACTGGTCTGCGCCCCTCGACCCAGCTTGAAAAGATATATAAAAGAACAAGAAAGCTGTATGAGCTTTTTGATATCACTTTTTCAGATATTGAGCTCGGCCTTGCAGCAATGGGCGCTGTCAGAAAGACAAGGAAGACCCTTACCGACGGTGAAAAGACCTACTGTTCGTCTTTTGCCGAACACGAGCTCAAACCAAAGCTCAGAATGTATGAGAACGCCAAGAGCTTCTTTGCTGAAAACGGCAGGGTGTATTATGCTGTTATGTGTGATAACGGTATACATATCCTTGACTATACAGGCGATCATTCGCCGATGATAGGCCTTAATGTAACAGACAAAGCCTATATACTGATAAGTGAGCTTGTAAGAAAATATGCAGCCGATATCGTTGGGAGCAAACCGTTGGCATTTTGTACATTCAGAGTTACAAGAAGTGCAGCGCTTGACCTTGATACAGACTATATGGCAGAACGTGACAGGCGTGAGGAAATGCGAAAGCTCGTTCTTCGCCGTAAAAAAATGCCGATAGTAAGGCTTGAGATATGCGGCTGTACAGATAAGTCGTTAAAAGATGCAGTTTGCAGGCTTCTCAGGACAACTGATGATATAACCTTTGAAAGAGTATCTCCGCTTGATTTTGGTTTTGTCGGTGACCTCAGAGACAGATTCAAGGATAACAGCTCGCTTTTCTATAAAAAGCAGCCGCCATGTCAGTCGCCCCTTGTAAGCAGAGATGAGACCATGATGTCTCAGATAGAAAAACGTGATATACTGCTTTTCTATCCTTATGAGGATATCATGGATTTTGTAAGGCTCCTTGACGAGGCAGCAGCCGACCCGAGGGTAAAAAGAATAAGCATTACCCTTTATCGTGCTGCATCTGATTCAGCGATAATTGATGCATTATGTAATGCCGGCAAAAATGGCAAGGACGTTCTTGCACTTGTTGAGCTGCGAGCACGTTTTGATGAAGAAAATAATATATTCAAGGCCGAAAAGCTCGAAGCATCTGGCTGCCGTGTAATATTCGGCCTCCCGGGAATAAAGGTGCATTCAAAGCTGTGTCTTATAGAATACACCGACGGCGATGAGACAAAGTATATAACTCAGATAGGTACAGGAAATTATAACGAGAAGACTTCACGTTTATATACTGATCTCTCGCTTATGACATCAGCGCAGGATATTGCCGCTGATGCTGTTGAAACGTTCAAGAAGCTCGAAGAAGGCAGGCTTGTTGAGAGCTCTGATACACTTATGATATCGCCGCTGTGCTTAAAGAGCAGGATAATCGATATGATGGACGCCGAGATAACTGCTGCCCGTTCAGGCGGTGAGGGCTATATCGGCGCTAAGATCAACTCTCTGACAGACAGTAAGGTAATTAAAAAGCTCGTCGAGTGCTCTCAGGCAGGCGTAAAGGTCGAGTTAGTCGTAAGAGGTATTTGCTGCCTTGTACCTGGTGTCGAGGGAAAGACTGATAATATAAAGGTCATCTCTATTGTCGGCAGATATCTTGAACACGCAAGGATATACATATTCGGCAACAGCTCACGCAGAAAGGTTTATATCTCATCGGCAGACTTTATGACAAGAAACCTATCACGCCGTGTTGAGGCTGCTGCTCCGATAAGAGATGAGGAGCAGAGAGACAGAGTATTTGAGTATTTCAGGACTGAGCTTTCTGATAAGGTCAGAGGCAGAGTTCTTTGTCCTGACGGGATATACCGCCGTGAGAATTATGACGACGGTGACAAGGACAGCCAGCAGATACTCTATGATCTTGCAGTCGAGAATGAGAAAGGCATTACATCAGATGTAATTCTGGAACAAAAGCCGGTTACTAAATCTGAGCCGGCCGTTCAGCCGGAAACTCCTGCTATTGAGCCAAAGGATATCGTTGAAGCTGATATCCCACAAGCTCCTGAACCCGTAAAGCCTGACCCTGCACCGGCAGCTGCTATACCGCAGGCAGATATGCCGATAGTCGTTACACCTGCAGAGCCGATACAGCAGCCAAGAAAAAGAGGCTTCTTAGCATGGCTCAAATCAATATTTTCAAAATAAAACGGGACGCAGCTTTTACACTCGTCCCGTTCATTAACTAATAGGAGTTTTTATTATGTTTGGTCTGTTTAAAAAGAAAGCCCCTGAGGAGACCGCTCTTGAAAAGCGCCTCAGAGACCTTAAGCTGCGTAAAATAAGCTATGTTGATACAGATTTTGATGAATTTACACGCATGATGCGCTCAGATGTAAAAAACTGGCTGAAACTCAAACCTGTCAATTATTATGCAACGAAGCGTGAATACATAATGGGAAGCGTTTATACAACACCTGACTACAGCGAAAACTATGTCAGTTTTGAGCGCTATGAGCAGGAGCGAAGAACGCATAAGAGCGAGATATATCAGATAGAGTTTGACCTGCTGTCAAAGGCTCTTGCCAAGGTCGGCATCATAATCACTCAGCCTGTGTCGGAGGAACAGTAACTGCCTCGTCTTCATTTTCATTGCTGTCTGCTTCAGCAGCTTTGGCTTTTTCAGCAGCCTTCCTCTCGTCACGCTGCTTTAGCTTAGCTATCACTATCTTGTCCATTATTATACCGCAAAAGACTCCTATCGCAGCTCCTGTCAGCACATCGGTAGGGTAGTGGACGTAAAAATACAGCCTTGAAAAAGCAATGAGCACCGATGTGGCAAGTGATATAAGCCCGTATTTCAGGTTGTGCCTTGCTATGACAGTCGATACTACAAAGCTCGCTCCGGCGTGCCCGGAGGGGAAAGAGTAATCGTTAGGCACAGATACTATCGTATCAATAGTTCTGCTTGTATTAGCGTAACAGGGTCTTATCCTTTTGATTATAGGCTTGAGCGTTACGTTCACTATTAAGAATTCAAGCAAGATAGCGGCTGCGGCGCTTATCCCGACACGCCGTGTCTTTGGGTAAGCGATCAGTATTATGACTACTGCTATCCAGAAAATGCCCGCTTCACCAAGCAAGGTGAAAAAGTGCATCAGGTAATCGAGCAAAGTGCATCTGATGTCATATATAGCATCAAGAATGTCAAATTCGTTCAAAAAGTAATTCATTATTTATCATTCCATATTCAAGATTTATTATATTATACCACATCTTTAACAATTTTGCAATAATAATATAAACATAAGTTACCATTTATTTGTTATAATTCTTTGGTCAGATTTAATATATCGGGAGGTGACGGGCTTGTTCAGGCTTGCAAGGTTTTTAAAGCATTATAAGGCGCAAAGCATATTCGGCCCTCTGTTCAAGCTGACCGAGGCTGTTTTTGAGCTGCTCGTACCTGTAGTTATGGCCAGAATGATAGACATAGGCGTTAAGAATTCTGATAAATCTTACATCTATCACAGCGGTGTAATACTCGTTGTTCTCGGTGTCCTTGGCCTTACAGCATCACTTACTGCGCAGTATTTTGCTGCAAGAGCTTCTACAGGCTTCGGAACAGAGCTTCGCAATGCCCTGTTTAAGCATATAAACTCACTTTCTTTCAAAGAACTCGATAAATTCGGGACACCATCTCTTGTGACCCGTATGACTAATGACTGTGACCAGGTACAGACCGGCGTTAATATGATACTAAGGCTGTTTCTGAGAAGCCCTTTTATTGTTGTAGGTGCTGTTGTTATGGGTCTGACTATCAGCGTCAAGCTGACGCTGATCTTTCTGATAGCTTCGCCTGTGCTTGCTGTTATAATACTGCTGATTATAAAAAAGACTGTTATTCTCTATAAGACCACTCAGAAAAAGCTCGACCGTGCATCTACCCTGACCCGTGAAACTCTTACAGGTGCAAGAGTCATAAGAGCATTTTCTCGTCAGGCTGATGAAGTCAAGGATTTTGAAGAAAACTCAAATGAGCTCTATATTCATCAGCTTATTGCCGGCAAAATATCTGCTTTGATGAATCCTTTTACTTATATTGTGGTAAATCTTGCTATTATTGCAATAATATGGTATGGCGGCAAAAGCGTTTATTCCGGCTCTATCACTCAGGGCGAGGTCATAGCGCTTGTAAACTATATGAATCAGATACTGTTGGCGCTTGTTGCCCTTGCTAATCTTATAGTTATTATCACAAAGGCTCAGGCTTCTGCTGTCAGGATAAATGAGGTATTTGAAGTATCGACTTCCGTTTCTGACGGCACGGAAATTGTGAAATCTGATTCTGATATTGCTGTGGAATTCAAAGATGTCAGCTTTTCATATTATTCATCGAGTGATGATGTGCTTGAACATATCTCATTCTCGGTCAAAAAAGGCGAAACTGTCGGTATTATCGGTGCTACTGGCTCCGGTAAATCTACTCTTGTTAATCTTATCCCGAGATTTTATGATGCAGTATCAGGTGAAGTTATCGTCAATGGACAAAACGTCAAAAACCTGACGCTTAAGTCACTTCGCAGCAGTATAGGTATAGTTCCGCAGAAAGCGGTGCTCTTTAAAGGCACTATCAGAGAGAATATGCGCTGGCGTGATAAACAGGCGACAGACGAGCAGATAGAAAAAGCACTTGAAATATCTCAGTCACTTGACTTTGTCAAGGAAAAGCACGGCTATCTTGATCACAAGCTGCTTCAGGGCGGAAAGAACCTCTCAGGCGGACAGCGTCAGAGACTTACAGTAGCACGAGCACTTGTCGGCTCACCTGAGATACTTATTCTTGATGATTCCTCATCAGCACTTGACCTTGCGACAGATGCACGGTTAAGAAAAGCTATTCGCCAGAGCACTGATGATATGACTGTCTTCATCGTTTCTCAGCGTATATCGTCTGTAAAAAACGCTGATAAGATAATAGTCCTTGATGACGGCAGGCTTGCAGGTATCGGAACGCACGCCGAGCTTACAAGCTCGTGTGATGTGTATAAAGAGATATGCCGGTCGCAGGGTCTCGGGATATCTGAAAAGGGGGCGATGTGATGCAAAAATCCAGACTGTCTTCTTCACCGCTTCGTTCTGTTCTTTTGTATGCAAAGCCTCACATGGCGTTTTTGCTGTTCGGGCTTGTATTCTCAGTTATCTCAGTTTCACTGACACTTTATGCACCTATCCTTACCGGCAGAGGTATAGACCTTATCATAGAAAAGGGCAGAGTTGATTTCAAGGCTCTTTCGCCTGTACTTATAAAGCTCGGTGTTATAGCCGGTGTTGTTGCGGTATCTCAGTGGCTGATGTCGCTTTTTATCAATAAAGTAACATATCTTACAATAAGAGATATCAGAAATGATGCTTTCAGGCGGCTTGAATATCTTCCGCTAAAATATATTGATTCAAACCCTCACGGCGATATCCTTTCACGAATGATAAATGATATGGAGCAGATATCTGACGGGCTTATTATGGGCTTTGCCCAGCTTTTCACAGGTGTAGTTACAATATTTGGAACACTTGGCTTCATGCTATCAGTCAATGTAAGGATAACTCTTATAGTTGTTATCATCACGCCGCTCTCGTTGTTTGTAGCAAGGTTCATTTCCAAAAACACCTTCCTGCTTTTTAAAGACAGGTCTGTTACAAAAGGCGAGCTGACATCGATCGTTGAAGAAATGACAGGGGAGCAGAAAACTGTTTCTGCCTTCTGCCACGAAGATGAAGCCTATGAGCAGTTCTGTGAAGTCAACGAAAGGCTCCGCACCATAAGTGCCAAGGCGATATTCTTTTCTTCTCTTACTAATCCGTGTACACGCTTTATAAACGGGCTCGTTTATTCGTTTGTCGGTATATTCGGCGCTCTTGCAGTAATAAGCGGCTCAGGCTTCACAGTAGGTAGTCTTTCATGCTTTCTGACATACGCAAACCAGTATACCAAGCCTTTTAACGAGATATCAGGTGTTATAACCGAGCTGCAAAGTGCAATAGCATCGGCAAAGCGTGTGTTTGAGCTTATTGACGAGCAGGAAGAAATATCTGACAGCGGTAATGCTGTTCTTTCTGACTGCGAAGGCAATGTATCGCTTGAAAATGTATCTTTCTCATATAGCTCAGAAAATCCTCTTATCGAGGGGCTTGACCTTGATGTATCAAAAGGCAAGAGAATAGCTATCGTTGGCCCTACAGGCTGCGGCAAGACGACTATAATCAATCTGCTCATGCGTTTTTATGATGTTACAGGCGGCAGAGTGTGCGTTGACGGAAAAGATATCAGAGAGCTCACAAGAAGCTCGCTTAGGTCACACTACGGCATGGTGCTTCAGGAAACATGGCTGAGGTCGGGCACTATATTTGAGAATATAGCCTATTCAAAGCCCGGAGCTACCCGTGAGGAGGTCATAGCCGCCGCAAAGACCGCCCACGCCGACAGCTTTATAAGACGTTTGCCTGACGGATATGATACAGTGATATCCGACGACGGCTCCAATATCTCGCAGGGGCAGAAGCAGCTGCTGTGCATAGCACGAGTAATGCTCATGGTGCCGCCTATGCTTATCCTCGATGAAGCGACTTCTTCTATCGACACTATGACAGAGATACGCATTCAGCGAGCTTTTACCAAGCTGATAAAGGGCAGGACGAGCTTTATTGTTGCTCACAGGCTCTCGACCATAGTTGAATCCGACTGTATACTGGTCATGGATAAAGGCCATATAATCGAGCAGGGAACACATGAACAGCTGCTTGACAAAAAGGGATTTTACTATGATCTGTATATGTCACAGTTTATTGATGACCAAGGAGGGGCATTATGCTCAAAGCAGTAATATTTGATATGGACGGCCTGCTTGTTGACACCGAAAAGCTCTTGCAGCGTTTCTGGGTCGAGGCGGCGCAGTTTTACGGCTACCCGATGAAAAAGGAACACGTTTTGCAGATACGCTCTATGTCCGCAAAGCTCGCAGGCCCTCTTTTACAGAGAATAGTATGTGAGGATTTTGATTACCCGAAAGTGCGTCTTAAGCGCCTTGAGCTGATGAACGCATACATAGCAGAAAACGGCATCGAAAAGAAAAAAGGCATTGACGAGCTGCTTGATTACCTCGATACAACACCACTGAAAAAAGCTGTATGCACTGCGACTGACGATAAGCGCACAAAGCTCTACCTTGAAAGCATCGGCATTTATCACCGATTTGATGCGCATATCAGCGGTAATATGATAGCTAATGGCAAGCCTGCCCCTGACATATACCTTTATGCCTGTGAGCAGTTAGGACTTGTGCCGGGAGACTGTATGGCTCTTGAGGACAGCCCGAACGGCATTACCTCGGCCTATGATGCAGGCTGTATGCCCGTTATGGTGCCCGACCTCACTCAGCCCGATGATGTGACACGCCCCAAGACTATCGCTGTGTGCCAGAGCCTTGATAAGGTGATAGATGTTATAAAGAATATGCTGTGAAAAAAGCTCTGTACCGTGATTGGTACAGAGCTTTAATACTATTCGTATATACTCTTCCTCAACAGCCCCTTAGCCTCATCAAAATCAATATCCAGTGTCGAGCCAACACCGTCGTGATTGCCGTATGTGAACTTGTCGTCCTCAGGTATTCTCTGCGAAACTATCTCGTATTTCGCAATAAACGGCACTCTGTATGATAAGAAGTAAAGCTCACTGCTCGTGTAGTTGGTAGTAAGGCTTTCAAGGGAAGTCTCGATAAAGCTGTTGAGCTCTATCGGGTTAAGGGTCTTTGCCTTTTCAACTATCTTTGAAATAACGGTGCGCTGACGCTGCGTTCTCTCAAAGTCGGCATTTCCTACATATCTGAGTCTTGCGTATGCAAGCGCCTGGTTGCCGTTGACGTGCATATTCTTGCCGCCTTTTGAGAGGTAGTCAGTGCCTTTTTTGTTTCCGAAGATGTTGTTCTGTTCGCCCATAGGGTCTTCCATGCCCTGTGCTTCTTCATCGGATATGTCAAGCTCAATGCCGCCCACCGCATCAACTATCTTAGCAAACGAGAAGAAATCAACATAGAAATATTTGTCGATGCGTATGTCGAAGTTGTATTCTATCGTGTCGAGCAGCAGCTCAGGGCCGCCGTAGACGTTTGCGGCATTTATCTTGCCCATGTCATCAACACCGTCACCGTCTCTGTCAAGTCCTGGGAATGTGACATAGGTGTCTCTCATAAACGAGGTCATGGTCGTCTTTTTCTTTTTGGAGTCGATAGAGAGCAGGATTATCGAGTCAGTTCTGCCACGCTCTTCCATGCTTCTTGTGTCAGAGCCTACAAGCAGGATATTGAGTACATCATCACTTTGCATAGTACCGCTCGTGTAGTGCCTGTCGCCAGTCTCGACCTTCTTTACATCGCCAATGTATTTCCAGATGAATACCTGTAACAGTATAAACAGTATCAATGCTATAACGAGCAGGATAACAAAGAATTTCTTTACAGGGTTCATCTTCTTTTTCTTTTCCTGCTTGTGTGAACCGAAGTTATTCTTTATGTCATATTTGCTGCTCTTTTTGCTGCTTTTTTTCTTCTTCTGAGGCTGCTTTGAAGGCTTTTCTTTTGAAGGTCTTTCTCTCGATGGCCTTTCTTTAGAGGGTCTGTCTCTTGACGGCCTGTCTCTTGACTGGGAAGGGGGCTCATATTCGGGCTCGTCTGCTTCCCCGTATTCCTCATAGTCCTCGTCAAAATCATCGTAATCGTCATTTTCGTAGACGTATTCTACTTTTTTTCTTCCGCCCTCGGATAATCTGTTGTATCGTTCGAGCTGTCTTCTGTATTGCTCGGCGTAGTCGTTGTTGTCTGCGCCGTCGTATATATCATCGTCATATATTTTTTTGCCCATTTTTAACGCTCCTTGGTATTGTTATTCATTGTCTTTTGATATTATATTATATTTTCCCATAATTGTCAATCTGCTTTAACATATTTGCCTAAAGCATATCGTAAAACAACTTCTTCTTTGTTAAAATGTCCTTATTGAAAATGCGATGGAAATAGTGTATAATTATTATGTATGTAAATATATAAGAATTGAGGTCATAGTTTTGAGCGATATAAACAGCGAGATCAAGAGAAGGCGTACCTTTGCCATTATCTCCCACCCCGATGCAGGTAAGACGACACTTACCGAGAAATTCCTGCTTTACGGCGGTGCTATACAGCAGGCAGGTATGGTAAAGGGCAAAAAGAATATGCGCCACGCCGTTTCCGACTGGATGGAGATAGAAAAGCAGAGAGGTATCTCTGTTACATCGTCCGTTTTGCAGTTTGAATATGAGAATTTCTGCATAAATATACTTGATACCCCTGGTCACCAGGACTTTTCGGAGGACACCTACCGTACACTTATGGCAGCTGACTCAGCAGTCATGGTAATCGATGCTTCAAAGGGTGTTGAGAACCAGACAAGAAAGCTGTTCAAGGTCTGCGTTATGCGTCATATCCCGATCTTTACATTTATAAATAAGATGGACAGGGATTCAAGAAATCCATTTGACCTGATCGACCAGATAGAGAACGAACTTGGCATCAGTACTTACCCTGTCAACTGGCCTATCGGTTCAGGAAAAGAATTCAAGGGCGTTTTTGACAGATTTGAAAGGCATATAATCAGCTTTGAGTCAAATGGCGCTGCGCATCAGGCAGGTGCTAAGATATCAGACCTGACTGACCCGTCACTTGCCGAAACTCTCGGCGAGGAAAACCATAACACACTTATTGAGGATATCGAGCTGCTTGACGGCGCAAGTGATGATTTTGACCTTGACGCTGTTCATAAGGGTGAGCTCTCACCGGTGTTCTTTGGTTCTGCGCTTACTAATTTCGGTGTTGAGCCGTTTCTGGAGAGCTTCCTGAAAATGACTCCTCCGCCAATGCCCCGTATGTCTTCTGAGGGCGAGGTAGATCCTTTTGACGATAACTTCTCAGCTTTTGTATTCAAGATACAGGCTAATATGAATAAAGCTCACCGTGACAGACTTACGTTTATGCGTATATGCTCCGGCAAGTTTGACAAAGATATGGAAGTTCTGCACGTTCAGGGCAACAAGAAGATGCGTCTTTCACAGCCTCAGCAGATAATGGCCGAGCAGCGTGAGATAGTTAACGAGGCTTATGCCGGAGATATCATAGGCGTATTCGACCCGGGCATATTCTCTATCGGTGATACAGTCTGCTCACCTAAGAAGAAATTCGAGTTTGAGGGGATTCCTACCTTTGCGCCTGAGCATTTCCAGCGTGTCCGCCCGAAGGATACGATGAAGCGCAAGCAGTTCGTCAAGGGCGCAGAGCAGATAGCGCAGGAGGGTGCTATACAGATATTCCACGAACCTATGATGGGTATGGAAGAAGTCATAGTCGGCGTTGTAGGTGTCCTCCAGTTTGATGTTTTCCAGTATAGAATGAAGAATGAGTATAATGTTGACCTTGTGATCGAGGGCCTGCCTTACTCGTATATCAGGTGGATAGATAAAATGAATGTATCCGAGCCCAAGGATCTTAAGATAAGCTCTGATACAAAGATAGTACAGGATTTCAGAGGAAACTACCTGCTGCTGTTCTCAAGCGAGTGGAATATCCGCTGGGCGCTCGAACGAAACGAGGGTCTTGAGCTTTCAGAATTCAACAGAGGCGAATTACAGTAAAGGAGAGTCATACTATGAAGGTTATTATAGGTAACGACCATGCTGCACCGCTTTTAAAAAAGTCAGTGTGCGAGCATTTAAAGGATAAGGGTATTGAATATGATGATATGGGTGTCGCTGCCGGCGAGAAGTGCGATTATCCCGATAAGGCGCAGGAGGTCTGCGAAAAATATCTTGCAGGCGGTTATGATGCTGCAATACTTATCTGCGGTACAGGTGTCGGCATGAGCATGGCAGCCAACAAGATAAAGGGCATTCGTGCTGCTTGCTGCTCAGATGTTTTCTCTGCTCGTTTTACAAGACTGCATAACGATGCAAACGTTCTTTGCTTCGGTGAGAGAGTTGTCGGCGCAGGTCTTGCAAATGATCTTGTAGATGTTTTCCTTGAAACACCGTTTGAGGGCGGCAGACACAAGAGAAGAGTAGATAAGATAATGGCTTTAGAAGAGCTCTGATAGTGATATTTCGGCAGTGTTGTTTACGCTGCCGATTATTTTTTAAAAAAATGTGAGTGAAACACACCAATTCTCTCGTATAATTATATGAAGCGGTAAAACGCTTATCTTTCATGAAAGAGTATCCCCTTAAGGAATGGCGGTGAAGATTTTGAGCGATGATGAAATAGCAAAGATGCTTGTTAACGATAACGGCGGACTTGAAGCAGCAAAGGAGAAATACACACCTCTTGTTATGAAAATATGCAAAGGCTTCCTGTTCAGTGATAATGATGCTGAGGAAGCGTGTGCTGATTGTTTTATTAGGCTATGGAAAACACGCAGGCAGATAGACACCGCAAAAAGCTCGCTCAAAACATATATCTGTATGCTTGCACGTCATGCAGCTATAGACAAGGCAAGGGCAGTGGGTAAGACCGAGACTGAAACTCTTGAAGATAATGACCTGGGCATAGATGTCGATTATGAAGACGAGGCTGCAAAGCGTATAAATATGCAGGTCATTGCTAAATGCGTAAGCTCGATGAGCTCGCCTGCCCGTGAGATATTTATTGACCGCTATTATTTTCAGATGTCTGTAAAGACTATAGCTGACCGCTATGATCTTAAGCCTAAAAAGGTAGAAAACACCCTTGCAAGGGAAAAGAAACGGCTAAAGGAAGCATTGTTGAAAGGAGGCATAATTATATGAGAGATATAGAAAAGCTGCTGCATGAGATACCGCTTGACGAGCTTATGGGTGAGACTGATACCGAAATAATGACACAGCCCATTATCTGTGAAGAAGGCGGCAAGCAGCATGGTGCGGCAAGGGTCAAGACACACAAGGCAGGAGCTTTTGTAGCAGTAGCTGCGGCTATGGCACTTGTGGTAGGCGGCGCAGCATACTGGGGCATGAGCCGAAATAAGCTAAATCCCATGAGCTACAACAGCAAAAACGGTGTCAGCAGCCCGACTGAGAACCAGAACCGGTCGCTTATCGAGCAGAATATCGAAAAATGCTGCGGCGACCCTAAGCTCTGGGGCGACAGACTTGTGGCATTTGATAAGAATATCATTCCGCAGTATTATCTTGACGATGTGGAGGATGTTGATTTTCAGATACTCGGCTATACCTATTCGGGGCAGTATGCACAGGTGTATTTCGCTTTTGAGAACAGAAAGGCTGAGTTCTATCTTAGCAAATATGAGGACGACCCCGACAGTATCGAAGGGACAGTTCAGCATTACGAGGCTGAGATCAAAAAAGCCACCGAAGAGGGCGACTATCAGCGTGCCAAGTATCTGATAGAGCATAAGCCCGAGGGTCTTGTAGACGGCGAGATATCTTACACAAGAAGGAGCTTTGAGTTTTCAAAGCTGCAAATAAAAAATAGCTCGGGAGAAATTATCGCGGGAACGAATATCGAAGACAGCTATACGATTTGCAGCTATCAGCAGCTCGGAGATTATTCGGTCTGGTATGAAAATATTGATATGAGCAAGGCGCCCGACAAGAAGCTGACCTTTGAGTGTGAGTTTGGCAACAGGAGCTGCAAGCCAATTACCTTTAAGCTTGATAAGTATGAAAACGACGGCTATACCGAGATAAACTGCGATGCGCCGACAATAGTCGCATTTCAGTCATCAGCAGGCGAGGTGCTTGATGCAAGAGTCAGCAGGATAAGCTACTCTACAGGCAATACCGTCATAGAGCTTGAAACAGACAAAAAGCTTGCAGACAATGAGAAGATAGTTAAGCTCTACGGCAGCTTTATCCACTTGGAGAACGGTGCTATGTTCTCGGGCGATGTGGTAGTTCCCGTATATGATGATAACAGCTCGCCTTTTTCAAATTCTTTCCTGACCTCTTATCAGGAAAACGGGAAGATATATCTTGTATTTGTCAACGCAAGTATGCCTATGGATATTTCAAGGTTAGAAAGCTTTATAGTCGGTACAGCAAGAGTTAATAAAGACGGCACAAGCGTTGCACCCTACGGCGTTTTGGGCGACCCGTCACCTACTATGACAGATTCCTATGCTGATGACCAGTGTGCATTTATAGATAGTATAAACGGCGAGGTCTATTCAGAAAAATACAACGGCAAGGACACCTATTTCATCACAAACGGGCTTGACAAGATACAGTCTCTTGTTGACAGCATTTCTTCATATGATGAGATAGATCCCTCGGGCTTTGAAGCGGTAATACCGCAGACTATGAAGCTGACTGTCTATGATGAGAACGGCAGTATTAAGTATATCATCGAGCAGGTGCTGATGCTTAAAGAATATAACAAGGATACAACAGATTACAGCAATTCGGTAAAGGCAATAAGAATAAACGGCAAGTGCCTTAAGGTATCGGAAAAAGAATATGCGCAGTTCGGAGAGTATATAGAAAAGCTCAGAAAAAACGAGCTGTGAGCAAAAATGTAGAACGTGATTATATATAATGCAGGGCGGCAGACTATCTGCCGCTTTGTTTTTGTGTAATATACGAATTGACAAATAATACTTGGGGTGGTAAAATAAGATACTAAGGCAACACCGCACGACCACCGGCTCTGGCCTTTGTGTGCCATCTGCTTGCCGAATTTCCGTCATAATACCCAATTTCACCTTGTTTTACGCCAGTAAAACTGCGGCAAAAATGGGCATTCTGACGAAAATTCGGACGGCGCATCTGACACACAATGGTCGTGCGGTGTTGCCTTAAGTTAAAAATATATGTTTCAGGGAGTTGTTATAATGGATAATTGTATCATATTAGCAGGCGGCCAGGGCAAGAGAATGAAGACCAATAAGCCTAAGGTGCTTCTTGAAGTGCTTGGCGAGCCTATGCTTGAATGGGTAATAAAGGCCTGTGAAAGTGCAGGGATAGGCAATATCTGTGTAGTAAAGGGCTACGAGGGCGAGCAGGTCGAAGCATACGTTTCGGGCAGAAACGGCAGCGCTGATGTACAGACTGTATTGCAGAGCGAGCGCCTTGGCACAGGTCACGCTGTAATGATGGCAGCTGATTATCTTAAAGAGCGTATCGGCGGCAATACTCTTATCCTCTGCGGCGATGCACCTTTTATCGACAGAGAGACTATAAGCGGATCACTTGCGCTCCATAAGAAGGCAGGCAACGCTGTTACAGTCGTTACTTCCGAAATTGACGAGCCTAAGGGCTACGGCAGGATAATAAGAACAGCTGACGGCATCAGCGGAATTGTTGAGGAAAAGGATTGCACAGACGAACAGCGCAAGATAAAGGAAATAAACAGCGGCTGCTACTGGTTCGATACAAAGGCTCTGCTTGGTGTGCTTGGTGAGCTTAAGCCCAACAATGCACAGAAGGAATATTATCTTACTGACTGTATCTCACTTCTGCTTAGTAAGGGCTTAAAGGCCGGGGCATTCACCTCCGAGAATAAAAACGTTTCTCTCGGCGCAAATGACCGTAAGGGTCTTCTCGCACTTAACGATATCGCAAGACTCGGAGTGATAGATAAGTGGCTTGATTTCGGTATTGAGTTTACCTGCACTGACGGCGTTTCTATAGGCACACAGGTCGAGATAGGTGCAGGCACAGTTATCGACAGCAACGTCAAACTCTCCGGCAAGACAAAGATAGGCGAGGGCTGCCGTATAATGAGCGGTTGTCTGCTCAATAACACGATAGTTGGCAATAATACTGTACTTAATTTTGTACAGGCAAACGATGCAAGAGTGGATGATAATGTCAAGATAGGCCCCTGGGTACAGCTTCGTCCTGATTCTCATGTCCTCAGCGGCGCTAAGATAGGCGACTTTGTAGAGATCAAGAACTCCACGATAGGCGAGGGCACAGCTGTTGCTCACCTGACATATGTCGGTGACAGTGATGTTGGCTCTAATGTCAACTTCGGCTGCGGTGTTGTCACAGTCAACTTTGACGGTGAGAAGAAATTCCGCACAACTATTGGTGATAATGCTTTCATCGGTTGTAACACAAATCTTGTTGCCCCTGTCAAGGTCGGCACAAGCGCTTATACAGCAGCAGGCACAACAGTCACACACGATGTTCCCGACGGCGCACTTGCTATCGACCGTGGCAAGCAGGCAAACATCGAGGGCTATGCCACACGCAAGCTCAAGGCAAGAAATGAAAAGATAGCAATGCAGAAGAAAGCATAATTGAATTTTGTTATCCTTTTAATATTAATAATATAAATGCAAAGCGGCTAAGCTGGATCTTAGTCGCTTTTTTATATAATTATCAGGTTTTGACACATTACATTTGTTATTTTATTGTATTGATGTTACGCTGTATCTATGGTATAATGTTTGTACTATATATATTAACAAAGGGTGATATTGATATGAAAAAAGTATTATCGTTCATGTGCTGCCTGATGCTTTCCTTATCATTATGTACTGGATGTAATTCAAGTGACAGCAGCGAAGACGAATCATCAGCTTCAAGCTCCGAAACCGAGTCTGCTGTAAATGACGATAGCAGCAGTTCTGATACTTCTTCGGATGTAAGTGATAGCTCATCTGAGTCATCAGATAGCGATACAGATCCTAAGGATAGTTCAGATACTGATTCTGATGCAAGCTCTGATGAATCTAAAGACAGCACTGACAGTTCCACCGACAGTTCAGATGCCGGCACTGAAACAGATACCACCGCCGGTACTGGTAGTGGTGGTGATACAGATACCAACACCGGAGTGATATCAAAGGATGACTCCTCAAAGTCAGATTCTACCGGAAATAATAAGACTGATAATAATTCCGGTTCAACTGAGAAAAAGACTGATGTCTCCAAAATAATAGGAAAAAAGACCGTCAAAAAAGTATCTAATGATAAAGTAGATATAAAAGAATACTTATTTAAGGATTCGATAGGCGGATGCAAGTATTTTCTGATAGTTACAAATAATTCTGACAAATCTATCTCATTTAAGGCTGACGGCACAGCTGTTAACAAGAAAGGCGAAAATGCTGATACATCGGCTATGACGATCGATGTGATCGGAAGTCATGAGACATCTATCGGCAGCTTCTACTTTGGCGATGCAAAAGACGTTGAAAAGGTAAAATATGATTACAGCTGCAAGGAAGAAACGACCTATAAGCCGGTAATCAGTAATCTGTCTGTTGAACAGAACAAGAATGATAAAAACGTCACACTTGTTGTAACAAACAAGGCTGATATCCCTGCTCAGTTCGTTCAGGCATATGCTATATTCTTTGATAAGAATAACAAGATCATTAATTGCCAGAGCAAGTTTATTACAGACGCTGACAGCGAGATAAAACCCGGTGCTACAGCTTCTGCACAGATCGACTGCTATGAAAAATTCGATCATGTAGAGATCTATTATACAGGAAGATCTGGTGGTTTCAGTATGTCAAAGAATAATGCAGCATCTTCTGACAAGGACTTCACGATTAAAGAGTATAAGTACGAGAACAACTTCGGAACATACTATTACTTAGTATACACAAACAATTCAAAAGAAACAGTGTCGATCGCCGCAAATGCGACAGCTAAGGACAAGCAGGGCAATGTATTAGGCTCTGCTGATATGAATATATCTGTTCTTGCACCCGGTGAAACATCTATAGGCAGCCTTTCGTTCTATGATGTTAAGGGCGTGGATAAGATCGAGTATCAGTCATCATATAAAGAACAAACAGCAATATATCCTGTTATCAAGGATCTGTCGGTAGAGTACACCAAGAACAAAGACAATATCGCTGTAACAGTAGAAAACAAGGGCAAAAACCCTGCTGAAATGGTTCAGGCTTATGTTGTTCTGTTTGATAAGAACAACAATGTTTTAGCTGTTGAATCAAAGTTCATTACAGATAGCGACTTTGAAATAAAGCCCGGTAAAAAGGAATCAGAAAAGATCAAAACATTCAAGGAATATGATCATGTTGAGATATATCTGACCGGAAAGTATCTGAATATGAACTTCTGATTGGGCTGATATTTGACAATCGAAAGAATAATTTTCTGATTAACGATAGTTCTGTCTTATGTAAAGACAGGGCTATTGTTTTTAATGAATAAAAGGCATAAATAATACCGCAGGCTTTAACAATGAAATGAGCTTGCGGTTTTTATTTGTTTATCTGCTTGTTGTTTGTGCGCCCAAGAATGTAATCGACCGAAACACCGTAAAAATCTGCGAGTATCAGAAGGTGTTCTACGGGGATGGTCAGTACCCCACGTTCATATCTTGAATAAACCGTCTGGCTTGTGAACAATAGTTTTGCAACTTGTGTCTGATTAAGGTCGGCATCTTCTCTTAAATCCCGTAATCTTTGAATATACAAAAATCTCACCTCTGGATTTGTTTAATATATACAAAAAGTGTATTAGTACCATTCGGTACTATTGACTTTACCATTTTTTTTAATGTAAGCGAAGATAATTCTTATGAGTTTAATCTATATGTAACGGAAGATGGTAGTTATGTTACTTTAAAAAAGGATAATATGTATAATATACAAGTTCCAAGAGATATTGCCAGATTAGAAATACATGTTTATTGTGGTATAGTTAATAATCAAGAATTAGCTGATAAAGTAAAGTCCATATCTGTAGGGACCCCTGTTAGAGTAAAAGGTAAAATTGTTAATACATCGGATATAAAACTACCTGAAAGTCGTGAATTTGGTCGAGAGTACTATTATGGAAATATTGCTATTGAAATATGTGATATAGAGTTTTGATGTATAACATTTGACATTCCCCAAAAAATCTGCTATAATATAAAAAAACACACCCCGTCTTTTTGTAAAGGCGGGGCAATTGTGCGTTATCAAAAAAGGAGACAAAGGAGTCATTTTATGAGTATTTGGGACGCTTTTGAGAGAATATCAAAAAAATCGGACAGTATGGGTAAAATAGATTATATAATAGTCGGCCTCGGCAATCCGGGTGTGTCATATGAGAATACACGCCATAATGCCGGATTTATCGCAGTTTCACGGCTTGAAGAAAAGCTTGGCTTTAAGGTCGACAGGCATAAGTTCAGAGCATTAGTCGGTGAAGTGACTGTTGCAGAAAAACGCTGCCTTGTGATGAAGCCGGAGACATTTATGAACCTAAGCGGCGAAGCAGTCACAGAAGCAGCTGATTTCTATAAGATACCGCCCGAGAATATAATAGTGATGTTTGACGATATATCCCTCGAACCCGGTAAACTGCGCATCAGGCGTAAAGGCTCGGCAGGAGGTCATAACGGTATCAAGAGTATTATCGAGTGCCTCGACAGCGAGGATTTCCCACGTATTAAGCTCGGTGTTGGCTCAAAACCGCATAAGGACTATGATCTCGCCGACTGGGTGCTCTCACGCTTTTCGGATGATGAGATGAAGCTCATGCAATCATCGGCGGATAATGCCTGCAAGGCGCTTGAATATATCGTTTCCGGTCAGACTGACAAGGCAATGAATGAATTTAACTAAGGTGAACTATGAATATATTTGATAAGATCTTTAAAAGCCTGCCGTTCTGTGCCGATATCGACAGGGTTGTTGAAGGCGGCTATACTCCTGCCTGTGTGACAGGCCTTTCTTCTGTCCATAAGGCGCAGGCTGCTATGTACCTCGGTGAGAGATCGAAGTGTATTATCCTGTGTGATGATGAAGCCTCCGCTACCAGAATGGCTAATGATATAAACGAGCTCTCACAGCAGGAAATGGCAGTGATTTTCCCTGCAAAGGACTTGAACTTTACATACCTCGAAGGTGCATCAAGGGAATATGAGCACCGCCGTATCGGCGCATTGTCAGCTATCGTCAGCGGCAAAGCAAGTGTTCTGATATGTTCAGTTGAAGCAGCTATGCAGCTTACTATCCCTGCATCTAAGCTCATCGAGCATACATTTACCCTGTCTCAGGGCGATGAGATATCTGTAGATGAGCTCTCACAGCGGCTTATCGGCTGCGGCTATTCTCGCTGCGATCAGGTCGAGGGCGCTGCACAGTTTTCTGTAAGAGGTTCTATAGTTGATATTTTCTCAGTATCAGATAAACAGCCTTTCCGTCTTGAACTCTGGGGCGATGAGATAGATTCACTTTGCTATTTCGATACACAGACCCAGCGCCGCACTCAGTCGCTTGACTGCATCACTATAGCACCGGCCGCCGAGATAATCTGTAAAAGCGATGAACTTATAGACAAGATACACGCCCTTCATTCAAAAGTCAGAGGAAGGCTTTCGGATAAGATAAGATCACTTCTTGAACGTGATATCGACGCTCTGAGCAGCGGCCTTACTCTGAATAATATGGATAAGTACTACAACTCCGTCTATAGCGACAGGACAGGTGTACTTGATTATTTTGATAGCGATGATATCTGTATCATATGCGAGTATTCTAACTGCCTTGAAAAATCAAAGGCACTTACAATACAGCTTCGTGAGGATACAAAGATACTTCTTGAAGAGGGCGTGCTTTTTAACCAGACAGCAGATTATTTCTCAGGCTTTGAGCTTGTCATGAAAAAAGCTCTCGATAAAAAAGCTCTTTTTATGGATACCTTTATGAGAAGCCATAATGATATGAAATTCAAAAGGCTGATCAATACCGACTGCCGCCAGACAGCTGGCTGGGGCGGCGATATGAAAATGCTTCTTGAAGAACTGAATACCTTCTGTGATGCAGGTTACTGTACTGTGCTCCTTGCCGGAAGTGAAAAGACGCTTCCTATACTTGTCCGTGACCTTAATGACAGCGGCATAAACGCTGAAGTATTATCAGAAAACAGCGAACTTATCCCTTCAAAGGTGTATGTAAGAACAGGCTGCGTTTCAGGCGGTTTTGAATATCCCGATATCAAGTGTGCCATGCTCACACAGATGAAAGCTCTCGATTCAAGAAAAAAAGCAAAGCCCAAACGCCCTGAAAACAGCAAGCGTATCAACAGTATCGCTGATATCACATCTGGCGACCTTGTAGTTCATTCAATGTATGGTATTGGCCGGTTTGCAGGCATTCGTAATCTGGAGACAAACGGCGTCAAAAAGGATTATATCACTATAAAATACGCCGGTACTGATGTTTTATATGTTCCTGTAACACAGCTTGACCTTGTTTCAAAGTATGTTGCCCCGGGTGACGAGGAAAGAGTCAAGCTCAGCAAGCTCAATTCAATGGAATGGAGCAAGACGAAATCCCGTGTACGCAAGGCTGTTAAGGATATGGCCGAACAGCTCACTAAGCTGTATGCTCAGAGACAGCTTGCTAAAGGTATAGCATTTTCCGAGGATACCGAATGGCAGACAGAGTTTGAGGAAAGATTTGAATATACCGAGACTGACGATCAGCTTCGTTCGATAAATGAGATAAAGCAGGATATGCAGAAGGCCGTGCCTATGGACAGGCTGCTTTGCGGCGATGTCGGCTTCGGTAAAACAGAAGTCGCTCTGAGAGCTGCATTTAAGTGTATGCTTGATTCTAAGCAGTGCGCTATACTTGTGCCGACTACCGTTCTTGCATGGCAGCATTATCAGACAGCTGTCAAGCGATTTGAGCATTTCCCTGTGAAAGTCGAGCTGCTTTCACGTTTCAGAAAGCCCAAAGAGCAGAAGGATATCCTCAAAAAGCTCGCAAGGGGAGAGATAGACCTTATAATAGGAACTCACCGTATAGTTCAGGACGATGTGACTTTTAAAGACCTCGGGCTTGTTATAATCGACGAGGAGCAGCGCTTCGGTGTGGCTCATAAGGAGAAATTCAAGGAGAAATATAAGAATATAGATGTTCTTACCCTTTCAGCAACACCTATTCCGAGAACTCTCAATATGGCTCTGTCGGGTATCCGTGATATGTCTGTAATCGAAGAACCGCCGCAGGACAGACACCCTGTCCAGACCTATGTTCTTGAACACAATGACGGTGTTATAGCTCAGGCAATAGCCAAGGAGCTCCGCCGTGGAGGACAGGTGTATTACCTCTATAACAGAGTTGAGACTATAGCTCATAAAGCCGCAAAGCTCTCGCAGCTTCTCCCGGAAGCAAGAATTGGTATCGCACACGGTCAGATGAACGAGCGTGAGCTATCAGAGATTTGGCGTCAGCTTATCGAGCACGAGATAGATATTCTCGTATGTACGACTATTATCGAGACAGGTGTCGATGTGTCTAATGTCAACACGCTGATAATAGAGAATTCTGACAGAATGGGTCTTTCACAGCTTTATCAGCTTAGGGGCAGGGTAGGGCGCTCAAATAAGAGAGCTTTTGCTTACTTTACATTTACAAGGGGCAAGGTGCTTACCGAGATAGCTGAAAAGCGCCTGAACGCTGTTAAAGAGTTTACACAGTTCGGTTCAGGCTTCCATATTGCTATGCGTGACCTTGAGATAAGAGGTGCAGGCTCAGTCCTCAGCGGACATCAGCACGGGCATATGGAGGCAGTCGGCTATGATATGTACCTACGCTTGCTGAGTGAAGCTATGGCATCACTTAAGGGCGAGGCTATGCCTCATTCACCTGAGGATTGTCTTGTGGATATAGCTATTGATGCATATATCCCCGAAAAGTATATAGAGAGCCTGCCGCAGAGGATAGATGCTTACCGAAAGATAGCTCTTGTCGTGACTGAGGAAGACAGCAGAGATGTAGTAGATGAGCTTATCGACCGCTACGGAGACCCGCCAAAGGCTGTTATGGGGCTTATAAATGTAGCACTGATGCGAAATACAGCCGCCAGACTGGGTATCAAGGAAATATCACAGAAAGGCGACGGCATCTATTTCTATATCGACAGCCCTGAGGTAACACAGATAACAGCGCTTATGACAAAGTATAAGAGCCGTGTTAAATTCAACGATAAGCAAAAGCCTTATATCTCTGTCACACTTACAAAGCATCAGAAGCCTATGGTGCTGATGAATGAAGTCATAGGTATTATGAAGGACAATGAGACTGAGGCGTAAGTGGTATTTTTTCTGTACTTGTGATGTTTAAATTGCATATATGACGGCACTTTTGCGGCCGTTTATATGTGATATATACCAAATCGAAGTGTGCAAAATCAACAAAATGCACAACGATTTGTATGAAACATTGTGCAATATTTACTTGTTAAAATTTATTGAAATGTATAGTAATTTTTCCATAAATCTGTTATAATATTAGTTGTAAACCGTAAGAATGGCTTTGTGAGCTGTAATAATTTTACAATTGCTGTTTGCGGATTTCAAAAAATCTATTTGGAGGTAGAAAACCAATGGCAAAGAAGTATTGTTATCTTTTCTCAGAAGGCAATGCAAACATGAGAGAGCTTCTCGGCGGTAAGGGCGCAAACCTCGCTGAGATGACAAACATCGGCCTCCCTGTTCCTCAGGGCTTCACTATCACAACAGAGGCTTGCACTCAGTATTATGAGGATGGCGGCATCAGTGATGAGATCATGGCTGAGATCAATGAGTATATCGTAAAGATGGAGGATATCACCGGCAAGAAGTTCGGCGATAAGGAAAATCCGCTCCTCGTTTCTGTACGTTCCGGCGCAAGAGCATCTATGCCCGGTATGATGGATACAATCCTTAACCTCGGTCTTAATGAGACTGTTGTTGAGACTATCGCTGCTAAGTCCGGTAATGCAAGATGGGCTTGGGACTGCTATAGAAGATTTATCCAGATGTATTCTGACGTTGTTATGGAAGTTGGTAAGAAGTACTTTGAAGAGCTTATCGACGAGATGAAGGAGAAGAAGGGCGTTAAGCAGGACGTAGAGCTCGACGCTAACGATCTTAAGGAGCTTGCCGGCCAGTTCAAGGCTGAGTATAAGGCTAAGATCGGCAATGACTTCCCGGACGATCCTAAGGAGCAGCTAATGGGCGCTATCAAGGCTGTATTCCGTTCATGGGATAACCCGAGAGCTAACGTATACAGAAGAGATAACGATATCCCGTTCAGCTGGGGTACTGCTGTTAACGTTCAGTCAATGGCATTCGGTAACATGGGTGATGACTGCGGTACAGGTGTTGCTTTCACAAGAGATCCTGCTACAGGCGAGAAGAAGCTCATGGGCGAGTTCCTGACAAACGCACAGGGCGAGGACGTTGTTGCTGGCGTTCGTACTCCTATGCCTATCTCTCAGATGGCTGAGACATTCCCTGAGGCTTTCGAGCAGTTCAAGAATGTCTGCAAGACACTTGAGGATCACTACAGAGATATGCAGGATATGGAGTTCACTGTTGAGAACAGAAAGCTCTATATGCTCCAGACAAGAAACGGTAAGAGAACTGCACAGGCTGCTCTTAAGATCGCTTGCGACCTCGTTGATGAGGGCATGAGAAGCGAGCAGGAAGCTGTTGCAATGATCGACCCCAGAAACCTCGATACACTTCTCCACCCGCAGTTCGATGCTAAGGCTCTCAAGGCTGCTACACCTATCGGCAAGGGTCTCGGCGCTTCACCTGGTGCTGCTTGCGGTAAGATCGTATTCACAGCTGACGATGCTGTTGAGTGGGCTGAAAGAGGCGAGAAGGTAGTTCTCGTAAGACTTGAGACATCCCCTGAGGATATCACAGGTATGAAGGCTGCTCAGGGTATCCTCACAGTTCGTGGCGGTATGACATCTCACGCAGCAGTTGTTGCTCGTGGTATGGGTGAGTGCTGCGTTTCCGGCTGCGGCGACATCAAGATGGACGAAGCTAACAAGAAGTTCGAGCTCGGCGGCAAGACATACGTTGAGGGCGACTACATCTCTATAGACGGTACAACAGGTAACATCTACGGCGAGATCATTCCTACAGTTGACGCTCAGATCGCTGGCGAGTTCGGCAGGATCATGGAGTGGGCTGACAAGTACAGGAAGCTCAAGGTTAGAACAAATGCTGATACTCCTGCTGACGCTAAGAAGGCAAGAGAGCTCGGCGCAGAGGGTATAGGCCTTTGCCGTACAGAGCATATGTTCTTTGAGGCTGACAGAATCGCAGCATTCAGAGAGATGATCTGCTCCGATACAGTTGAGCAGAGAGAAGCTGCACTCGCTAAGATCGAGCCTATGCAGCAGAGCGACTTCGAGGCTCTCTATGAAGCACTCGAGGGTAATCCTGTTACAATCAGATTCCTGGATCCTCCGCTCCATGAGTTCGTTCCTACTGAAGAGGCTGACATAAAGGCACTCGCAGATGCACAGGGCAAGAGTGTTGAGGATATCAAGGCTCTCATCGATTCTCTCCACGAGTTCAACCCGATGATGGGTCACCGTGGCTGCCGTCTTGCAGTTACATATCCTGAGATCGCTAAGATGCAGACAGCTGCTGTTATCAAGGCTGCTATCAACGTTCAGAAGAAGCATCCTGACTGGACAGTTAAGCCTGAGATCATGATCCCGCTCGTAGGCGATGTTAAGGAGCTCAAGTTCGTTAAGAAGGTAGTAGTTGAGACTGCTGACGCTGTTATAGCTGAGGCTGGTGCTGACCTTAAGTATGAGGTTGGTACAATGATCGAGATCCCGAGAGCTGCTCTTACAGCTGACGAGATCGCTGCTAACGCTGACTTCTTCTGCTTCGGTACTAACGACCTTACACAGATGACATACGGCTTCTCCAGAGACGATGCTGGTAAGTTCCTCGGCGCTTACTATGATAAGAAGATCTTCGAGAACGATCCTTTCGCTAAGCTCGATCAGACTGGCGTTGGTAAGCTCATGGAGATGGCTATCAAGCTCGGTAAGCCTGTAAATCCTAAACTTCACTGCGGTATCTGCGGCGAGCACGGCGGCGACCCGACATCTGTTGAGTTCTGCCACAAGATCGGTCTTGACTATGTATCTTGCTCACCGTTCAGAGTTCCGATTGCAAGACTTGCTGCTGCTCAGGCTGCTATCGCAGAGGCTAAGTAATTTAGACTCTGTACGGTTTTCACAGTGATGTGAATTTCTGAAATGACACTGACCCTTCATAGCTTCGGCTGTGAAGGGTTTTTGTGTATTGACTATTCTGAAGCTTCATGTTGTAATGTTTTACATAAAGATTTATACTCTGAGAGAGGAATATAAAATGACTAACGAGAAACTGACCAAGCTTATGATCGAAGGAATAAAAACAGCTATATCCCATGTTCTTGAAGAATACGGCGAGGAAGATATTTATATCCTCTCGCTCCAGGCTGATAACCATTCGACTCCCGACGGAGATTATACGCTTACGTTTTATGTGAATATAGAAGAAAACCATGCTCAGAATATGGTAGACCCCTGTGACGACCCTTGGTATTATCGTTTCTGCGAATATGAGTGGTATGTAATTGCTGATTCTCCTGAGTATTTTGATAAAGCACTTGAATACATCAATTCTGCTGATGATGAAGTTGACGGCGATGATGTATATGAGTGTATTGTGCAGGCAGTTGTAAAACTGCGTGAAGAATGCTATTATGAATCGGTTTTTCCGCACTTTGTTTTCTTCTCGGTAGAAGCACTGGAGTATTTTGAACCTGATGATATCATTGATATGGTAGTCAGAATGAACGGAAAAGAAAACTGCAAGGATTATATCGAAAATTCAGAAGCATTTCTCTAATTTTCGGTCATGAATAATAAAAAACGCAGGGCAAGAAGTTTTATGCTCTGCGTTTTTGGTTACTGTTCTCTGTTGCAAATATCTGCATATATATCTTCCGGTATCATCGGTGAGCAAATTTTCGCAAACAGATCGTCATCTATCATTCCATTCTCAGCATACTGAATCCCGGCCTGTTTTACAAGCTCTAACCTCGGAATCGTCACTTCTGCTGCTTCGGGTGCATTAAACATCGGGCTTTCCGGTATAGTAATGATAGTATTACTGCTTGGAAACATCAGCCTGAACTGCATAACAGCCGGCTCAAAATTCTGCTTGCTGTTCGGAAAGCCGCAGCCGCATATCATCATAAATCGCTGCTTTGAAATGTCAGTCTGCCTTATATGAACATATCTGTCGCCTTGCTTTTTCATAGCTAAAGTCGAAAGCGGCATTGTACGGTCAATAAATGCTTTCAGCGGCGCAGGCATACCGTAAGCATAAAGTGGAAAACTGAACAGCACAAGATCACTCTCTGTAAAACTATCCAGGAGCACCTTCATATCATCATTGTGTATACACTTTACGCCATTGCGCTTGCAGGAAAAACAGCCGGTGCAGTATTCTATATGCTTGTCAATAATATCGACTGTCCGTATTTCCTGCGGCGCTGATTCTTTCATTCCGTCAAGAAATGCCCTGGTAATGTGCATCGTATCGCTCTTTTCACGCTTTGGGCTGCCGTTTAAGACCAGTATCTTCATGCGATCATCTCCTGTTCGGGCGAATGTCCTGATAGAGCAGACCGCACTGTGTGCAGAACCATACCAGCCGTCCGTATCTGAATAAAGGCATGGTCAGCTGTACATTCCATTCCGGGTATTGCTTGAACATCATTATACTGCTGTCGCTCTGATATGCGATGAACGAAATATAATGCTCCTTTGTCATAGGGTGCTCCGATGAAATGTATAACTCGCCGCCGATATCCTCAACGCTAAGCCGCTCATTTTCCTCAGCCTTTTTAGGTTCAAGAGGGGAGAGTTTGCTTCCGCAGCAGGTTATGGCAGCATCTGATGTTGCAGTCACTATATTGCCGCATTCTTTGCATACATAGAATCTCATTTTCTTCATGTTTCCCACCTCGCTTTCATTTTTGTTTACCTCGCCATTAAGCAGTACCTGAATATCAGTCCCAAATACATCAGCTAATGCCGAAAGTAAAGATATATCAGGGCAGCCGTTTCCACGCTCCCACTTTGATACAGCCTTGTCGCTGACGTTTATTCGCTCTGCAAGCTCTTTCTGTGTCAGCCCGAGCTCACTCCTGAAACGCTTTATAAGCTCACCTGTCTTTGTCTGATCCATTGTGATCACCTCTTTATAGTCTTGTGCGCTGTCTATATATGTATTATATCCTAAATCTGCGATCCCGTCAATCCACGCTCCGTAGAGTTATTGTAATGTCCGCTATTGACAAAGCCTTATATATATGGTATAATATCTATGTTATATGTTTAAAAGCCGTGACGGAAATAAGTAGTATCTATAGCGCTTTTTAAGAGAGTCTGCGTTTGGTGTGAGCAGATATTGTGCATAGTTTAACGAATTACATTCCTGAGCTTGCTGTAAAGAAAGGCCGATGCCAAATACAGCACGTTTTGCATACGTTATAATGCTTAAGAGGTCGGCTCACAGCCGATAAATTGAGGTGGTACAGCGGTATTTCGCCCTCGGGAGCTTTGGCTTTCGGGGGCTTTTGTTATACAGAAGGTGATGTATAGTGCATTTCGGCTTTTCCTATGTCGGGCTTGTTTTTCTGATTATGCTTTTTGTCCCTAATATCATCTGGGGCAAGAACCAGCCGAAGGATTATGAAAAATATGCTGCAAATGAAAATAAGCTGCTTTTGATGTTTGAAAGAACAGGTGAAGTGCTTGTAAGCTCACTATGCCTGATATTCAGTGATTTCAATATCGGCAGTATCAGCAAATGGAGCATTGTATTGCTGATTGCATTCCTGCTTATGGTGCTGTATGAAATCTATTGGATAAGGTACTTTAAAAGTGAAAAGACTATGCAGGATATGTATTCCTCGATAATCGGCATACCTGTTGCCGGGGCGACACTGCCGGTGATAGCATTTTTCATACTCAGTATATACGGCGGCAATATATTTATGCTCGTTTCGGTCATTATACTTGGTATAGGCCATATAGGCATACACTTGAACCACAGAAAGGAAGCATTGGATAATACATCTGATAAAAAATCTGATAAGACCCATTGTGAAAGGTAAAATATAACAAATATAAAGATTTAAAATGGAGAGCCTATCATGAAAGAACTGAGATTCAGAGATTATTACGAAAAAATGCTCGACCTGCTATCGCTTGAGCTGAACTGTGACCCCTCCGACCTTTGTTCAGAGGAAAACACCCTCACACTGCCAGAGTATAAGGAAGGCAGGCGCAGATATCACCCCGGAGTGCCGTTTTTGCAGATGGCTACGGCGGGCAGGGGAGCCGTCTTCTCCGCCGACGGGCAGATACACGATTTCCTGCGGGAACTGGTGAAAGACAAAGAGGGGCACCGTCTTTTCGAGCTGGGCGATCTCGCAAAGATAGACACGGAACTGAGAAAATACGGCTGGGAGCTTCACCCCACGCACCATATGTTCCTGCCATGCCGCCAAACGGAGACGGACGGGCGATTCAAGGTGAAGTGGTTCTTTGACGACGAGATAAAGCCCTTCTATGGCGACGACCGCTTCCCCAATGCCATATGCTACCCCCAGCCCAATCCCGGCACCCCCGACCGCATGATAGTATGTGCTTACGACGGCGATAAGATCATGGGAATGTCCGGCTGCTCCGAGGACAGCCCCGGCTGGTTCCAGATCGGAATTGACGTGCTCCCCGAGTACCAATCTCGTGGCTTGGGTTCCTACCTCGTGGCCCTCGTAAAAAACAAGGTAATCGAGTGCGGCGGTATACCATTTTACGGCACTGCCACTGCCAACGTCTTCTCCCAGAGCATAGCCATCAACAGTGGTTTCCGTCAGGCCTGGGTCGAGACTGACGCTAAACCTATAGGAATTGAGTGAGTGCTAAGGCAGGGGCTCCTTGCCACCAAGCAAAACACCCACTGATTAATCACAGGAAAACTTTAATTAAATGAGATAAAAAGGAGTAATGTAAGATGACAGTATTTGAAGAACTCAAAAGAAGAGGCCTTTTAGCCCAGCTGACTGATGAGGAGGAGATAAAGGAGCTTATCAACACAGGTAAGGCAACTTTCTATATCGGCTTTGACCCTACAGCAGACAGCCTTCATGTAGGCCACTTTATGGCACTCTGCCTAATGAAAAGACTTCAGATGGCAGGCAACAAGCCGATAGCTCTTATCGGCGGCGGTACAGGTATGATAGGTGACCCCTCCGGCAAGACTGATATGAGAAAGATGCTCACAAAGGAAACTATCGAGCACAATGTTGCCTGCTTCAAAAAGCAGATGAGCCGCTTTATCGACTTTTCTGATAATAAGGCTATGGTAGTAAACAACGCCGACTGGCTTTTAGACCTCAACTATGTAGATGTTCTGCGAGAGGTAGGCGCTTGCTTCTCGGTAAACAAGATGCTTGCTGCTGAATGCTACAAGCAGAGAATGGAGAAGGGTCTTTCCTTCCTTGAATTCAACTATATGATAATGCAGAGCTACGACTTCTACAAGCTCTATCAGGATTACGGCTGTAATATGGAATTCGGCGGTGACGACCAGTGGAGCAATATGCTCGGCGGTACTGAGCTTATCAGAAAGAAGCTCGGCAAGGACGCTTATGCTATGACTATAACCCTGCTGCTCAACTCCGAGGGCAAGAAAATGGGCAAGACAGAAAAGGGTGCTGTATGGCTCGACCCTGAGAAGACTTCTCCTTACGATTTCTATCAGTACTGGAGAAATGTCGGCGATGCTGACGTTATCAAGTGCCTCAAGATGCTCACATTCGTTCCTATCGAGGAGATAGAGGAAATGGAGAAGACAATGGAGGGCGCACAGTTCAACAAGGCTAAGGAGCTACTTGCATATGAGCTCACAAAGCTCGTACACGGCGAGGAAGAAGCTAACAAGGCTGACGCTGCTGCTAAGGCTATCTTCGGTGCAGGAAGCGGCGACAGTGCTGATATGCCTTCTACCACATTCAAGGCTGAGGAGCTTACAGACAATAAGATAGGTATTCTCGAACTTCTTGTCAAGACAGGCCTTGCACCGTCCAACAGCGAGGGAAGAAGACTTGTAACACAGAACGGTATAGCTGTAAATGATGTGAAGTTTACAGACCCCAAGGGTATGGTTGACCTCAGCGAGCCTGTTATAATCAAAAAGGGCAAAAAGGTCTTCCACAAGGCACTTATAGGCTGACAAGTAAACTATCTTTACAGGATATTTTGGTGAAATAATATGAGCAAACCTGTTCCATATCATTCCTATGAGCAGTTTTCATTAATGGCAAGAGCTCAGAAAAGGCGTATATATCAGCGAGACAAAAGAATGATAACTTTTCTATCGACTATCCCTGCTATTGTATGTGTTTTTGCCGCATTTGTATATGGTCTTATAGGCTGGTTAAGTGTTGCGGAAACGCTTTATACTCACGAAAGAGCAACAATGAATGTGCTGGGCTTTTTCGACTTTCTCGCATTTGCGATAGCATCGGCAGCAATGTCGGTGCAGGGAGAGAGCAGAATAAAAGTTCCGGCCGCCTTCGGGGTGTATATGATTTTTGATTTTGGCATTCATCTTCAGGTATCAGGTATACTCTGTGGTATGCTTATCTATCTGATACTCGCATCAATCAAAGTCGCAAGGCACGAGGCAGATATCAATATTTTAAAGCAGTTTGAGGATTTCCCTTTTCTCGGTACATCTGAAGACGTCAAGCTCGGTACATACCGTAACGACGACATCATAAAAGACCTTGAAATGGCTGCTGAAAAGAGTATGCGTAACTACGTACCCGAGCCCAAGAAAGAGAGAGAAGAATACACCACAAGACGTTGGTAGCCAATTGAATCCGCCGGGTAAGAGCCCGGCGGATTCTTTATATAACACTATATATTGTGGTCGGGTATTATTCTATAAGCGAGCCAAAACGCCTGTTAGGATATGCTTTTTACTCGTATATGCCTGTAAACAGGGGATATCGAGCCATTAAATACGGTCAGCCTTTCTGAAACGTTTCAGACGGTATATTGTGTTTGTATATACTATCCATATACTATATATTGTG
Organism: Ruminococcus sp. NK3A76; assembly: GCF_000686125.1. Classification (NCBI taxonomy): domain Bacteria; kingdom Bacillati; phylum Bacillota; class Clostridia; order Eubacteriales; family Oscillospiraceae; genus Ruminococcus; species Ruminococcus sp. NK3A76. The sequence goes on from NZ_JMMA01000002.1 coordinate 1,337,017, forward strand.
GTTGTAACGTTATTTTTGTAACACTGTATAGTGCAATCTTGTTTATCTCGTACAAATAGAACTAACAAATTTGGGTATTGTGACAAAAAGAAATCCACCCCCTTGAAATTAGTTAAAAACAGTGTTATAATACAATATGTTGTATGTGATATATAAAACAAATACAGCATAGTGTGAAAATATGGGGTAATTAGTTAATCAAAGAGAATTAAAAATATGCACTTTCCAATTAGAATAGGTTCGTGCATTATTTTGACCCTTGATGACGATGAAATAAAGCCAATGAGACAGTCACAAAGAAAAATGACACAACTGGTATTATAGGTGAGAGATCTAAAGGGGGATTTTAAGTGAACATCATCAAGAGAAACGGCGCAGAAGAGACATTTAATATTGATAAGATAGTTAATGCCGTTGCAAAAGCAAATAAAGCCACAGAGAAAAACAAGCTGCCTGAAGAAGAAATAAGAGACATAGCTGAATTTGTAGAGTATAAGTGCAATAAAATGAACAGAGCTGTATCCGTCGAGGAGATACAGGACCTTGTCGAGAACCAGCTCATGGCAAAGGGCGCTTTTGACCTTGCAAGAAACTATGTTAGATATCGTTATAACCGTTCACTTGTAAGAAAGTCGAACACAACTGATAATAAGATACTTTCGCTCATAGAGTGCGCAAACGAGGAGGTAAAGCAGGAGAATTCAAATAAGAATCCTACTGTTAACAGCGTGCAGCGTGACTATATGGCAGGTGAGGTGAGCAGGGATCTTACTGATCGTATTCTTCTGCCGCAGGATATTGTTGAGGCTCATAAAAACGGCCTTATCCATTTCCATGATTCAGATTATTTTGCACAGCATATGCATAACTGTGACCTTGTTAATCTCGAAGATATGCTCCAGAACGGCACTGTTATCAGCGAGACGCTTATCGAGAAGCCCCACAGCTTCTCTACAGCCTGCAATATCGCCACACAGATAATCGCACAGGTCGCATCAAATCAGTATGGCGGCCAGAGCATAAGCCTTACACACCTTGCTCCGTTTGTTGATATAAGCCGTAAGAAGATCAGAGCAGAGCTGCTCGAGGAGATAAAGGAGCTCGGTGCTTCTCCTTCTGAGGAAAAGATCAGAGAGATCACAGAGGAGCGCCTTAAGAAAGAGATCACAAGGGGAGTACAAACTATACAGTATCAGGTTGTTACACTCCTTACAACTAACGGTCAGGCTCCTTTCGTTACGGTATATATGTATCTTAACGAAGCTAAGGACGAGCAGGAGAAGGCTGACCTCGCAATGATAATCGAGGAGACCTTAAGACAGAGATATATAGGCGTAAAGAACGAAGCCGGCGTGTGGGTAACACCTGCATTCCCAAAGCTCATATATGTTCTTGAAGAAGATAATATTTATGAGGGTAGCAAGTATTATTACTTGACAGAACTTGCAGCTAAATGCACAGCTAAGAGAATGGTTCCTGACTATATCTCAGAAAAGGTAATGCTCCAGCTTAAGGTCGATAAGAACGGTGAAGGCCATTGCTATACCTGCATGGGCTGCCGCTCCTTCCTTACACCTTATGTAGATGAGAATGGCAAACCTAAGTATTACGGCAGATTCAACCAGGGCGTTGTAACACTCAACCTTGTTGATATAGCACTTTCCTCACATAAGGATATGAACAGGTTCTGGGAGATATTTGACGAAAGACTCGAGCTCTGCTATCGTGCTCTGATGTGCAGACACAAGAGACTGCTCGGCACCCTCTCAGATGTAGCACCTATACTCTGGCAGTACGGTGCTCTTGCAAGACTTAAGAAGGGTGAGAAGATAGATAAGCTCCTTTTCGGCGGCTATTCTACAATATCTCTCGGATATGCCGGCCTTTGCGAGTGTACTGTCTATATGACAGGCAAACCGCATACTGACCCTGATGCAACACCTTTTGCTCTTGAAGTTATGCAGCATATGAACGATGCCTGCGCAAAGTGGAAGGCTAAAGAGAATATTGACTTCTCGCTTTATGGCACACCGCTTGAGAGCACGACATATAAATTTGCTAAGTGCCTCCAGAAGCGTTTCGGCATAGTAAAGGGCGTTACTGACAGGAATTATATCACAAACTCCTACCATGTACACGTTACCGAGGAGATAGATGCATTTACCAAGCTCAAATTTGAGTCACAGTTCCAGCGTCTTTCACCCGGCGGCGCTATCAGCTACGTTGAGGTTCCTAATATGCAGCAGAATATCCCCGCTGTACTCGATGTAATGAGATTTATATATGACAATATCATGTATGCAGAGCTCAACACCAAGAGCGACTACTGTCAAGTATGTGGCTTTGACGGCGAGATAGTCGTTACGGAAGACGAAAACGGCAAGCTCGTTTGGGAATGCCCCAACTGTCACAATAGAGACCAGAATAAGATGAACGTTGCAAGGCGTACCTGCGGCTACATCGGCACACAGTTCTGGAATCAGGGCAGAACACAGGAGATAAGAGAAAGAGTACTGCATCTTTAATGTAATGCGAAAATACTTTACGCCTGACTTTACAATAAGTCAGGCGTTTTTTGTAATCTTTATAACAATGTGGTTAAAAACATTTACAATGAATGCGTTTTTATTGATAATCTTAATAATATGTGATACAATTTGTTTATCAACATAGAATAATTGTTTTGATTCATGATATTAAAATGCTTGCGGGGAGGTAAGTGTATATGAACCGCATTTTATCAAATAAAGAACTGCTAATATCAATATTTGCAGTTCTTGGAATAATAGTGTTGATTTCGATTTATTTTCTCATTACAATTATTTTAAAGTATTTTTCTCCTGACAAAGAGCCTGCATATGAGTTGATATCAGACCACTACGGCGTGCTTGATTCATCATATAGCTGCGAGTATAAGGGCAAGCTCTATTATGCAGACAATAACAGCGTATATTCCTACCCCGACAAGGCACAGGTCGGCGAGTTTGATTCATACTGCCTGTTGTCAGAAAACGATGAAAGTATGATTATCTATGAAGTGAAAACAGGGCAGTTATATTCCTATGACGGAAGCGCTTTGAATAAGATGTTTAAGATAGAGATACGCTACGATCACATCATAACGCTTGATGATAAGCTGATAGCCGTAAGCAGTGATATGGAAAGCGCAAGGGTGTGCTTTAAAATATACGATCTTAAAACGGGTGAGGATATCGCATTTTCTGATATGACAGGTCAAAAGATTTTTTTTGATGAGAAAAACAAAGACGATCCGTCATTTTATTTGAAACCTGTCAATAATAGATACACCATTATTGCAAAAAAAGACAACACAGAGATGATATTCTTTGAGATCTATGATAATAAAGAGCAATGCCCTGCATTTATCATCTCATTTAATGGGTTTTGTATTTACAGGCTGAATGATAATGGCTTTATCTCGACTGAGTATTTAAACTCTGCCAGCGAAACGATGTGTGAGTATTCTATTCATGATGATGGATTTGCTGAATGCCAAAACACTATTCGCAAAGAAGTAAAGCAAAGCTATCAAGCAAGATACTTTTATACCGATAATGACAAGCTAATAACCATAGGGCAGCCCTCGGCAGACCATACTCACCTGACGGGAAAGAACAAGGCTTTTTCTGATAACACACAGGACTCTATGTATAGCAGTATTTCTGTGTATGATAAAACCACGCTTGATTACAAATACAGCCTTGAGTTCAAGGATAAACTTATAGCAGTAAAAGACGACACATATATTACCTTTATTGATGGTAAGTTGATTTATTTAAACTCTGACAGTGAAAAGACTGCTGAGAAAGAACTTGATGATATTAAAGAGGGCGGAAGCTATGTTTTTGAAATGAACGGTGATTGTTTATTTGTATTTCAAAACTTGGCTCTGCGAAAAAAACTCTGTAAATTCAAAAACTGTGATAAAAAACGATATATGGGAGCGGCTTGAAAATAGCCGCTCCGATTTTTTTACAGTATACAATAGATACTGTAATTTGTCAAGGTTCTTTGGATATCAGCCGATCCTGTCGGGATACATAATCTCAAGCTCGCCCAGAACTTTGCCCAAGTTTCGCAGCGGCATGGTCCATTTCTTAGCTATCTCATGCGTCGCCAGATACAGAGCCTTCAGGAGCGCTGTATCGCTCGGAAATACACTCCTCTGCTTATTCAAGCGGCGATAACCGCTGTTAAGACTCTCTATTGCGTTGGTAGTATAAATGACCTTCCTGACGTCGGAGGAGAACTTAAAAATCGGCGATATTACGTCCCAGTTCTTGTACCAGCTCTTCATAGCGTTGGGATAATCGTCCTCCCATTTTTCAGTAACACGATCGAGAGCTTCCAGAGCAGCGTCCTCGGAAGGCGCATGATAGATCGTTTTAAGGTCATTTGCCAACTCCTTCTTGTTCTTCTCTCCAACGTATTTCAACGTATTTCTTACCTGATGAACGATGCAGCGCTGTAGCTCAGTTTGCGGAAATGCAGCTGATACGGCTTCTTTCATGCCGGTAAGTCCGTCTGCACAGATGACCAGAATATCCTTTACGCCTCGATTTTTCAGCTCATTCAGAACGCCGAGCCAGTACTTGGCACTCTCGTTTTCGCCGATATGTATCGAAAGAACTTCCTTGTGACCTGTCATGCTGACAGCAAGGATCACATATGCGGCAAGCTTCCTGATCTGTCCGTTATCACGCACTGAGAAGTGTACAGCATCGATGAATACTATCGGATATACTTCGTCCAATGGACGTTTCTGCCAGTCCTCTATCTGTGGCAGAAGGCGGTCTGTGATATCTGATACCATACCGTCGCTGACTTCAAATCCGTAGATATCTTCGATAGTTTCGCTTATCTGGCGTGTGGTCATTCCTTTGGCATACAGAGCAATTATCTTCTGCTCAATGCCTGAGATGTCCTTCTGACGTTTCTTTACGACCTTTGGCTCAAAACTGCCGTCACGATCCTGCGGCACTTCAATTTCAGTTTCTCCGAAGTTTCCGCGGATCTTCTTGGTTTTCTTACCATTACGAGAGTCAGGATTGTCGGAACGCTCATATTCCTGATATCCAAGATGCTCGTCCATTTCGGATTCAAGCATTTCCTGGATCGTTCCTCCGAGAAGGTCTTTCAGGGCATCCTCAATATCCTTAGCCGACTTGATGTCGTATTCCTCAAGCAGCATTCCTATTATGTTCTTCTTGCCCTCGCTCATCGGTTCTCTTTTTCTTCTTGCCATAAAAAATCAGCCTCCTGTGATATTAATTCTATTTTATCACAGTTTGCTGACTTTTTACAGACTTTTTTTCAGAGGCTCCAAAACTTAAATAATGATGTATTAAAACTAATTACTGTGATTTGAGTATATAAAAAAACCGGTACACATTAGGTGTACCGGCCATTTTTATACTAAGTATCTGATTACTTGAGCATAGATGCAACCTCATCAGCAAGGTTGTCTTCCTTCTTTTCAACGCCCTCGCCACGCTCAAATCTTGCATACTCTACTACCTTGATAGAGCCGCCGAGCTTCTTAGCAGCGTCAGCAACATACTTGCCAACTGTGCCCTCGAAGATGTCAGATCTTACGAATGTCTGCTCAAGGAGGCAGTTCTCAGAATAGAACTTGCCGATCTTACCCTCAACGATCTTGATCTTTACCTGCTCAGGCTTGTTTGCCATCTTAGGATCCTCAGCCATCTGAGCAAGAAGTACCTTCTTCTCCTCGTCAAGAGCAGATGCAGGAACGCTCTCCTTGTTGAGGTAAGAGGGGTTCATAGCTGCGACCTGGAGTGCGCAGTTCTTACCAACCTCGAATACCTTGTCAGCAGCGAGATCGCTCTCGAGCTTTACCATAACGCCTATGCTGCCGCCGCCGTGAACATAAGGAACGAGGATGCCCTCAAATCTCTTGAAACGACGGATAACCATGTTCTCTCTGATTTTGATGAAGAGCTCCTGGAGAGCCTCGTCAACAGTCTGTGTGCCGCCGCTTATTGTTGTAGCCTTAAGAGCATCAACATCAGCAGGATCCTTCTCTATAACTGTCTTAGCAACTGCAGCAACGAAAGCCTTGAACTCCTCGTTGTTAGCAGCGAAGTCTGTCTCGATGTTTACTTCAACAACAGCACCTACATTGCCGTCAACTACAGCTGTGCAGATACCCTCAGCAGCAACTCTGCCTGCCTTCTTAGCCTGTGTAGCAAGACCCTTCTCACGAAGAATGAGAACAGCCTTTTCCATATCGCCGTCAGCCTCAACGAGTGCCTTCTTGCAGTCCATCATGCCAACGCCTGTAGCTGTCATAAGCTCTTTTATTTCCTTAACGCCTATATTTGCCATTTTAGTTTCCTCCTGTTTTTATCAAAATCAGGGCAGACACAATAAATTATGGTCTGCCCTTTAAAGCTCTTAAATTATTCAGCGTCTGCCTCAGCAGCCTCAGCCTCTTCAGCAGAAGCCTCCTGCTCGCCCTGTCTGCCCTCTATGATAGCATCAGCCATGCAGCCTGCGATGAGCTTTACAGCTCTTATAGCATCATCGTTGCCGGGGATAACGTAATCAACGTCATCAGGGTCACAGTTTGTATCTACGATAGCAACTACCGGTATACCGAGCTTCTTAGCCTCAGATACAGCGATCTTTTCCTTCCTCGGGTCAACTACGAAAAGTGCGCCGGGGAGGTCGTTCATGTTCTTGATACCGCCCATGAACTTCTCGAGCTTCTCGATCTCGAGCTGGAGCTTAACAACTTCCTTCTTGGGGAGGAGGTCGAATGTACCGTCAGTCTCCATAGCGTGGAGCTGCTCAAGTCTCTTGATCCTTCTCTTGATGGTCTTGAAGTTTGTCATCATACCGCCGAGCCATCTTGCGTTTACATAGTGTGCATTAGCTCTTAAAGCCTCTTCCTTGATAGAATCGCCTGCCTGCTTCTTAGTACCTACGAAAAGTACTTCCTTGCCCTCAGCAGAGATCTCTCTTACGAAGAGATAAGCCTCTTCGAGCTTCTTTACAGTCTTCTGAAGGTCGATAATGTAGATACCGTTCCTCTCTGTGAAGATGTAAGGTGCCATTTTCGGGTTCCATCTTCTTGTCTGGTGGCCAAAGTGTACACCAGCTTCAAGAAGCTGCTTCATTGATACTACTCCCATTGTAGTAACCTCCTGTTTTGGTTTATTATTTTGCCCTCCGCATGACCTGTAATACTTGCCTTACCCAGTCGGGAACCACAGGCAAAGAACCATGCGTGCGAATTGCTTTAATATTATATCATATTTCAACACCGTTTTCAAGAGTTTTCATGAAATTGTCTTGACAAATTTTCGACAGTGATGCTTCTTGATTTTGTGCATATCGCCGAGTTCTCAAATCTCACAAGTATAGTGTCCTCGCCGATGACCTCTATATCCTCGCATTTTATAATGATATCGTCATCTCTGCCCATAAGCCCGAAAGCTCTCGGCCTGCCGAATATAATAATTGATGTGACATTTCCTGTGACTGTATCAAATTCAATATCATCAACGTACCCAAGTTTTATCCCTGTCCCGGCGTTGATGACTTCTTTTGTTCTGAGTTCACTGAGCGAACATACCATGGCCTATCGCCTCCATATCATATTATTCAATGATATGTGCTATAGGGGAGCTTTATTACCATTTTGTCATAAAATGCTCTTTGATAGCCTTTCTTTTATCACTGTCTGCTCTTTCTGTAAACTCTGTGTAGTTCTGACGGTATTGCAGTTTGAAATTGTCTGATATTTTCTTTATAAAGTTCGTAGTCGTGTACTTTTTGCTCTTGTCAGCGCTGAGATCCATGTAGTAAAGCCTTATCAGAGTGTCCATTTTATTCTGAAAATCATTCATGCATCTTCTTATCGCCGGCTCTATCTGCGTATATGTAGCATTATACTTGTCTTCAAGCACTTTGTATATGCCTGCCGAGAAGTTCTTTTTGTAATTCTCGTCCGCAAGTATAAGAAGCGACGCCTCAGTTATCCACCTGAACCCTTCGTGTGTTCTGTTTATACCAATGTAACCGCATTCGTAGTTGACCTTTTTCTTTAAAAGGAATAAAAGCCTTTCACAGCTCATTGATCTGTAGTTCTCATACTTTTCCAGTTCCATTATGATACTTCTTTTTTCGCCCGTGGGAAATATATTGTGAAAGAAGCTGTGCTCATTATCCAGTCTGTCAGTAATGACCGACGGATATCCTGGCTCGTTGAATAAAACGGGAATGTGTTTGTCTGCATTCTTCTGAAAATACTTCACTATCTCAACAAGCTCATTTATGTTTTCAAAGTCTTTTTCAGATAGCAGCAAAAGATCACAGTCGGTCATTATAGCCTTGGCAATTATCTCAGAGCCATTTACATCGCAGTGTGTTATGCTGTATCCGAACTCAGAGAGATCCTTCTCATATACCTTGAATCTTTTATTTGTGCTGTTAACGATTATTGCATTCAATTCAAAATCCATCTTATCAAACTCCTATAAAGTTTACTTATACGACTATTATACCATATAATATCCTATAAATCAAAGAGATATTCACTAAATCGGAAAATATTCAGTTTGCATTTTACAGCAAGTAATATTCTGTTAATAATCGCCGAATATAGCGCCCATTTTATGGTAATTCAAATTGCTTTTTGATCTTATTCAGTGCACCTTTCTCCAGTCTTGATACCTGAGCCTGGCTTATTCCGACCGAATTAGCCACTTCGACCTGCGTCTTTCCGAGAAAGTATCTCAGATACAATATATCCTTTTCACGCTGCGGCAGCTTTTTAATAGTTTCCTTTACGCTTATCTCGTCGAGCCAGTTATTAGCGCTGTCTCTGTCGCTCAGCTGGTCAATGACATACAGCGTATCTCCTGCATCTGAGTACACTGGCTCATATATAGAAACTGGCTCGTTTACTGCTTCAAGCGATTGTATTATATCTCTCCGTGGTATCTGCGTTATCTCAGACAGTTCATCTACAGACGGCTCCTTCTGGTATTTCTCAATATAGCTTTCCTTTGCCTTGAACACCTTATATGCTATATCTCTGACTGATCTGCTGACTCTGAGAGCTCCTCCGTCACGAAAGTAGCGCTTACATTCTCCAAGTATCAGAGGAACACAGTATGAGCTGAATTTCACACCCATATCGACATCAAACCTCTCCACAGCCTTTAAAAGCCCGATAGTTCCTACCTCAAATACATCATCAGGGTCATCTCCTCTTGATAAAAACGGCTGTATCGTGCGCAGCACAAGTTTCAGATTGCACATCACCATTTTATCCTTTGCCGCCTTGTCGCCTTTTTGTGCCCGTCTGATAAGTTCTGTCTTTTCTTGCTCTGTCAGCACCTGTATCTTGGAAGTGTTTATTCCTGTTATCTGTACCTTAGAGTAATTCATATAAATAAGCCCTTTCTTTACGGAAAATATCATTTTATGATATTATTCCCATTAAGAAAGGGCATTATACAGCCTATCTCAGCATATCTTCTCTAAGTTTTTTCTTATAGAATTGATAATACGCTTTTCAAGCCTTGATATATATGATTGCGATATCCCCACAATATCGGCTACCTGCTTCTGGGTAAGCTCTTTTCTGCCTCCAAGCCCGAAACGCATCTCCATTATCTGACGCTCTCTGTCATTGAGCTTTTCTATCTCGCTGTTTAAAAGCTGTCTCTCGACTTCGCTTTCTATCCCTGCACCAAGGCTGTCATCATTTTCCCCGAGTATATCAGAAAGCAGCAGCTCGTTCCCGTCCCAGTCAACATTGAGCGGCTCATCTATTGAGATCTCATTTCTTCTGTTGCTCGATTTTCTCAGAAACATAAGTATTTCATTCTCAATGCATCTTGAAGCATATGTAGCCAGCTTTATGTTCTTGTCCACGCAGAATGTCTTTACAGCCTTGATAAGACCTATCGTTCCTATTGATATAAGGTCTTCCATGCCGATGCCTGTAGATTCAAATTTCTTTGATATGTATACCACAAGCCTCAGATTGTGAACGATCAGTAGGTCTCTGGCTTTTTTCTCATCTGTTTTCATAAGCTCAAATACTCTTGCTTCTTCCTCTTTGCCTAGCGGCGGAGGAAGAGAGTCAGCACCGTTTATATAATCGACACTGTCATCAGCCTTGATAAATATCGAAAACAGCCTTAAAATGTACCTCTTTATTCTTTCCTGCATATGACCCATCTCCCTGCTATATTATCAGACTCGGGCTGAATATCGCCCTTGTCCTGTTGCCGCCGCATGATACTATACCGACAGCGCAGTCAATATCCTTCATGCGTTTATCATTGTCAATGACTGTAACGCTTGCCCTGTCAGTCACATTAATTAATCCTTCACCGTTGATAGTCGAATAGGGGATACAGTGAAAGCCCATTTTGCAGGCTATCTCCTCTCTGTCAAGCTCAAAGTGATAATAAAGCTCATCAGATACAACTATAACCACAGGCTTTCCCGTAAACACATCAGTCAGGCTGTTGCCGGTGTCAGCGACTGCCGGCAAGAAGTATTCAAGATGCTCTATCTTAAGCAGTATATGATACCTTTTTACCGGGCTGAAGCTCTTTCTCTGTATGTATTCATAAAGGCTGAGCGCTAAGTATGTCACAGTCGATGCAGCCATTAGCTTACCCAGTGAAATATCAAGATATATCGTCAGCGTGTTTATGTATATGATACGCCCTTTTCCTGTTCTCCACAGCAACACACACAGCCCTGCAAAGAACAGATTTGCTGAAATATATATAACAGAGTATTTTATCAGCTTATCAATAGACTTAGTCTCAAACACTATAAATACACAAAGGAAGATAGTACCGAGCTTTATGAGTGAGAGCAAAACTCCTTCAAAAAAGCTCTCAGCATACAGTATCGCAAGCATAGAAGAAAGTCCGCCGATAAGAGCCCCTGCCGCCATTCTCTTTTTCTTAGGTCTGTTATGAGTAAGCCTTGCAGTGCAAAGAATAAATACAGCAGTCAGACAGATATTGGTTATAACAAGCACATCAAGATATATCTTCACGCTCATCGCTCCTTCCATTAGTATTATAACTCTCAGCCATAAAAAAGACTGTCGATTTGAGCAAACAGGCAAAAAGATATCCGCAGGCTTTAAGATAAGACCTGCGGATGAATACACTATTTAATTACTTATCCTCAAAGAAGCAGAGGAATGCTTTATAACCGTTATATATATCATTCTTGGCAGTTATCTCAAAAGGAGCGTGCATAGAAAGCACAGGAACACCTACGTCGATAACGTCAATGTTAAGGTTTGCTACAAACTGAGCGACTGTTCCGCCGCCGCCTGCATCTACCTTGCCAAGCTCGCCTGTCTGCCAGATAACACCGTTTTTGTCCAAGAGCATCCGTACTCTTGCCACAAATTCAGCAGACGCATCAGATGTGCCGGATTTACCCCTTGAACCTGTAAACTTTGTAACACATATGCCGTAATTCATGTGTGCTGCGTTGTTTTTCTCTGTAGGTTCAGGGAATGTCGGGTCATATGCTGCGTTAACATCAGCAGAAAGACATTCAGAGTTGGATATTACCTGTCTTTCATCAAAGCCGTGTGTTTTGGCAAGGTCAAATATGAAATAGGGAAGATATGAGCTGTTAAGGCCTGTGTTGCCGTCGCTTCCTGTTTCTTCCTTGTCTGTAAGAACTGTAAGAGCAGTCTTTTCGGGAGTCTTGCAGTCAAGAATAGCTTCAAGAGCAGGGTATGCGCATACTCTGTCGTCCTGACCGTAGGAGCCTACAAGGCTTCTGTCAAATCCTACATCAGCAGCTCCGAATGCAGGAACAGCTTCAAGCTCTGCTGAGATGAAATCATCTTCTACTATACCATATTTTTCATTAAGTATAGACATAATGTTGAGCTTGACCTTTTCTGAGATATCATCATCTCTGAAAGGCCTTGAACCGATAAGCACATTGAGCTCCTCGCCCTTGACGATAGCAGGAGCCGGGCGCTTCATCTGCTCGGTAGCAAGGTGCGGAAGAAGATCGGTAATGCAGAATACAGGGTCGTTCTTGTCCTCACCGATGTTTACTGTAACTTCCTCACCGTCAGCCTTGATTATTACACCGTGAAGCGAGAGCGGAATAGTTGTCCACTGATACTTCTTGATGCCGCCGTAGTAATGTGTCTTGAAAAGCGCAAGCTCGTCAGCCTCGTAAAGCGGATGCTGCTTTAAATCGATCCTCGGTGAATCGATATGCGCTACAGCTATCCTTACACCCTCGCTCAGAGGCTTTTTGCCCATAACGCCAAGGATAACAGCTTTCTTTCTGTTGACATAGTAGAACTTGTCGCCGGCCTTGTATTTCTTGCCGTATTCGTATTCTGCAAAGCCCTTTTTCTTTGCCAGCTTAACAGCCTCTATCACAGCTTCACGCTCTGTTTTTGCGCTGTTAAGGAACTTTTTATAGCCCTCGCAGAACTTGTCTGCCTTTGCTATCTCCTCATCGCTCATAATGAGCCCTGAATTCTTCGAGTTTGAGAAGAGCTTATCCTTCAGCTTTTTTGCTTTGCTCTTTTCTTCCTTTTTCTCCATTATTGTTTTCCTCCTTTAAAATAATTTTGTATGCATCATATGCTTTTCTTATCTTATTAATATAGTGGCTCGTCTGGTCGTTTTCCTCAGGTATCTGTTCGACTTTGAAATTCTGAGGGTCGATAGTGCCCTGCTCTATCCAGCTGTCAACAAGCCCAAGGCCGCAGTGATAAGCGGCAGCCGCAAGATCTATAGAGCCGTCGTACTTTTCAAGCAGAAAGCTCAGATAATATGTCCCGTATCTGATATTCGTCTCCGGGTCAAACATCACATCAAAATTGTATTCGCTTTTATCATCAAGCCTGTATTTCACCCAGCTGTATGCGTCCTCCATAAGCTGCATGAGCCCTCTTGCACCAACATTAGAAACAGCATTCTCATCAAATCCGCTCTCTGTTTTTATAACTGCATATATGAATTCCGGCTCAACATTGTATTCTCTGCTGTATTTAAGTACATATTCCTCATACGAGGTAGGGTAGGTGAATTCCTGAGGGCCTATGTATCCTTTCTTTTGATAAAACACATATCCTGCAAAGATAGCAATAGCTATGCATACTGCCAGTATCGCAAGCATTGCACTCTTTGCAGATCCGTTTTTTCTTTTTTTAGCCATTTATCATTGTCCTTATAGTTTCTGTTATTTTTAGTATTTCGCTTATGAGCTCCTGCTCTCCGGCATTGTTGGATATTATGTATCCGCACCGCTTAATGAAAAACTCCTCGTCTCTCTGTGATGAAAACCGCTTTTCTATAAGCGCATCATCTATGCCGTCACGAGCCATTATCCTTTTCTTTCTTATATCTTTAGCAGCAGTAACACCTATAACAATATCACAAAGCCCTTCCATTCCGGCTTCAAATAAAGTCGGCGCATCAAGCACTATGGCCTGATATCCGTTTGAGCTGTAAAGTGATATAAGGTCATTAGTCACTTGAGTAATGTAGGGATATATAATGCCTTCATACAGCCTCAGCTTATCCATGTCTGAAAACACTGTCTCAGCCATTTTTCTTCGGTCAAGAACGCCATCTTCTGAAACAGCCTCCGGAAAATGCTTTCTTATCTCCATATTGCAAAGGCTTCCGTCAGCCGTCACTTGCTTTGCGACCTTGTCACAGTCTATAACTGCAAAGTCCTCCTGTTTTCTCAAAGTGTCGCTGACGGTTGTTTTACCGGCTCCGCTTTGTCCTGTAAGTCCTATTATCATAGCTTTATCACCTGAAAGCCTGCCGCACGCAGCAGCCTGTTATATACAGCAAGCCCTACACCTGTTTTCTCGGGGCAGCGAGCGTAAGCCTTTTTAGCGCCTATCTCATCAAGCTGTCTCAGTGCGTCAAAGAGCTTCTGCGCCTGCTGCTTGCTGTCTGCGCCGTAGTTTATGTATCGAAGTGAAGTCCCTTCGCAATCACTGTCAGAAAACACAAGACAAACAGTCTCACTGTCGCCGTGCTCACTGACATATGCTCTGAACTTGTCAGCATCTGCGTCAATTATCGTAACATCAGCCGTAGGGGAGTAGTGCTTGTATTTCATTCCCGGAGAACGCACAACAGCATCTGCTGAGAGCTGCTCTAAAACGCCCTTGTCTATCAGAACATTGTCTGTTACTTCACAAAGGTCTTCTTTTGAAATGAAGCCGGGCCTGAGTATGCGAATGCTGTCACCCTCAAAGCAGATAACAGTCGATTCAACGCCTACAGCACTCATTCCGCCGTCAACTATCGCCGGGACACGGCCGTTCATATCCTTGAAAACGTGCATCGCCGTGGTAGGTGAAGGGCTCCCCGAAAGATTTGCCGAAGGCGCTGCAATGGGAACACCTGCATAGCTTATTATCTTTCTTGCATATTTGTTTGAAGGCATCCTTATGCCTACCGTATCAAGCCCGCCGCTCGTAGTATCTGGTATTATCGGTTTCTTTTTAAAAATCATAGTCAGCGGCCCCGGCCAGAACTGCTCAGCACATTTTTTTGCAAGCTCGGGTATCTCTTCAACGAGCCCTTCAAGCTGAGAAAGCTCGCTTATATGCACTATCAGCGGATTGTCCTGCGGCCTGCCCTTTGCTTTGAAAATGTCACCTACAGCCTTTGTGTCAAGAGCATTTGCTCCCAGTCCGTATACAGTCTCTGTAGGTATGCCGACGACCTTGCCTTCTCTTAAAAGCCTTCCCGCAAGCCTCAGTGACTCGTCATCGGTGTTTAACAGCTTTGTTTCCATTAGTTTGCGCCTTCCTGCTTTGAGAGCTTGGCTGCCTGGTCTGCTGTGGCCAGAGCATCTATGACCTCATCAAGATTACCGTTGAGAACACTTTCGAGCTTGTATATCGTAAGACCTATCCTGTGGTCTGATATGCGGTTCTCAGGGTAGTTATATGTTCTTATCCTTTCAGAGCGGTCGCCAGTACCTATCTGTGAACGCCTGTCTGATGCTATCTTGTCATCATGCTCACGCTGCGCTATGTCAAGAAGCCTTGAACGCAGCACCTTAAGCGCCTTGTCCTTGTTCTTGTACTGTGAACGTTCGTCCTGACATTCAACGACCATGCCGGTCGGGATATGTGTTATTCTTATAGCAGACGAAGTCTTGTTTATGTGCTGACCGCCAGCACCCGACGAACGGAATACATCTATCTTGAGGTCTTTTTCTTCATTGAGCTCAAGCTCAACATCCTCAGCCTCAGGTAAAACAGCTACAGTTACAGTAGAAGTGTGTACTCTGCCCTGTGACTCTGTCTCAGGCACACGCTGTACCCTGTGAACGCCGCTTTCGTATTTGAGCCTTGAATATGCACCCTCGCCCTCTATCATGAAGGATATTTCCTTAAATCCTCCAAGTTCGGTCTCGTTAGCATTCATTACCTCGGTTTTCCAGCTGCGTGAGTTTGCATACATGGTGTACATTCTGTAAAGTGAGTTCGCAAAAAGTGCTGCTTCTTCGCCGCCAGCCCCGCCTCTTATCTCAACGATAACATTCTTTTCATCGTTGGGATCCTTGGGCAGGAGAAGTATCTTAAGCTCCTCGCCGAAGGTCTGCATATCCTGCTTTGACTGCTCCAGCTGTTCCTGCACCATTTCCTTGAAATCCTTATCCAGACCGCCCTCATCGAGCAGCATAACAGCTTCTTCGTTAGCTTCTTTTGCCTGAACGTATTCCTTGTACTTCTCAACTATAGGAGTAAGGTTTTTATATTCCTTCATAAGCTCTTTGTACAATTCCTGATTATTGACAGTATCAGGCTCGCTGAGCTTCTCACTTATCTCACTGTATCTTTCTTCAAGTATCTTTACTTTCTCTATCATAAATGAACGTCCTTTCGTTATAAATATCAGTCTGTCATATAATTCTGTTCAGTAAACACAGCTATGACTCGGCCGCTTTTATAACGCTCTTGACGTTCTTTTCTGCCTTGTTCCTCGGTATCATAAACTCTCTGCTGCAGCCCTCGCATCTTAATTTGAAATCCATTCCTGAGCGGAGCACAAGCATTCTGTTAGCACCGCAGGGGTGTTTTTTCTTCATAAGCAGAATATCGTTTTTCTCAATATCCATAGTTTATCCTTTCATAAATCAGCTGCCGCAGCATATCCTAAAGCTCTTTTGCAAAGCATACGTTATGTCCATATCCTGTTCTCCGTAAACTATACAAGATAAAAAACCAACTTATATTATAGCATATTATTTGGTTTTTGGCAACTGTTTTTAATAACGATACATATATTATAGCTAAAAACAAATGCTAATTTTAATAATTTTATCTGTTTTTATTAAATTTCTCGTATATTCTTGACGAATTTGCCTGAAAATGTTATTATTATAGTGTATTTTTATTAGTGAAAGGATATGCTTTGTTATGAAAACACCGTTTATCACAAAGGAAAAAGCACAAGAGATCAAGGCTCAGTTCCCGACACCTTTTCATGTATATGACGAAAAGGGTATAAGAGAGAATGCAAGAAAGCTCAATAAGGCTTTCTCATGGAACAAGGGCTATAAAGAGTATTTTGCAGTAAAGGCTACACCCAATCCGTTTATTCTCCAGATACTTAAGGAGGAGGGCTGCGGCGTTGACTGTTCGTCGCTCACAGAGCTTATGATGAGCGAATGCTGCGGTTTCAGCGGCTCTGATATCATGTTTTCTTCAAACGTTACTCCCGAGGAGGATATGAAGAAGGCATTCGAGCTCGGCGCATATATAAACCTTGATGATTTCACACATATCGAATTTCTTGATAAGCTCTGCGGTATCCCTGAGAATATCTGCTGCCGTTTCAATCCCGGCGGTGACTTTGCTATCTCCTCGCAGATAATGGATACTCCCGGAGACGCAAAGTACGGCTTTACAAGAGAGCAGCTTTTCGAGGGCTTTAAGATTCTCAAAGAAAAGGGTGCAAAGCATTTCGGCATACACGCATTCCTTGCATCTAACACTGTTACAAATGAGTATTATCCCAAGCTCGCAAGGATCCTTTTTGAGCTTGCAGCAGAGCTCCATGAAAAGCTCGGTGTAGATATCAAGTTCGTAAATCTTTCAGGCGGTGTCGGTATCGCTTATGAGCCTGACAAGCCTCAGAACGACATCATGGCAATAGGCGAGGGCGTTCATAAGGCATTTGATGAAGTGCTCGTTCCTGCAGGACTTGGCGATGTTGCTATATTTACAGAGCTTGGCAGATTTATGCTTGCTCCTTACGGCCACCTTATCACAACAGTCACCCACTTCAAACACATCTATAAGGAATATGTCGGCGTTGATGCCTGTGCCTGCAACCTTATGAGACCTGCTATGTATGGCTCGTATCACCATATTACAGTTCTCGGCAAGGAAAACGCTCCCTGCGACCATAAATATGATGTTACAGGCGGTCTTTGCGAGAATAACGATAAGTTTGCTATCGACAGAATGCTCCCTGAGATCGAAAAGGGAGATATCCTCTGTATCCACGATGCAGGTGCTCACGGCTTCTCAATGGGCTATAACTATAATGGCAAGCTGCGCTCAGCTGAGATCCTTCTTAAGGAAGACGGCAGCTTTAAGATGATAAGACGTGCAGAAACTCCTGCCGATTACTTCGCAACATTTGATTTCTGCGACATAATGGATAAGTATCTGAATAAATGAATGCACTCGTGATAAACTGCAGCCCCGTCAGAAACGGCGCCACTGCAAGGATAACTGAAGTGATATCAGACGAGCTGTCAAAAAGATATGCTGTTAAAAGTGTATGCATCGACGATTATAGCTTTGCATTCTGTTCAGGCTGCCGTTCATGCCATGAAACTGCAAAATGCATACATAACGATGATATCGACCTGATAATGGGCGAGTTTGAAAAAGCAGACATTATAATCTGTGTTTCTCCGTCATACTGGGCGGATATCCCCGGCCAGTTCAAGGCATTTATCGACAGATGTACTCCGTGGTGTGATACTCACGAGCCGCATCGTTCGCTCAGCAACGGTAAGAAAGGCTATGCTGTTGCGCTTCGTACAGGCGGCAGTATGGGGGAGTGTGAACAGATAATCAGAACGATATCTCATTACTTCGGCCATCTTCATATAGAGCTGTGCGGCAGCAAAGGCTTTTGCAGTATAGAGCACAGAGAACAGGTCGCTGAAATAACACCTGAGATACAAGCTTTCTGCAGCAATATTTAATTTGTAAATAGTTATTTCGGCCGGGGTAATGCTCACCTCGGCCGGTTTTGCTTAAAAAACATAAAATTTTCCTCAAAAACTCTTGCAAATGCCCTGTAAATGTGGTATAATATTAAATTGAGTTAGTTTGTAAACTTGCATTTTTATGAATGGAGGATATATATGGACTTAAATACCGTAAAATACTTAGCCGACCTGAGCAAGCTCGAATATACCGATGAAAAGCTCACTAAAACGGCAAGTGAGATGACAAGCATAATGGAGCTTATGGATACCATTAAGGATATAGACATAAGCTATGATGCATACAAGGATAATCATAATGTTTTCCTTGACGGCTTAAGGCGTGATGAGGTTATGCCTTCTATGCCTACAGAAAAGGTGCTCTCAAATGCAGTCAATTCAAAGAATTGCTTTGTTGTACCTAAGGTCGTTGAATAAGGAGGCATTATAATGGATATCAGTACAATGACAGTTCATCAGCTCAGAGAAGCGCTTGATAAAAAAGAGCTCTCCGCAAAAGAAGCTGCTCAGGGCTATTTTGACAGGATAGAAAAATACGATAGCGAGCTTGACTGCTATATAACCCTTACACAGGAAAAGGCTATGCAGCAGGCAGAAAAGGCTCAGGCAAGGATAGATAAGGGCGAGGCTGCTCCTCTTACAGGTATTCCTATGGCTATTAAGGACAATATCTGCACAGAGGGCGTAAAGACTACCTGCTCGTCAAATATCTTAGAAAACTTCATTCCGCCTTATAATGCAACAGCAATGGAAAAGCTCGATTCGCAGGATATCGTTATGCTCGGCAAGGTGTCTATGGACGAGTTCGCTATGGGCGGCTCAACTCAGACATCCGCTTTCAAGAAGACAAAGAACCCTTACGATAAGGCTTGCGTTCCCGGCGGTTCATCCGGCGGCTCGGCAGCTGCTGTTTCGGCTGACCTTTGTGCAGCAGCACTTGGTTCTGATACAGGCGGCTCTATAAGACAGCCTGCTGCATTCTGCGGCGTTACAGGTATCAAGCCCACATACGGCAGAGTATCCCGTTTCGGCCTTGTAGCATTCGCTTCGTCTCTTGACCAGATAGGCCCTGTTGCTAAAGACAGCTTAGACTGCGGTATCATTCTTAACGCTATCTGCGGCAATGACCACCACGACAGAACAACTTCTCTCGAAGCAGTTCCCGATTTCACAGCTAAGATAGGCAAGGATCTTAAGGGAATGAAGATAGCAGTTCCTTCCGAGTTCTTTGCTGAGGGTATCGACGATGAAGTCAGAAAGACTGTTTTAAAGGCTGCTGACGAGTATAAGGCTATGGGCTGTGAGCTCGTTGAGTGCTCTATGCCGTCACTTAAATATGCTATCCCTTGCTATTATATCCTTGCCTGCGCTGAGGCCGCATCAAATCTTTCGAGATATGACGGCATCAAGTACGGTCACAGAACAGCAGAAGCTGCTGAGAGCTATGAGGAGCTTATAGTAAAATCCCGCTCCGAGGGCTTCGGCGACGAGGTCAAGAGAAGGATACTTCTCGGCAACTACTGCCTTTCAAGCGGTTATTATGATGCTTATTACAGAAAGGCACTTGCCCTGAGACAGCTTATCAGAAAAGAATACAATGATATATTTGAAAAATGCGATGTTATCCTGACACCTACAACACCTTCCGTTGCATACAGGCCTGACGAAAAGGTAGATGACCCGGTAAAGATGTATCAGGCAGATATCTGCACAGTTACTGTAAATATCGCCGGTCTTCCTGCGGCTTCTACGACCTGCGGATATAACGACAAGGGTATGCCTATCGGTATGTCGGTTATCGGAAGAAGATTTGACGAAGCAACGATCTTACAGGTAACAAGCGCATTTGAAAACGGCTTTAAGACCGTTAAGCCCAAGCTTTGAAATGGAGGTAAAGACAAATGAGTGAATACAGAACCGTCATAGGTCTTGAGATCCATGCTGAGCTTTTGACTAAGACAAAGATATTTTGTAACTGCTCTGCCGAATTCGGCGGCGCACCTAATACAAGAGTATGCCCTGTATGTACAGGTATGCCGGGTACACTCCCGATAATCAACCAGACAGCTGTTGAGTATGCTGTCAAGGCAGGCTATGCTCTTGGCTGCGAGATAAATAAGTTCTCTGTTTTTGACAGAAAGAACTATTTCTATCCCGACCTTCCAAAGGCTTATCAGATATCACAGCTTTACTACCCGATAATCGGTGCAGGCGCTGTAACTATCGAGGTAGGCGGCAAGAAAAAGGATATCAGGATAAACCATATCCACCTTGAAGAAGATGCCGGTAAGCTCGTTCACGATGACTTCAACGGCGTGTCTTTAGCAGACTATAACCGCTGCGGTATCCCGCTTATCGAAATAGTTACCGAGCCTGATATGGCATCTGCTGAGGAAGCAATGGCTTTTGTTGAGCAGATATCACTGCTCTTGCAGTATGCAGGTGTCTGCGACTGTAAAATGGAGCAGGGCTCACTAAGATGCGATGTCAATATCTCTATAATGAAGCCTGATGCAAAGGAATTCGGTACCCGTGCCGAGATAAAGAATATCAACTCGATAAAGAGCGTTGGCCGTGCTATCAAGTACGAGGAAAGAAGACAGGCTCTTCTGCTCGACGCAGGTAAGAAGGTCGTTCAGGAGACAAGGCGTTATGACGCTAACCGTGATAAGACTACTTCCATGCGTTCAAAAGAGAATGCTAATGACTACCGTTATTTCCCCGAGCCTGATATTCTCCAGGTAAACCTCACAGATGAGCAGTTAAAGGAGATAAGAGCAAAGCTGCCTGAGCTTCCTAACAGCAGAATGAAGAAGTATACCGAGCAGTATGGCCTTTCGGCTGTTGATGCTAATATCCTTATACAGTCCAAGACTGTATCTGACCTGTTTGAGGATTCGGTAAAGGTCTATAATAACCCCAAGAGCATATCCGTGCTCATACTCGGTGAGTTTATGAGACGTGTCAACTTAGGCGAGATAGACCCTGCAAATATCACCTTCACCCCTGAAGACTTTGCTTCACTTGCACGCCTTGCTGATGAAGAAAAGATATCCAAGTCAGATGTTAAGTCTATATTCAGGATAATGGTCGATAAGGGCGGCAAGCCTGAGGATATCGCAAGAGAAAACGGTATGCTCATTACAGTTGATACTGCAAAGGCAGAAGCTGTTATCGACGATGTGCTTAAGACAAATGAAGCACAGGTCGCTCAGTATATAAACGGCGAGCAGAAGGTATTCGGCTTTATTATGGGTCAGTGTACCAAGGCTCTTAAGGGCGTTGCTACACCTAAGGTCATCAAGGAGATACTTGATTCAAAGCTCAAAGCACTCTCAGCAAGCGTTACTGCCGAGAAGACAGAAGAAGCTGCCGAGGAACAGACAGCCGGTATATCCAAGCTCACCCCTTATGAGAACAAGGATAAGTATGTTCCCGAAGTAAGCGGCAATATGGTAATGGTATCGCCTGAAAAGCTCGTAAAGGAAATAACCATTGCAGATATTCTTGATAATGTAGGCAAGGAAGTTGAATTCAGCGGTACAGTACACAGAGTAAGAAAGTACGGAAGCATATCATTCGTTGTTATCAGAACAGCATTCAGCGTTATACAGACAGTTTACTCTGCTGACACCTGCAAGGACAGCATCGAGGGCGTAAAGGAAGGCCAGTTCGTATTCGTCAAGGGTTCTGTAAAGGAGAACACCAAGGACTATAACGGCGTTGAAGTCGTTCTTTCTGAGCTTAAGCTGATAAGCGCTCCTAAGTATGATTATCCGCTTAAGATATCTCAGGGCAGACTTAACTGCACTATAGACGTTAACCTTGATAACCGCTCAGTTTCTCTCAGAAACCCATATGAAAAGGCAACATTCAGACTTCAGGAGGGTATCGTTCAGGGTATGCATAAGTTTATGCAGGCAAACCACTTTACTGAGATACATTCTCCTAAGATAGTTGCACAGGGCGCAGAGGGCGGCGCTAATATCTTCAAGCTCGACTATTTCCAGAAGAACGCATTCCTTAACCAGTCTCCTCAGTTCTATAAGCAGACAATGGTAGGCGTGTTCAACAGAGTATATGAGATAGCTCCTGTTTACAGAGCAGAAAAGCACGCAACATCAAGACATCTTAACGAGTATATCGGCCTTGACTTTGAAATGGGCTTCATTGACTCGATGTATGATGTAATGGCTATGGAAACAGCAATGCTCAAATATATCTGCGAGTATATAAAGACAGAGTACGCTGACGAGGTTCGCTTCCTTGAAGCAGATATTCCTACTATCAAGGAAATACCTTCTATCAAGTTCATTGATGCTATAACAATGCTCAGAGGCGATAACGGCGGCACAGGCAAGAAGTTTGACCTTGACCCCGAGGACGAGGTAAATCTCTGCAAGTACGCTAAGGAAAAGTATGACAGTGACTTTATCTTCGTTACACACTTCCCGTCATCCAAGCCTCCGTTCTATGCCATGAATTCAAGAGAAGACCCCAGAGAGGCTTATAAGTTCGACCTTCTGTTCAGAGGGCTCGAGATAACCTCCGGCGGCCAGAGAATACATGACTACGATGAGCAGGTGCAGAAGATGATAGACCAGGGTCTTGACCCCAAGGACTTCGAGAGCTATCTTGAAGCTCATAAGTATGGTCTGCCACCTCACGGCGGCCTCGGTATCGGCCTTGAAAGACTTCTCATGAAGATGCTCAACCTCTCAAATGTAAGAGAGACTTCGCTCTTCCCGAGAGATCTTAACAGACTTATGCCTTAATAGTATATCACAGCACCGGTGTCATTTCATAATGATGCCGGTGCTTTTTGTCATAATTCTTTAAAGCCACGCATATGATAAATATGGGTGATAATATATGATGAAACACAGAACTCATCTCAGGCGAATAAAAAGAATAAAGCCCGACCCGGTGCTGCTTATAATACTTGCAGGTGTGGCAGGGTATGTGGTCGTTTTTGCAATGATCACGGTGTTTTCAGCACTTTCTTCAAGAGCATCGCCGGATGATGACTTGATGAGTGTTTTCACAGCGCTTGCTCTGTTTGCAGGTGCATATGCCGGAGGTTATATCAGCGCTAAAAACAGGCATAAGAACGGTCTTTTAATGGGAGTGTGCTGTGGATTATTCATGTTTTTGATAATACTAATAGTAGGAACTGTCATTTCACATCATACAAACGGCTTCGGCGCACCGGTAAAGTTCCTTATAACAGTTGTTGCCGGGGGAGTCGGCGGCCTGATAGGAGTAAATTCAACCACCTTCAGATAAATATTTAACTGCTGTTCATACTTACATAATAAAAATGGTCGCAAAATATGGTATAATGAATAAAATTGATATACGGAGGAATGGATTATGAAACATATCAAGACCATTAATAAGGCTAATTTAAAGGCTACAGCTGCAAAGGGCGGCTGCGGTAAGTGTCAGGCTTCCTGCCAGTCTGCTTGCAAGACTTCTTGCACAGTTGCTAACCAGAAGTGCGAGAAAGAGGCTTGATCTTTAGATCGTGCTAAAAAATGTCATTGTATTAAAGGGGATCGGATTTATCCCCTTTAATTTTTTATTTGTGTAATGAAAGGAATACCCAGAATGATACATAAGTTTAAAATTGACGGATATAATATAGTTCTCGATGTCAACAGTGGGGGAGTTCATATCGTTGATGACCTGACATATGATATCCTTGAAAATGTCGAGCCGCCTTTCACAAAAGAGTGCCCCCCGGAAGTGCTCAAAAAGCTCGGCAAGCTCTATAACCAGCAGGATGTTATCGAATGCTATGAAGAGATAGTAAGCCTTTATAATGATAAGATACTTTTTTCTGAGGATGACTACGAGAAATTTGCTAAAACGGCAGTTTCCTCTCCGGTAAAGGCTATGTGCCTACTTATCTCTCAGGACTGTAATATGAGATGTAAGTATTGCTTTGCATCTACCGGCGATTACGGTAAGGGCAGAAAGCTCATGAGCGTTGAGACAGGAAAAAAGGCGCTTGATTTCCTTATTGAAAAATCTGAGGACAGAAAGTTCCTTGAAGTCGATTTCTTCGGCGGCGAGCCTATGATGAACTTTGACGCTGTAAAGGAAATAGTTGAGTACGGCAGACAGCGTGAAAAGGAGACAGGCAAGGAGTTTCGCTTCACTATCACGACAAACGGCATTATAATGAACGACGAGCAGCTCGATTTCATAAATAAGGAAATGAAAAATGTCGTTCTTTCAATAGACGGCAGAAAAGAAGTCCATGACAGAATGCGCCCGACAGCCAACGGTAAGGGCACATATGACCTCATAGCTGATAATTTCAAGCGTTTCAGAGCAGTCAGAGGCGATAAGGAATACTATGTCAGAGGTACATACACCAAGTATAACCTCGACTTCTCAGAAGATGTAATGCACCTCTATGAAATGGGCTTTGACCAGATATCTGTTGAGCCTGTTATGGCTGATCCTAAAGAGCCGTATGCGATCACAGAGGGTGATCTTGCAAGGATATTCAAGGAGTATGAAATACTTGCTCATAAGATAAGCGAAGTGCTCAACAGCGGTAAATTCATCAACTTCTTCCACTTTATGATAGACCTCGACCAGGGTCCGTGTGCTATCAAGCGCCTCAGAGGCTGCGGAAGCGGTAATGAGTATATCGCTATCTCACCGGACGGTGACATATATCCCTGCCACCAGTTTGTCGGTATCGAGAAGTTCCATATGGGAAATATCCACGAGGGAACATTTGACCTTGATATCAAGAAGGAATTTGCAGGCTCTCATGTTTACTCCAAGCCCGAATGCAAGAAGTGCTGGGCTAAATTCTATTGCAGCGGCGGCTGTAATGCAAATAACTATCTGTATGCCGGCGATATACATAATTCACATAAGCTGTCATGCCAGATACAGAAAAAGCGCCTTGAATGTGCTATCATGATGAAAGCAGTCAAGCTGCTTGATAATGCAGAATAAACATAAATAATTACAGGACACAGAGCTTACTTAAAGTCTGTGTCCTGTTTTTTGGTTTAATATAGATTTGCGATTATCACAGCGCCGAGCTTTTTAATGGGATTGAGCTTCTGACTCGTTTCTTTAACGATAGAAGAAAGAGCCTCTCTGCATTTTGAACTTATGCTCTCATCAGGCTCGCTCTTGCCAAAGTAAGTCGATATCGCATTCTCAGACAGGAATTCAAAGCTGCTGCTCGATTCCTCTGAATAGCCATGATCCTTCATCTTCTCGATTATCTTTGTCAGATCCTTGGAATCGCTCTGATTCTCGCTTTCCTTGATGCCCATAAGGCTCAGATACCTCAGCGATGCATTGTAACAGCTCTTTACAGCCTTGCCCATATCGCTGCTGTTTATTGAACCGTTGAGCTTTTTAAGATTATATGCACGCCTGAGTATTATTATCACGATAAGAAGCAATATGATTGCTATATATATGATTATCATATTGACACCGCTTCCGCCGTCACCGCTGAATGGCCCGCCGATAACACCGCCAGCGCTATCTGAGCCTGAACTGTCCGAATCGACTGCTTTATCGGTAGATACAGCCTTTGTTGTAGTCGAGGCTTTTGTCTCAGAGCCGCCATTGCCGGTCTGCTTTGTCGTAGTTGTTGCAGGCTTTGAATCGGTGTCCTTTGTGTTTTTGGTCGTTGTGGTAGTCTTAGGAGCTGCCGTTGTAGTCGTTGTAGTACTTCCGTCAGGCTTTTTATCGTCTTTCTTGTCTAAGTTCGGGTTAGTATCTTCATATCCAGGAGTAAACTCGATCGGTATCCAGCCAAGCTCTCTTGTGTAGATCTCTGCCCACGCATGAGCACTCTTATCCTGGACTTCGACTTCGTTCATGTTGTCCTCATTGTGCTCTCCAAGTTGGTCAGGGTGGATTATATAACCCTCAACATACCTTGCAGGTATGCCGTAATGCCTGAGCAGCATAACACCTGCCGATGCAAAATATGAACAGTAGCCCACCTTCTGCTCTGATATGAAATAATCAATAAAATCTCTGTCAGATGGTGTTTTGCCGGGGTCAAGAGTGTATTTGAAGTTATCGTCAAAGTAGTTCGATATAGCGTTGACTATATTTATATAGCTTGAATAATTCGCAGAACCGGATTCATATACCGCCTGATAACCCTTCTGACCAAGATAGACTGAATCAATATTATCCACAGCCTCTGCCAGACCGTCAGATTCTGTTACATCAAGGTAAGTATTGATGACATATTCATAGTAATCATACTCATATTTAGTCTCAGTCGCATCTCTTAAGTATTCAGAGTTATAGCACATCCTCAGAAGCCCTGTGTCGGCATTGCCGCCGAATTGCCTTAAGTAAGATGGGGCTTTTGATAAATTATAATAATTCATCAGATAATTTCTCGCACGAAGCCCGACATAGCCTTCCACAGAAGGCTTGCATTTGTCGCTTCCGTCGTTATTATCACTCGCATAGGAAGTAAAATATGGGGCGTAGGCATATTTCTTGCTTGCGCCTTTTATTGTTACTGAGAACTCAGAAGGGGAGTACTTTACATTCTCGACCTTTGTCATTCTTGTCAGCTTGTTGAAACCGATATCCTGGATATAACACTCATTCTCATCTGCAAAGTCCTCAAGACTGTCGCCCGGGTCTATCTCGTCCCATGAATTGTCGTGATAATCACCGGCAACAAAGCCTTTGAGATATATCGGATAATCAGAATCATCTATCGTCACTTCAAGAGCTGTCGAGCCGTTAAAGCTGATCTTATCCACCGTACCGAGCTTGCCGCCGTTCGTGCCGCCGATATTGGTGTTTCCGAGAAGTGTGTCATTAAGGTCGGAAAGCGTGTTGGTCAGCGAACGGTAAGACATATCCTCAATAAAGTTTGAAAGGTCTCTTCTTGCCTGTATCATCTTGTCAGGCCTGTCCTTGCCTACAGCCGAAACGATAGAATACAAGAGCAGCACGATACATACACATATAATGAACATCGAGTATATGTACTTTGTAAAGAAGCCCTTTTTCATCTTGTCAGAAGTGAAATAAAAGGTCTTTTTCCGTGGGTGTATGGCAAAAGTATTCCTTATGCCGGCCTTGTTTGCCGAATAATTGACAAGTTGAAGTGCAAATACCGTTGTCCAGCAAACAAGAAGAAGTAAAAAGCAAAGCGTCGAAGGCTTCCAGCCCCAGTAAGCACCTATCTCAAACAAAGGGAAGGAGAACAGCACCATACACGGCAGGTTTATCTTGTAATAGCAGGAAAATACCATGCCAAAGCAGATTATCAGTGCTAAAAGAATGATAAACAGATTAACGTCAGAGCTTCGCTCAGATCTCGGTATATCCTCCACCATAGCTGAAAGCACCGAGTTTGGTTTGTTTGCTTTTTTCATGTACTCTGAATAGAGTACTATAAACCCGTTGGCTATCTTTCGGTAAAACAGAGCAAACGGTATAATATGCAGCCCGATGACCACAAGGCCTATAAATCTTAAAAAGCTCTCCTCGCTTTTTACTATTGCAAATGAGGTACACAGAACGATTATCGAGAATGACACCAGAGCCAGATTAGCTTCCGTGTCAAAATATGACAGCCCCAAAAACATTGTCGAAAATGCCGCTACAACTGATATAAAAAGCAGCAGCAGCCCGGAATGGTCTTTCATTGGCTTGTCGATATGCAGCAGTATGTCGCCGTCGATCTTCATTCCGTCTATCAGAATGTAGTCACGCTCATGCTTGCGTTTTTTCTTGGTTTTGTTATCTTTTGTCTTGTTCATTTTGTCACCTGTTCATAAACGCCTTTACAGTAGCAGCTCATTTATCGAGCTCTCGATCTTTGAAGGACGAATGCTGATTATATCTATATTGTCATATGTTCCTTCAAATGAATTGTTTTCATCGCCTGAGTAAAGAATCGTATATCTCATAGCTATCTCACAAGATGAGATAAGCTCTATAGTTTTGTCACTGAGTGTATTTGTTATATAAATAAAATGCCCGAACCGTGTGCTTTCACTCGCAGTTGCAAAGTATTCAGTAAGCACCTTGTTATCCTCAGAAGACCTTGCACATTTAAGATAGTCTCTGATGCTGTCAGTATCATCTTCTATTTCCTGCGAGAGCTTCTCTGTGAGCTTTTTGCCAATCTCGTCATACCATATCATTGTATGAGGGCAGGCACTTTCGGAAAGATAAGCACCTATCGCATAGAACGCCTCGATCACAGCGTCGTATTTTTCAAGCTCAGCCGTAGTATTGTTCTTCATGCATACATTGGCCGCAAGACAGATAGAATTCGCTATGGGCAGCGAGTATTCCTTTACATATGTAGTATCTGTCTTGGCGGTGAGCTTCCAGTGGATCCTGCTCATTTTGTCGCCGTATTGATACTCATGTATACCGAATATCTCTGACGGATCATCGCCCTGCTTGTGCTCTGAGAACCTGTCGGATTCGAGCCCGTAATCCGCATAGTTGGTCACGTTGTTTTCAAGAGGTATATATTCCGGAATAAACGTCACGCTCACAGGAGTGCTCTGGAAATTCTTTTTTGACAGCCTTATCCTTGTCAGCTTCATGATATCATACAGCTTGATCTTTTCGATCTTTGCTGAGATAGAGCCGTAATGGTCACTTGTGGCACTTAGCCTCAGAAGCTGTACGTTATTGGAATATATAGGCGTAACGACTTTTATGATCGAGCCTTTGTTGGTAAGCGAATTGATATATCTGATATAAATAACAGCATTGGATATCAGAAATGGTGATCTGTTTTCAAGCCGCAGCATAAACGGGCTGTCATGCCCTCTCGGATAAACCCTGCTGTCGGATTTGAAAGAGACAGTAGTTTTTCTTGAAGATATCAGTATCCTTATAAATCCAAATACCGGCAGCACCAGCAAAAAGAAAAACAGATAGTATGATATCGGCCCTAAATACAGGATATAAAACAGAAAAGCTACTATCAGAAGCAGAAAGTAAACAAAGATCATTTTCTGCCCTCCGTTATCACTGTACCTTGGGAACAGGAACAGTCGAGAGGATATCCTTGAGCACCTGCTCGCCTGTAAGACCGTTTATCTTGGACTTTGACCCAAGGATAACTCTGTGCAGCACGACATCATTAAAGCTGTAGTGTATATCATCAGGGATAACATAATCTCTGCCCTTTAATAAAGCAGTTGCCTTTGTCATCTTAAGAAGTGCTATAGTACCTCTCGGAGATAGACCGAGCTTAAGATACTGGTTGTTTCTGGTAGCGTCTGCAAGCCTTACTATGTATTCAAGCACGGCATCATTGATATAGATAGCATCGACTATCTCCTTAGCCTTGATAAGCTCAGCAGCTGAGACTACCGGCTGAACACTGTCTACCGAGACATAATTCTGCTTGGTCTTAAGCATCTCGACCTCGCTTGAAATGTTGGGATAACCCATTGTAAGACGAACAATAAATCTGTCCATCTGAGACTCGGGGAGCATCTGTGTGCCTATCGAGCCTACAGGGTTCTGTGTTGCGATAACTATGTACGGGTCAGGCAGCTTGTATGTCTTGCCGTCAACAGTCACCTTGCCTTCTTCCATGAGTTCAAGAAGCGCAGACTGTGTCTTTGACGACGTTCTGTTAATCTCGTCCGCAAGGAAAAGATTTGTCATTGCAGCGCCTTTTTTATACTCAAATCTGTTTGTCTCTTTATTGAGCATAGTAAAGCCCACAACGTCTGACGGCAGCACATCAGGTGTAAACTGCATTCTTTTATAGTCAAGGCTCAAAGCCTTGGACATAGCAAGAGCAAGCGTTGTCTTACCGACACCGGGTATATCTTCAATAAGGATATGTCCTCCGGCAAGAATTGATAATAACACCTTGATTATTATCTCGTCCTTACCGATAACGACCTTTCTCACCTCAGATATAACGCTTTGTGAAAGACTTAAAACTCTTGCCTGTTCTCCTGTCAAACTGTTTTGCATTTTATTATCTCCTTTGTTTTTATTTATAATTATATCATATCATATTTTAACATATTTTTCAAGCCTTATTTCAAATATTTATGTATTTTACGTTATATTTTAAACAGCCGTTTCATAAAATGATAATGGACAAACCAAATGGAGTGGATATCCTATGCAAAAAGAGAAAAACAAGTTAAATTTCGCAGCAGATCTGCTTACACCAAGAGTCTCAGCGGCAGTTATGAGCATACCGGAGATCGAAAGACAAAGGATAAACGAGATACGCTTAAGGCTCTCAAAGCCGCTCTCCTGTACGATCTTTTCTAAGGAATACTTTGTGACCCCGACAGGCAGGCTTACAAACTCCCCGCAAGACGGCATTATCATTTCTCAGGAAGATATAGCCGTAACGTATGATAAAGCCTTTGAAAGCTCGCTTCACAGCTATCAGAAAGAGATAAGACAAGGCTATATCACTACAGAAGGCGGCAATAGGGTAGGCTTCTGCGGAACAGCAGTATTGTCAAACGACCGCCAGTCAAGAGTGGAGAATGTCAAGCATATATCTTCAATAAATATCAGGATAGCACGAGAGGTCATAGGCTGTGCGGAATCACTATATAAAAGGGCTTTCGCCGACGGTGCTGTAAGCCTGCTGATAGGCGGCAGCCCATCAAGCGGAAAGACTACTATACTGCGTGACCTGTGCAGGCTTTGCAGCAGAGACTACCGTGTATCACTCATAGACGAAAGGAATGAGCTTTCAAACTCTAAAAACGGTATACCCTGCAACGATGTCGGCAGCAAATGCGATGTCTTCTGCGGTTATACCAAATATGATGCAATAATGACTGCCGTTAAGGTCATGACACCGCAGATTCTTATCTGTGACGAGATAGGTTCAGAAGACGACCTCAGAGCTCTGCGGTATGC
Source organism: Ruminococcus sp. NK3A76 (assembly GCF_000686125.1). Classification (NCBI taxonomy): domain Bacteria; kingdom Bacillati; phylum Bacillota; class Clostridia; order Eubacteriales; family Oscillospiraceae; genus Ruminococcus; species Ruminococcus sp. NK3A76. Next base: position 1,368,214 of record NZ_JMMA01000002.1, read on the forward strand.
GATAAATTCAGGTGTCAAGCTCATAGCGACAGCCCATTGCAGCAGTCTTGACGACCTGAAAAAGCGCCCTGTCGTATCCAAGCTGATAAAGAACGGCTGTTTCGATATGGCTGTTATTCTGAATAACGGTGCTGCCAGCGGCACCGTTAAGAGTATAAGCAAGCTGTAGGTGATATGATTGATTAAACTGTTGGGTATAGGCTGTGTATTCTTGTTCTGTGCATTTTTGGGCAAGTATTATGCATCATCATATGAAAGCGAGTATAAAAGAGTAAGCCTGCTGTGTGATATGCTGTTTGATATCAAGACTTATATAGGCTTTGAGAGCATGACACTATCTGAGATAACAGACAGACTCAGCCAAAAAACCGAGTATAAAGCAATTAGCTTCATATTGACAGACCACAACAAAAAGGATATAAGAAGTAAGATATTATATTCTCTTGAAAGATACCCCATATTCAAAGCAGGGGAGTATAACGAACGATTAACAAGGCTCTTTAGCAGGCTCGGCACAACGGATAAGCAGTCTCAGATAGAGCTTATAACCGGCACAGTCAGCTATTTTGAAGGACAAGCAGATATGCTCAGAAACGACCTTGCCGTTAAGAAACACCTTTATAACAGTCTCGGCATAGCTGCCGGTGCGCTTATATCAATACTATTGCTGTAAAGCGGAGGAATATTATGGAAGTAGACCTTATATTTAAAATAGCAGCTATCGGGATAATAGTATCAGTCCTCAATCAGCTTCTCAAACGTGCCGAAAGGGACGAGCAGGCGATGATGACAACACTTGCAGGGCTCATCGTCGTCCTGCTTATGATAATAAACGAGATAGCCAACCTTTTTGAGACTATAAAATCCGTTTTCGGGCTTTACTGATATGAATATCATTGCAATATGTGCAGTATGCATCATCACGGCTCTGCTGTGCAGAGTGCTGGCAAAGGACGGTGCCGGGTTTTCGGCTCTGCTGTCACTGTGCGCTGTGATAATGATAGGTGCTGTATTTCTCTATAACGCATCAGATGCACTGTCTCTTGCCAAAAGGCTATATGACAGTTCTGTGACTGACAGTAAGTATTTTGACATAATGATTAAAGGTGCAGGCATATGCATCATCACAAAAACAGCATCAGACAGCTGCCGTGACTGCGGTGAAAACGCTCTTGCTTCTGCCGCCGAAACAGCAGGCAGACTTGCTATGCTGATGACGGCAATGCCTCTGTTCAGTGGAGTGCTGTCACTTGTTGAGGAGTTGATTGATTGATAAAAAAGCTATTTTTGATACTGCTGGTATTTTTGCTGTATCAGCCGATAAGCTGTCATGCATACGATGATGATACAGCCGCAAAGGTCCAGGAATACCGTGAGGAGATAGACCGTTCGCTTGAAGGCGCATACGACGATGATACCAAAGAAACACTCGATCAATACGGTATATCCGCCGATAACCCTGCAGCTGCTTCACAGCTGCGGATATCTGATATAATACAAAGCATATGGCAGAGTTTTATAAATGCACTAACCGAGCCACTAAAGATACTCGGCAAGCTGACAGCGATATGCGCATTCACAGTAATGATAAAAAGCGTTGGCGGCGACAGTCCGCTCGGCGATACATATGATACTGCCGGAGTTCTTGTATGCATAATGATACTCTATGACAGTACAAGCAGTGCCCTCAGCTTTGTAAAAAGCTCACTTGAGGATATATCTGTGTTCATGACGACATATATCCCCGTGTTTTCAAGCGTGCTCGCTTCAAATGCCAATCTCTCATCAGCGGCAGGGTATTATTCAGTAATGTTTGTTCTGTGTGAGATAATAAGCTATGCTGCTTCAAATATCCTTCTTCCTTTTTCAGGAATGGTGTTTGCTCTGAGTATAGTCAGCTCGGTAAACGGCGCCTTACAGCTTGACGGAGCTATCAATTCGATAAAAAGTGCTGTAAAATGGCTGCTCACCGCACTTATGACGATATTTACTGCTGTGATATCAATAAAAGGCATCGCCGGAGCAGCGGCGGATTCAGTTGCAAGCAGAACAGTCAGATTTGCAGCATCGAGCTTTATACCTATTGTCGGTGGCTCGGTATCAGAGGCGTATTCCACAATATACGGCAGCCTCGGTATAATACGCTCCGGTGTGGGGCTTATAGGTATTGCCGCTGTTGCAGTAATAGCACTCAGACCGATAATCACAATAGCTGCATTCCGGCTCGTGATAACCATAGCAGGCATCATCAATGACCTTTTCGGCCAGAAGCGGTTTTCGGCACTTCTGAACGGTCTTGGCGGAGTGCTTACTATATCACTTGGCATAATAACAGCCTTGTCTATGATATTCATAATATCCACAGCCGTGATAATGCTCACTTCAATGAATTCAGTGTAGGGGTGTGAAATCCATGGACACATTCAGGCAGATAGTGCTTACAGCCTGCATAGTCGGTATTTCCGACAAGATAGTCAGTATTGTCTGCGGTGACAGGTATATGCCGCAGATGAGGCTGATAACCGCAATGGTAATGATACTCAGCATAGGCTCACATTTAAGCGGAGGAATAGAGCTGCCTGATACATCATATTATGAACAAGAGCTTGAATACGCTGAAAACCGTACAAGCGAGGATTATCTTGATTGCATTGAACAGTCGATATCAAACAGGGTAGGAGAGATATACAAAAATGAAGGGATAACACTTGAAAACATCAGCATAGCAGTCTCATATGATGAATATAAATATATAAACGTAGATGAGATAACTCTTTACACAAGTGACGCTCAGGTAACAGACAAAGAACTGAAAAAGATCATTCTGCCGTATTTTCCGGATTCGGAGATCAATATTATCAGATAAAGGAGGATGTTTATGCTTGGGATACATTGATATTCAAAACAGGATAAAAGCAGCTTTATCAAAGCTCGACAGAAAGAAACTGATAGTATTCATCGGAATAGCCGGTATGCTGCTTATACTACTCTCAGAACTTATTCCTGACAGCAAAAAGGAAACCGGCAACCAGCCCTCACAGCAGGATGATGACCCCGATTCTGAGATATATAAGCAGCAACTTGAAGACGAGCTCGGAACGATACTATCAAGAATCGACGGGATAGGGGATGTGAGCATAATGATAACACTTGACGGTACAACGGAGTACGTTTATGCAGAGGAGCTTGACACAACTACTGACAGCAACGACGGCAAGAAACGTGAGAGCTACCGGAGCAGTATTGTAATAACAGAGAACGGCGGTGATAAAAAAGCGCTTATAAAGAAAATAATCAGACCGCAGGTGACAGGAGTGCTTGTCGCCTGCACAGGAGGTGACGATATAAAGATAAGGGAACAGGTGATAGGCGCAGTCAGCGCTGTTCTCGGGATACCCGCAGGCAGGGTATATGTATCAAAGCTATCACAAGAATAATCTATGAAAGAGGTAACAAATATGAAAAAGCCAACACTTATTATCGGAAAAAAACAGATAATCCTTGCAGGAATGACACTGCTTCTCGGTGCTGCTATATATGCAAACTACGCCGTAACGGCAAGTGAGGGGATAAAGACAACAAAGGTGGTTGACAGCAAGACAGTTAATTACGGCGAAGCTGAGCTTGTCAGCACATCTGATGCGTCAAGCGACTATTTTGCGCAGGCAAGGATAGACAGAATGAAGTCAAGAGGAGAAGCCGTTGAAACGCTCAAATCAATTATGAACGGCGGCGATGCAACAGAAGAAGAAAAAAGCGTAGCATCAGAGCAGGCAGCCAATGTTTCCGGCCTTATTGAGACCGAGAGCAAGGTCGAGGATCTTATAAAAGCACAGGGATTTGATGACTGCGTCGTTTATCTTGACGGGGCAAACGCTAACATTGTAGTAAAGTCTGACGGGCTCGATACAAACGAAGCCGCTCAGATAAAGGATATACTATTGAGCGAAGTCAATGTTGCCAATGAAAATATAAGAATAGTCGAACAAAACTGAGATAATTTACATATAACAGCCGGTGATAGAAGCCGGCTGTTTTTGTTTTTATCAATTAACATAACAACAAAAAATATTTACCAAAAAGGTTGATACCTTGAAAAAAATATGTTATAATAAACTATATATGTTAAATTAATCTCAGGGAGGTCAATATCATGAGCGAAGTACAGTCAAATGCACAGGGCAGCTTAAAGGTCAGCAAGGGCGTTATAGCTGATATCGTATCAAGCTGCGTCAAGGAGACCGAGGGTGTTGCAAGAGTCTCGGGCTCAAACGAGATAGTCAGAAGGCTCGCAGGCTCAAAGAATGAGGAGACTATAAAGATAGCGCTTATCGACGATGTTCTCAGCGTTTCTTTCGGTGTCATAATCAAAAACGGATATAATGCCGTGAAGACTGCCGAGACTATCCAGGAGAATGTCAAGAATGCAGTAGGCTCTATGCTTGGCCTTACTGTTGCAAAGGTCAATGTAAATATCGTAAATGTAGAATTTTCGCAGTAACGCAATTTTAAGGAGTGTTTTGCTTGTCAGTAAACAGAAGAGAAGTCAGAGAATCAGTTTTTATCCTTTCCTTTGAAAAGATGTTCCGTGAGGACAGCACCGATGATATCATCGAGCTGGCTGAGGAGCTTGGTGACCTTACTATCAATGATGAGGTCATACATAATTTCAAGGGGATAGTCGATAAAGCAGACGAGCTCGACGAAGTCATTCAGAAATTCAGCAATAAAAGGACTATCGACAGGATACCTAAGATAAACCTTGCTCTGCTGCGCCTTGCTATATATGAAGCAAGATATGATGAAAAGGTGCCGATAAATGTTGCCATAAGCGAGGCAGTTGCTCTTGCCGGCAAATATGCGCAGGAGGCTGACATCGCATTTATAAACGGTGTGCTCGGCGCATATTCAAGAAGTGACGAGGCGCAGAGTGTCTAAGATATTAGGGATAGATACAAGCAACTATACTACGTCAGCTGCGCTGCTTGATACAGATACTATGTCTGTTATACAAAGCAAGCAGCTTCTGCCTGTCAAGCCGGGAGAAAAAGGCGTTCGCCAGTCAGAAGCGGTGTTTCATCACACAAAGCAGCTGCCCGATGTTATCGGAAAGCTGATGGGGCAGGGGAGATGTATCCCGGACGGTATAGGCGTTTCTGTAAAGCCAAGGCTTGAAGAAGGCTCATATATGCCGTGTTTCCTTGTCGGCGAGGGATTTGCCGATTCGCTTGGCTCGGTGATAGGCGTTTTGCCTGATAAATCGTCACATCAGATAGGACATATACTTGCTGCAATATACAGTTCAGGGCGTTTTGATCTGATAAAAGACAAAAAGTCATTTGCTGCATTTCATGTCAGCGGAGGAACGACCGATCTGCTATACTGCGAGCCCGATGACGATAATATCCTTAAGATTAGCCGTATAGGCGGTTCTGATGATCTTAAGGCAGGGCAGGCGATAGACAGATGCGGCGTTATGCTCGGTCTTAAATTCCCGTGTGGGCAGGAGCTTGAAAGGCTTGCTGAGAATAGCAGCAGTTCTTTTAAGATAAAGCCTTCTGTCAGGGGGCTTGATTGTTCTTTGTCCGGCCTTGAAAACAAATGCAGGGATATGATAGACAAGGGCTGCCCTAAAGAAGATACAGCAAAGTTTTGTATAAGCTATGTGCTTGAAAGCATAAAGGCTATGACAAAAGCGTTTTATGAAAAATACAGCGAAAAGACTGTGATATACGCAGGGGGAGTCATGTCAAACAGCATGATAAGATCTGCCCTTGAAGCCGAGCAGCGTGTATTCTGCGAAGGTGAGTTTTCAAGAGATAACGCCTGCGGTGTGGCGGTCTATTCTGCGATCAAGAGGGGACTGATCTTATAAATGGCATCTGTGCTGAGCGTTTCACAGCTCAATAAATATGTTTCATTCAAGCTCTCCTCGGATATCAAGCTAAAGGGCGTTGCCATAAAAGGCGAGATATCAAATTTCGTATGCCACTTCAAATCAGGGCATATGTACTTCACACTTAAGGACTCAGCATCTCAGGTAAGGGCTGTTATGTTCTCATCAAACGCCTCACGCCTTAAGTTCGAGCCGGAGGACGGCATGAATGTGCTCGCCGTGGGTAACGTTGAGCTTTACGAGCGTGACGGCGCTTTTCAGATAGTTGTTACCGAGCTTGTGCCAATGGGCGGAGGCGCTGTCAGTGACGGTATCGAAAAGCTGAAGAAAAAGCTGCTCGATAACGGCATTATTGACGAGAAAAGCAAAAAGCCCATACCCCGTGTTCCCAAAAAGCTCGCAATAGTCACATCGGCAGATGCGGCAGCACTAAGAGATATACTAAGTATCACCAAGAGAAGATACCCTGTTTGCGATATAGAGATATATCCTGCACTTGTGCAGGGCGCATCGGCGGCCGATTCGATATGCAGCTCACTTAAACAGGCTGACATGAGCGGTGCTGATACGATAATTCTTACAAGAGGCGGCGGCTCGGCGGAAGACCTTATGGCTTTTAACAGTGAAAGCGTCGCTATGGCTGTCCATACTTGTAAAACACCGGTTGTTACAGCTGTCGGCCATGAGACTGATACTACGATAGTTGACTATGTTTCTGATATGAGAGCGCCTACACCGTCAGCTGCGGCTGAGCTCTGCACACCGGATATCAGTGAGGTCATATCAGCTATATCACTTCTCGAACGTAGGCTTAACAAAGCATTTGAGTATATTCTTGACAAAAAGCTGTCTGCACTTAATGAGAGCACATCTATACTTAAAAGTCTCTCACCCGAAAGATGGCTTGAAGCTATTGATAACGAGCTTGCAAGACGTCTGGACAGGTTAAGATATGCTATGGAAAGCAAGCTGACAAATGCCGAGAGCAGGCTGATGAAAGACCATGCAATGCTTACAGCACTAAGCCCCTTCGGAGTTATCGACAGAGGATATTCTATAACTACAAAGGACGGAAAGGTCGTTTACGGCAAGAATGACATAAATGCCGGCGACAGCATAGATATCAGATTATCAGATGCTGTTTTGACAGCCAAAGTAAACACTATAAATGAAATAAAGGACAAATAACATGAGTTTTGAAAAATCAATGAGCAGACTTGATGAGATAATAAGATCACTTGATAACGACAAGCTGCCGCTTGACGATGCACTTGAATTGTACAAAGAAGGCATAGCACTCAGTGCCGAGTGCAAAAAAGCCCTTGAATCTGCTAAACAGCAGGTAAAGATAATTGATACCAATAATTCATCGGAGGAAGAATGATGCAGCAGCATAATATATCAAAGCTCAATGATTATTGCGATACAATTAATAGAGAGCTGATGCAGATAAGCAGCTTCAAGCCCGAGTCATCAAAAAGTGTGTGTGATGCTATGGAGTATTCACTAACGGCAGGGGGCAAGAGGATAAGACCTCTGCTCGCTCTTGAATTTTGCAGGATATGCGGCGGCGATACCAAAAAGGCGCTCCGCTCGGCCTGCGCTCTTGAGCTAATACATACATATTCGCTCATTCATGATGACCTCCCTTGTATGGATGATGATGATTACAGGCGTGGGCGTGAATCGTGTCATAAGAAATACGGCGAAGATATTGCCCTGCTTGCCGGAGATGCGCTCAATTCACTGGCTTTTGAAGTCATTGCCAGCGAAGCAGAAAAGGGCAGCATTTCCTTTGAAACAGGAATAAGACTTATCTCTGTGCTGTCAAAGCGTATAGGTGCTGACGGCATGATCGGCGGCCAGGTCATCGACCTTGAATCCGAGGGCAGAGATATTACTATAGATACTCTTGATGAGCTCCAGGAGAAAAAGACCGGCGCTCTGATAGAAGCCGCCTGCCTTATGGGCTTTGTGCTCTCAGGCAGCGAAGACGAAACAAAACGTGAAGCAGTCAGGAATTATGCATTCTGCCTTGGCAAAGCGTTCCAGATAGTTGATGATATTCTCGATGTAGAAGGCAGCTTTGAGGAGCTTGGCAAGCCGATCGGCAGTGACAAGGAGCAGGGTAAGAACACCTACGTCACATTCCTCGGCCTTGACGGCGCTAAGAAAAAGGCCGCAGAGCTGACAGATAAGGCTCTTAAGTATCTTGATGCATTTGACGATAATGAATTTTTAAAAGAGCTTACAGGCGAGCTTCTTACACGAAAAAAATAACGAAAGGCAGATGATCGGATGTCTGCGTTTGATAAATACAAACTAAGCTCAATGGAGCTGCCAAAAGACCTTAAGAAGCTCAGTACAAAAGATGCTGCCGAGCTTTGCGCCGAGGTCAGAGAGATACTTATAGACACAGTATCCAAAACAGGCGGCCACCTTGCTTCCAATTTAGGAACAGTCGAGCTTACAATGGCGATACACAGGGTCTTTGATTCGCCAAAGGATAAGATAGTATGGGATGTTGGCCATCAGGCTTACACCCATAAAATACTTACAGGCAGACTTGATAAATTCAGTACACTCAGACAAGATAACGGTCTGAGTGGCTTTTGCAGGCCTGATGAATCGGTGCATGATGCATTTATCAGCGGCCACAGCTCGACAGCTGTATCGGCAGCTCTTGGCATAGCGTGTGCTATGAAAGCATCAGGTGACAAACACCATGCATTAGCGGTCGTAGGTGACGGTGCCGCAACAGGCGGCCTTTTCTTTGAAGGGCTTAATAACGCCGGCAAAAGTGATACCAATATTATAGTTATTCTCAACTGCAATGAGATGTCGATTTCCAAAAACGTCGGTGCAGTTGCAAAATATCTTTCTCAGCTGAGAACAAAGGATTCATACCATAAGACAAAGTCAGCTGTTGAGCGTGTGCTTGACAAGACACCGCTTATCGGCTCACCGGTCAAGAAGACTATACGTTCCTCAAAGAACGCATTCAAGGATATCCTGCTCCATAGCACTATGTTTGAGGATTTCGGCTTTGAATTTGTAGGTCCTCTTGACGGACATAACCTCGATGAGCTCGAAAAGGGGCTGAAGGCTGCAAAGTCTATGAACAAGCCGGTCTTCGTCCATGTTAATACCACCAAAGGCAAGGGCTACCCGCCGGCAGAGAAAAACCCCGGCGAATTCCACGGTGTTGGTTCTTTTGAGATAAAGACCGGCAACCCTGATGTTGTCACATCTGACAGCTATTCGTCTGTTTTCGGAATGCAGCTTACAGAGCTTGCAAAAAAGAATAAGCGTATCTTTGCTGTCACAGCTGCAATGAAATATGCAACAGGTCTTCATACCTTTGCAAAGGCTTACCCTGACAGGTTTTTTGATGTCGGTATAGCCGAGCAGCACGCTGTAACATTCTGCGGCGGCCTTGCAGCTTCCGGCATAATACCTGTGTTTGCTGTATATTCGACTTTTCTTCAGCGCTCATATGACCAGATAATACATGATCTGTCAATAACCGATTACCATATGGTTTTCGGCATCGACAGAGCAGGTATAGTCGGTTCGGACGGTGAAACACATCAGGGCATATTCGATGTCGGTCTTCTGACATCTGTCCCGAATACTACGATATATTCTCCCTCATGCTATGATGAGGTCAGGCTGTGTCTTTCAAAAGCTATCAACGAAGACACGGGCATAGTTGCTGTCAGATACCCAAGAGGCAGCCAGAAGCAGACATTCGGAGAACCCACTACAGAGTATTGCCTTGAAGGAAACGGCGCAGATACACTTATTGTCACCTATGGAAGACTAAGCTCAAATGCGGCAAGAGCAAGGGCGATACTCAGCAATAAGGATATAAAATGTGATATACTCAGACTTGTGAGCATTTACCCCATAAGCCAGAAGATACTTGAGATATTTTCAAAATATAAACGGGTAATCTTCTTTGAAGAGAGCTATTTCAGCGGCAGTATCAGCGAAAAATACACTGCACTGTGCTCAAATGTCGTGCCTGTAGCGCTTACAGGCTTTATAAGGCACGCACCTGTTGATGTCCTGCTTGATGAAAACGGCCTCTCTGCTGAGAAAATGGCAAAGAAAACTGAGGATATGATAAATGCGACTTGACAGGATAATAGCAGAAAAAAGCCTTTCACCAAGCAGAGAACAGGCAAAAAAGCTCATAGAGCAGGGCCTTGTCACAGTTAACGGCAAGACTGTCACCAAACCTTCGTATGAAGCAAAAGAAGATGATGATATACAAGTCACCGGTGAGCTTTGCAGATATGTCGGAAGAGGAGGACTAAAGCTCGAAGGAGCGCTAAAGGCCTTTGGCGTTGATGTTTCCGGACTTGTATGTGCTGATATAGGTGCATCTACAGGAGGATTTACAGACTGTATGCTGCAAAACGGTGCAAGCCTTGTGTATGCTGTCGATGTCGGCCACGGCCAGCTTGATAAAAAGCTGCTTGATGACCCGAGAGTAATAAACATCGAAGGGGTAAACGCCAGGTATATCGAGCCGGGTTTGTTTGAAAAAAAGCCTGCACTCATGACCTGCGACCTTTCGTTTATCTCTCTCAGGCTTGTTGTAGATAAGCTGATACCATGCCTTGATGAAGGCGGCAGGATAATAACACTTATCAAGCCGCAGTTTGAAGCCGGCAAATCAGCTATCGGCAAAAACGGCATAGTAAAAGACAAAAAAGCTCATATAAGGCTTTTAGATGAGCTTTCGGCATATTTTTTCGGGATAGGGCTCATTATCAAGACTATTACCCATTCACCGATAAAAGGCGGCGACGGCAATATAGAATACATTGCACTTCTTGAAAAAGCAGGAGACTGTAATGTTATAATGCCTGACAGCAAAAGTATAGCAGATGCTGCATTTTCAAAGCTAAAATGATACAGCTTAACGGAGTATTGATATGAAAGCATATATTTTTCCTAATTTTGATAAAGCCAACAGCAGGGAATACACTGTTGAAGCGTGCAATGTTCTTCACCGAAGCGGCATAGGCATAAGCATCGACTCAGATTATAAAGACCTTATAAGCCTAGAATACGATGTCGAATACGGTGATGAAACCGAGCTGATAAAAGACTGTGACGTAGTAATCGCTATCGGCGGTGACGGCACTATCATCAGGTGTGCAGGTCTTGCAGCAGTCTGCTCCAAGCCGATAGTAGGCATCAACTGCGGCAGGCTCGGATTTATGGCTTCGCTTGAAAGAAGTGAGCTCGGGCTGCTTTCGAGACTTAAAAGCGAAGACTACATAAGAAGCAAGAGAATGATGCTCAAAGCGCTTATCTATAAAGAGGGTAAGCTCAAGGGCAGGTTCCATGCACTCAATGATGTGGTAATATCCAAACGCCACAACAGCAAGATAGCTGATTTTGAGGTCTCAAAGGAAGGTATCGTAATATCATCGCTCAGAGCTGACGGTATAATCTTTTCTACACCCACCGGTGCTACAGCATATTCTATGTCGGCAGGAGGCCCAATAATCGAGCCTGACCTGGAATGCATCGAATTTACGCAGATATGTCCTCACTCTTTATTTGCAAGGTCTATGATATTCTCGGCAAACAGTGAGCTTACAGTCAAGTGTCATGCAAAACTTGATGCAAAGGCCGTTGTAAACATCGACGGTGAGAATGTATTTGAAATAGGTGTCAACGACAAGATAGTCATATCAAGGTCAGAATACTCTATTGAGCTTATTGATCTTGTAGGTGGCAGCTTCTTTAATTCAGTCAATTCAAAGCTCATGCAGCCGCTCAAAGGCACGGGAGAAGGCTTATAATAATGAAAAGCAAAAGACTTAATGATATAGTTGATATTATCCTTTCAAATGATATCGACACACAGGAAACGCTCCTTAAATACCTTAAAGAGCGTGGATATAACGTGACGCAGGCGACTGTTTCAAGAGACATAAATGCTCTGTCGCTTGTAAAGATACCCACCGACAGAGGTTCAAAATACGCTCTGCCGAAGAAATCCGAAGCGCTGCTGCGTGATACAAAGGAGCTGTTTGATGAACTTATAGTATCATCAATGATAAGCGTTGACCATGCGCTTAACACTGTTTGTATCAAATGCAAAAGCGGTATGGCTCAGGCTGTGTGCGCAAGGATAGATATGGCGCAGCCTGTAAATACTGTCGGAACACTCGCTGGTGAGGACACAATATTCGTTCTTATGAGAACAGAAAACGATGCAGCGATACTTACTGCTGAGCTTAATTCACTATATAAGGAAAAAATGGGGAACGTATAATGCTTAAGGAACTTTATATCGAAAACCTTGCTGTTATAGAAAAGGCATCAATAGAATTCTGCGACAAGCTGAATGTCTTTACAGGTGAGACAGGTGCCGGTAAATCTATACTTATAGGCGGCATAAATGCGATCCTCGGGCAGCGTGTCAGCAAAGATATCGTAAGATCAGGTGCAAACAAAGCAGTTGTTTCGGCTTCTTTCTATAATATCTGCCCGGAAGCCGTTTCGTTCCTTAGTGATAACGGCATTGAATGTGAGGAAGGCGAGCTGCTTATAACCCGTGAGATACGTTCTGACGGCGGCAGCACAGCGAGGATAAATTCAAGGCCTGTGAATATCTCTCTTTTAAGAGAACTTGGGCAGATGCTTGTAAATGTTCACGGTCAGCATGATAACCAGATACTTATGACAAGCGAGCGCCATATAGATATCCTTGATGAATACTCAGGGGCAGGGGAGATGCTTGAAGAATACAGAAGATCGTTCCATTCGCTTCAGGCACTTGCAAGAAAAATAAATGAACTGAAAAAACAGGCTAATAACAAGGCCTTCAGAATAAATGAGCTTCAGGATATAATAGCAGATATCGACAGCCTTGACATAAAGCCGGGCGAGGACGAGGAGATAGATAAAGAACTTGACATCTCAAAAAATGCTGTTATCCTTTCAGAAGCTATATACAAAGCACACAGCATCTTAAAAGGCACAGATGATGCCGACGGCACGGTAGTCATGGTTAGCGAAGCAAGGGATTCTGTAATGCCGTATTCCGAGCTTTTCAATGAGCTTGCCCCGTTGTCAGAAAGACTCAGCTCTGCTGTTATAGAGCTTGATGATATTGCACAGGAGCTCAGTTCGCTCTCCGACAAGCTCGATGTTGACCCTAAAAGATATGATTATCTTAACGAAAGATCGACAGCATTAAGGAAGATAAAGAAAAAATACGGTCCTGAGCTTGATGATGTTCTCAGAACACTTGAAGACAGCCGCCGTGAGCTCGATGAACTGCTTTCGGCAGACCAGAGCCTCAGCGAATACGAAGAACAGATGCAGCAAATGCTCTCAGAAGTATCTGTAAAGGCGAAAAACTTGTCAGAATTCAGAAAAAAAGCAGCCGAGAAGTTTGTCTCACAGGTCACTGCCGAGCTTGAATTTCTTAATATGCCGAATGTTAAGCTCGTTGTATCACAGACTGCAGGCAAGCTCACAGTAAACGGCCTTGATACGATAGAATTCCTTATTTCTGCCAACCTCGGTGAAGAACCAAAGCCTATCGCCAAGATAGCATCAGGCGGTGAGCTTTCAAGAATAATGCTTGCACTGAAAAACGTTACTGCCGAAAAGGACAGCATTGATACGCTTATTTTTGATGAGATAGACACAGGTGTCAGCGGCAGAGCTGCTCAGAAAATAGGCCTTAAGCTCAAAGAGATAGGCAAGATCCGTCAGGTGCTGTGCGTCACACATCTTTCTCAGATAGCTGTCATGGCTGATGAGCACCTTCTTATCGAGAAAAACGATATCGACGGCAGAACTGTGACCTCTGTCAAGCCTCTTGATATCGAAGGAAGAAAGCTTGAGATCGCCAGGATAATGGGCGGCGATAATATTGATGAGCTTATGCTTGAAAATGCTGAGAATCTAATCAACACATATAAAGCATAAAATAAAGGCGTAGATATTGACTAAACGCATAAAAAATGGTATAATAGTATAATGATTTGATAAAATAATGAAAGGAAGCTGAAAATGAAAGTCACCCTTATAACTCATACTCCCGAGCCTGAAAAGGTAATAGCCACCGCTGCAAAGCTCTGCTATGCAAGCGCTGACATTGATACTCTTATGGACGGGCTCACACAGGAGAAGATCGACAGCTTCCTTGATATGCTCACAAATATCGGCCATGAGAGCCCGATAGAGCACGTTACTTTTACTTTTGGTATCGAGGGCGTTTCACGTTCTCTGCTTGCACAGATAACAAGACACCGTATTGCTTCTTTCTCTGTACAGAGCCAGAGATATGTCGAGGAGAACAGGTTTGAATTCGTAACTCCTCCTGAGATAGCTGCTGATGAAACAGCTGTTAAGCTTTACAATGAGCAGATGCAGTCTTCTATCGACTCGTATAACAAGCTCGCTGATATCTTAAAGGAAAAGCATTTCAAGACATTTACCGAGCAGGGCGATGATGAAAAGACTGCAAAGCGCAAGGCTCAGAAAAAGGCTATTGAGGACGCAAGATTTGTTTTACCCAATGCCTGTGCTACTAAAATGCTCGTTACAATGAACGCAAGAAGCCTTATGAATTTCTTCTCACTCAGATGCTGCAACAGAGCGCAGTGGGAGATACACGAGCTTGCTGATAAGATGCTCAGGCTGTGTGTAGAAGCCGCTCCTACGCTGTTTGCTAAAGCCGGCCCTTCGTGTGTAAGAAGTGGGCGCTGCGGCGAAGGTGCTATGACCTGCGGCAAATTCAAAGAGGTAGTATCAAGGTATAAAGAGCTTAAGGGGCAGAAATGATGACAGGTAAACCAAGACTTGCAGTTATTGAAGGGCTTGACGGCTGCGGCAAAAGCACACAGTTTGAGCTGTGCTCTAAAAAGCTCGCTGCTGACGGAATTAGTGTAAAGCCTATCAGTTTTCCTGATTACGAGCAGCCTTCGAGTGTGCTTGTAAGAATGTATCTTGACGGCAAGCTGTCAGATTCAGCAGATGATATAAACGCATATGCAGCAGCGAGCTTTTACGCTGTTGACAGATATGCAAGCTTCAAGCAGTTCTGGGAAAAGGATTATCTTGAAGGCAAGTTTATACTTGCAGCAAGATATGTTACCTCAAATCTGATTTATCAGATGAGCAAGCTCGATAAGGAATACTGG
The DNA here is from genome assembly GCF_000686125.1 of Ruminococcus sp. NK3A76. Taxonomy (NCBI): domain Bacteria; kingdom Bacillati; phylum Bacillota; class Clostridia; order Eubacteriales; family Oscillospiraceae; genus Ruminococcus; species Ruminococcus sp. NK3A76. Next base: position 1,383,295 of record NZ_JMMA01000002.1, read on the forward strand.
GAAGAATTCACCGATTGGCTTTATGATTACGAATATGAGCGTCTCGGGCTGCCGAAGCCTGATAAAGTGCTTTTTCTTGATATGCCGCTTGAAGTATCTCAGAAGCTGCTTGCAGCAAGATATGAGGGCGACGAAAGCAAAAAAGACATCCACGAGGCTGATATGGAGTATATGAAAAGATGCAGAGAGGCTGCATATTTCTCAGCCGAAATGCTCGGTTGGGAAATGATAGACTGCTCTGACGGCAAAGCTCCGCTGCCTGTTGATGTTATAAATGATAAGATCATGAACAAGCTCAAAGGGCTTACTAAATAAAAAGAAAGGAATGTTTTGTATGGTATATGTTTTTCTTGCAGATGGGTTTGAAGATGTCGAGGCTATTGCTCCGATAGATATTCTGAGGCGTGCAGGCGTTAATGTCGTAACAGTCGGTGTTACAGGAAAACAGGTGACTACCTCGCATAATATTCCGATAATTGCTGATATAACCGTTGACGAGATAAAGCTCGGCGATGATCTTGATATGATAATTCTCCCGGGCGGTATGCCGGGAACGACTAACCTCGAAAACAGCTCTGAAGTTCAGGCTGCAATAGATTTTTGCTATGAAAGCAAGAAATTCATCGCAGCAATATGCGCAGCACCGACGATCTTAGGTCATAAAGGTCTGCTCACAGGCGTTAAAGCCACCTGCTTCCCGGGGTGTGAGAGCGCTCTTAAGGGCAGTGCTCATATGCCCAAAATGGTCATTCAGGACGGTATATTTATTACCGGTAAAGGCCCCGGCGCTGCTTTCAAATTTGGTTTTAAGCTCGCAGAGCTTCTCTGCGGCAAGGATAAGAGCCTTGCTGTTGAGTCAAATATGCAGTGCAGAGAATGAACAAGCAGGAATTAAGAGCCCGTATGAAGGCTTACCGTTTGTCGCTTGACAGCGCTGAGCGCAAAATCCTCGACAGAGCCATAGCTGACAGGCTGATAGAGCTTGTTTCGCCTTATGACACAGTGCTTTGTTATGTATCTTCTGAAATTGAGGTAGATACAAGGTATGTGTTAAGCGAGCTTTTTAAGGATAGCAGCAAAAAGATACTTGCCCCGAAATGCGTCAAAGGTACAAATATCATGCATTTCTATCCGATAACGGGCTTTGATGATCTTGAAGAAGGCAGCTTCTCTATATATGAGCCGAAAGATGGCATTTCAATGCAGACTGATTTTTCTGACAACAGCTGCTGTATAGTGCCGGCGCTATGCTATGACAGCAAAGGCTACAGAGTAGGCTTCGGCAAGGGATTTTATGACAGGTTTCTTGCAGAGTTTTCAGGTAAAAAGATCGGCATATGCTACAGCGGCTGTATCGTTGACAAGATAGAACATGATGATACAGATATTAAAGCTGATATAATAATAACAGATAAAGGTGTAAGCTATACATAAATGAAAGGAAGATAAGATCTAATGGATGATAAGGACTTTAAGCTCGATGACATTATAAATCAGTATAGTAAAAAAGCTGAAAAAGTCGAGAAAAGCGCTGAAACCTCCGAGCAGCCTGAGCCGGTTCAGGAGGCTGCTGATGAGATCAAAGAAGAGATCAAGGAAGTAGCAGAGGAAGCGGTCACAGAAGCGGCCGCAGACGAGCCCGAGGAAGAAAAGCCGGCTGAAGAAAAAGAAGAGAAAGAAGAAATAGCCGACATTTCCTTTGGCAGTGCTGAGAATAAGGAAAAAGAAGAATTAGGTGAAGATGAGGATATCTCTCTTGAAGCTGAGACTTCTGAGCCTGAGAGTGACAGTGACCCGATAATCCCTGTCTCTGAAAAAACTCGTGCTGTTATATCTGATAACAGCGAGGACAGAACGAAGAAGACTGAAAATGTCAGACCTACAAAAAGCTATGTCCGTGAAGAAGAGGATCTTAAGATCGTCAGATCGGGCAAAAGCAGTTCTTCAAAAAAGCACAAGAAAAAGAAGCGAAAAAAGTCAGGCTTCAATAACTCAGTATTTGGCGGCCTTATCATAATTTCAGTTATTCTCACTGCGTCGATAGTTATTGCATATAACGGCATCAGACTTGGTATGGAATACTTAGGTATCGGCAAGAACTCAAATGAGATCACATTCAATATCCCTGACGGTGCAACATCAGACGAGGTAATAGATCTTTTAAAGGACAATGATATCATCAAAGAGCCTAAGCTGTTCAAGCTGATAATGAAGATGAAAAATCTTGATTTCTACCCCGGTGATATCACGCTTCGCCCCTCAATGAGCTATACACAGATAATCGAGGAGCTATCAGTCAACCGTGCTAACAGAGAAACGGTATCTATTACATTCCCCGAAGGCATAACGCTGAGAGAAGCTGCTCAGATGCTCGAAGAGAATAAAGTCTGCACTAAGAAAGACTTTATCTTCCAGTTCAATAAAAAGCAGGATTTCGCCTTTGAAAACCTCATTGACGAATCAGATCTTACATTCTATAAAATGGAAGGCTACTTCTTCCCGGATACATATGATTTCTATGTAAACGACGATGCATATAATGTTGCGAGAATAATTAAGGAGCATTTTGCTGAGAAATTTACAAGCAGCATGGAAAGCAAGATGAAGCAGAGCGGAATGACGCTTAATGAAGTAATAACCCTCGCTTCTATGGTACAGAAGGAAGCAGGTACTATCAAGGATATGCCTATAGTAGCAAGCGTATTCCTTAACAGACTTGACGAATCCGACCTTTTCCCGTCGCTTGAATCAGATGCTACATCAAACTATATCAAACACGTTATCAAAAAGGAAGCCGATACCAACGTATCTATCAAGTACTACACAGAAGGCTATGATACATACCACTGTAAAGGCTTGCCAGCAGGCCCGATATGCAACCCCGGCCTGGACGCAATAAACGCAGTGCTCAATCCAGAGCAGACAAACTATTACTTCTTCTGTAATAATCTTGACACTGGTAAGGCATACTATGCTGAAACTCTTAAGGAGCATGAAAAGAACCTTGTCAAGGCGGGTCTGGTTGAGGCTGACTAAGCAAATATAGTTCATTACCTGTGCTTTCCGTTCCGGCGGGAAGCACAAGGTTTAATAGGCTTTTTTCGGAGAGTAATATGAAAACACTTATCCTCAACGGTTCACCAAGAAAAAACGGCAATACAATATCGCTGATACACAGGCTCACCGATAAGCTGAACGGGGATATACTTGTAGTTGATGCCTACAGCGGCGATATATCTCCCTGTATTGATTGCAGATATTGCAAAGACCACCCCGGCTGCGCAATTGACGACGGTATGCAAAAGGTTTACAGATATATTGAAAGCTGTGATAGTATCGTTATAGCGTCGCCTATATACTTTAATGAACTGACAGGCAGACTGCTTGATGTTGTAAGCAGGGCTCAGATGTATTTCTGTGCCTCACATTTCAGAAATGAAAAGCTGATCGTCAATTCAAAAAAGGGTGCTATAATACTGACAGGCGGCGGAATGAATAAGTATAAGACCGCTGAAGAAACAGCTGCTCTTATACTTCATACGCTCGGCTGCAATGAGATATTTGATACTGTGTGCAGCCTTGCTACTGACATTATTGACGCTAAAGACGATGCAAAAGCGCTTGCAGATACTGACAGGCTGGCTGAATATTTAAACAAATAAAGGAACTGATAAATATGAACAGAACACTTGAAATACTTGCTCCTGTAGGTGATATGGAAAGACTGTATGCTGCCCTTGACTACGGTGCAGATGCAGTTTACCTCGGCGGAACGATGTTCGGCATGAGGGCAGGTTCAGCAAAATTCGATGCACAGAGCTTAAAGATCGCCTGCAACGAAGCTCATTCAAGGGGCAAACGTGTATATCTCACCTGCAACACATTGCCGCATAATAACGAAATGCCTATGCTTGAAGGCTTTATTAAAGATGCGACAAATGCCGGTGTTGACGCAATGATAGCCAATGATATAGGCGTTTTCTCACTGATAAAGAAGTATTCACCTGATATGGAGATACATATTTCAACTCAGGCCGGTATCGTCAACTATGTAACAGCTAATGAGTTTTATAATATGGGTGCTAAGCGAGTGGTGCTCGCAAGAGAGCTCTCACTTGAAGAAATAGCCGAGATAAGAGCCAAAACACCTAAGGATCTCGAAATAGAGTGCTTTGTTCACGGTGCTATGTGCGTCAGCTTTTCGGGAAGATGCCTTCTGTCACAGTATCTTGTAAACCGTGATGCCAACCGTGGTGAATGCGCTCAGCCTTGCAGATGGGGTTATCATCTTATGGAAGAAAAAAGGGTAGGGGAGTTCTACCCTATCTTTGAGGAAGAAAAGGGCAGCTACATTCTTAACGCCAAGGATATGTGCATGATCGACCATATCGACAAGTTAGCACAGGCAGGTGTTGACAGCTTCAAGATCGAGGGCAGGGCTAAGTCTTCATACTATGTATCTGTAGTGACTAATGCATATCGTATGGCTATGGATATCTATAAAAAAGACCCTGAAAACTACAAACTGCCTGAATGGATACACGATGAAGTGTTCAAGGTAAGCCACAGAGCTTACTGCACAGGCTTTTTCTTCGGCCACCCCAAGGACTGCCAGTACTATGAAAACAGCGGCTATATCAGAGAATATGATGTTGTGGCAATAGTCGATAAGTGCGAAAACGGCAGGATATATGCCACACAGCGAAACAAATTCAACAAGGGCGATAAACTTGAGGTGCTTGCACCATACAGTAAGCCGGTAGCTCTGACAGCTGATGAGCTTTTTGATGAGCATGACAATACAATTGACACCGCAAATCACGCAATGATGAGATTTTCTATCGCATCTGATCTGGAATTTCCCAAAAACTCTATAATAAGAAAAGAGGTATAAGCAATGCGTGATATTATAGAGATAGTTATTTTTGTATTACTAAATCTCTTGTTTGCCTATATCTGTATTATATGCTCGATCAAAGCGATCAAAAAGCTGAAAGGTCTCAGACATGGCAGTGTTCATAGAATGAGGATAGTCAAATATGAGCGTACAGAAAATCATCTTGGCGGCAGATACAGAGTGATACTCCATACAATAATCGTCAGTTCCGAAGATGATGACCCGGCTGTATTCTTATTGTCAACAAACAGTCATAAAGGCGCACGCTATAAGGATATGGAGTATGCCGATATATACACTTTACAAGGTCAAAAAGAAGCTGTTCTTAAAGAAGACATACCGCATCTCTACTTTGATGCTATTTTAGGGCTTGTTGTCGGTATGTTATGTCTGTTGTTAGTTTTATTCATAGCTCTTGCTCTGATAGATAAATGTATCTATAATTTCGGCTTGTTGGACTCTATTCAAGATCATTTCTATTAAAATAACGGCATACCACATATGCAGGTATGCCGTTATATACCTTATTCATCGTCCGTTTTGGGCGATTTTTCGTTTGTTACTTTTTTAACATTTGCCAGAGGGTTAGCTTCGGCAGCGTTTTTGAGGTTTTCGTTCGATAAATGCGTGTATATCTCGGTCGTGGCAATGCTCTTATGACCTAGAATATCCTTTAAAACAAGGGTATCCACGTTTCCGTGCTGATACATCAGCGTAGCGGCAGTATGACGCAGCTTGTGGGTCGTTATGCCCTTATTTCCAAGCCCTGCATTATTGAGATTTTCCTCAACTATCTGCTGAACACGCCTTTTGGCTATCCTTGTACGGTTAGATGAAAAGAACATGGCGTTCTTATGCTCGGCGAATTTAGGCTTTATCTGATTTCTGACCTGTAGATAATCATTCAGTGCCGATCTGCAAGCATTATTAAGATAAACTATGCGTTCCTTATTACCCTTACCAAGCAGGCGCAGAGTGCTGTTTTCCTCGCTGTAATCATTAATATTCAATCCCACAAGCTCGCTCAGACGCATTCCGCAGTTTAAGAAAAGAACAAGTATACAATAGTCTCTGGTGTAGTTCTTTGAATCCTTGTTCATGTTATCAAGCAGTTCTAAGCTCTCATCAAGTGTCAGATACTTAGGAAGCGCCTGCTTGATACGAGGAAGCTCCAGGTCAGTAAGCGGATCCTTTTCAAGAGTTCCTGATTTTTTATGCAGGAAACTAAAGAACTGCTTCAGCGCAGATGCCTTGCGTGCTCTTGTCTTAGCAGAATTATTTCTTTCATCTTTAAGATATTTTAAATACTGGTATGCATCAGTCAGTTTGAATTCTTTGATCCAGCTTATAGGAACATTCTTGATCTCAATACTTTCAAACTCCACATCAGGCTCAGCGTCATTATGTATCAGCCTAAGATATCTTAAGAACGTTCTAATATCGATATAATATGCTTCTTCAGTTCTGTCCGCTCTGTCCTTGATCACCTTAAGGTTCACCAGAAAGGCCTCCAGGTAATCCGGGCAGTCTTTATAATACTCTTTTTTCATTCCCCTAACTTGCACTAAATTTGTATTTAGTGCAACTCCTTGTATATTCATTCCTGCCCTTACGGTTACAGGTTTATAGGTTGATTTGGTGGTGAGTGGTCGTTCCATTGCTAAAATGTGAGCCACAGAAGGTTGCCATTTGGCAAAACCGAGCCTGAGGTCTCGGTTTTGACTTCGTGAGCCAACGAGTTGTCTCACTGCGCGGCAACAGGAGATTGCCTTGCGAGTCGAAATTGCCCTGAAGGTCAAGTTCTTGCCGCATTTGCAACAGCGCAAATGCTGACGGTCGACCTCGCTACGCGACCCCTTCGGGGCTTTGGGTCTCCAAGGTAGATTTATTTTGAATGGGGCTGCGCCCCATACCCCTTGTTGCCTTACTCTATCAGCTCGGCAGCAGTGATTTGTGCGTCAAGCAGTGTGGTTTTGAGGCATATGAGGACAAGGCGGTGGTTCTCTATGACATATACTCTGTAGAAGTCATGGAAGACGGTGTATGATGACGGTCGTGTTATTCATAGATATCATCTACCACTATACCGTCTATTTCTTTATCATAACGTATTTCTTTTCCGTGTTCGTAGAAATTTGCCTGTATATCATGTATAGCATCTAAACAAGAACGAAGTTCTGATGTTTCGTCTTCGTACACATCAAAGAAGTTCGCATTGTTCTTTTCCAGTTCTTCAACGATGTTGCTTGTACGTCTGAACAGGTCACTCATTCCATTCCAAGACAGCATTTTGTCCGAACGCATATCTCTTGCAAACTCTACACGCTTTTCGGCGTTGTCAAGGTATTCACTCTTGTGACCATATATGTTGAGGTATGAATCGGTGTAGATGTATTCGTTAAGGTTCTGGTCATATATCCTGCACGATATATCCTTATCGTTCATATCGTACCATGTCTTAATACGGCGGTAGAGCTGTTTGATGTCCTCTCCCTCTTTGGAGTAGAAGTTCTTGTACCACTCGTTAAGCGGTTTGACCGAGGTTATTATGAAGTACTGGCAGTTGAGTACCTGGTCAACAAAACGGGCTTTCTGTGTGCTTGACCAGTGGTTATCGAGCATGGTGTGTATCTGTGCAGGCTTGTACACGTCATCTCTCGCATCCGACCATATGATGACATCCTGTCCCATATAGTCGTCAAAGGGTGATTTGTCGTTGTTGCCTGTTGTGAAATACGAAAGACCTTTGTCTTTGCACCATTCTCTCGCAAAGGTGTCTTTACCAACTCCGCTCTCGCCCGATATGAAGATTACTTCCATATTGCGCTCGTTCTTGAGTTTGAGGTCTCTTGTTCTTCTGTTAAAGGCGGTCTTTATAGCTTTGCTGTAGAGGTTTTCTTCGTATGAAGTTATGTGTTCGCTCAGGTTGAACAGGCGTATCTCTCCGCTGGCGATTGCTTCGACGATTTCCTTTTCTCTCCCCTTGTCGGCTCTTAACTGTTTAGCCTGATGTGCGCTCTCTGACTCTAACTGCCAGTCGAAGTTAGAGATAACTTCGGCAGTGTCATAGACGTGTTTCCACGGTTTGTGTTCATCTCTGTGTGTAAGGTAATTGAGAGCAGCAGACCAAGACTTCATTTTCTGTATGCGGTTCTCTGTTATGCAATCGGCAGGAATACCTACCTTTTTGGCTCTTGCGAGTATATTTGATGTATGTACTGCACAGCTGAACCTGAGCATGAGGTGAATGTGAGGTTCTCTCGGTGTTGTGTTATCGTCCTTTTTGTCCTTATCGTGCAGTATGTATGCATAGTCTTTGACCGATGACCAGCCGTCTATGAATTTATGAACGTTTTCGGGTGTCCAGCCGTAACAGCAGTCCTGTGTTATCTCGCAAGTTCTCCATGATTTGTCGGGCATTGTGATTTCTCCTTTCTGGTGGTTTATCTACTTTTTTGGGGTTATATCTACTTTTTTGGGGGTTATATCTACTTTATCTACTTCTGCACGTTCCTTAGACAAGCCCAAGGAACGTGCGTATTTACTTATGTTTTTATATGTTTATACTACATTTACTACATTTACTACATACATTATATACTTTGTTTCGTGATTTGTCAATACCTAATTGTAAACATTCTGTAAATTACATCTAACTCCCTGCGGTGGCAAAGCCACTCGGCAAGGGAGCGATGTATATATATACGGTCTTTCGACCAAGAAAGGAGACGTTGTTTCATTGTTGTAGCTTTAGCCCTGCGCACTAAGGCTCGTCTATACAGCGAGAGCAAGCTCGCTGTATATCCTCAGCGTGCGTGTATTACAGTGGAAGGACGCCAAAGGCGTCTATTCTTTCCAAGGGGTGTAAAGATTTTAGTTTTATAGTGTGTGCCGACAAATAGATTGTTTCTTTAACCTGTTACTGCAAAGGATAATACACTTTCGTGTATTCAGGAAAGGTTATTCAGGGAGTTGACACTATAATATCTGTTTAGTGCAACTTGCAGCCTCCGCTTCGCTTCGGGTATTTTGCGAGTATTTGGGTAAGTACTGCTTTTCTTATGCGCACAGCGCACGGCTTGCGCCGTGTGCAATGTGAGCAGTACTTACTCTGGTTCTCGCAAAAGTTGACACTAAACTTGTTTATATTTAGTGCAACTCCTTTACTGTATTTTACATTGAATATATTATATCACGTTTGCAAGAGCTTGGCAACCCCCCCTGCCTTCATTGCATTTTCGATAGATTAATCAATGGCATTTTGCCAAAAATAAAAGACACCACTGACGGTGTCTTTTAAATAAACCAATATTAGATTACTCACTTCTTAAGCTCGACAATAGTTACGCCATCTTCGCCTTCACCGTATAGACCGGGTCGAGCGCTCTTGACCTGCGGGTGTCGCTTAAGATGTGTTCTTATAGCATTTTTGAGTACGCCTGTTCCTTTTCCGTGGATTATTGTCACAAGCCCTACGCCGGACATAACAGCACTGTCAAGGAAATTATCCACCTCGTAAATGCCGTCATCAGATGCATAACCTCTGATATCGAGCTCAGTGCTGACTCTCCTTGTCATTCGGCTCTCAACGCCCTTTGTGGACACCGAGCCACGTTTCTTGGGCTTCTTTGTATCTTTTTCCTTTTCTACAAGACGCAGCTTCTTTACATCGAGCTTGGTTTTCATAACACCGACCTGCACAAAGCACATACCCTTTGCATCAGGCGGATTAACAACAATACCCTTTCTGCCTGACTCGGCAATTATAACATTGTCACCCTTTTTAAGAGGCCTCGGCAGTACATAGCTGTCATCGTCCTTGGAAATAACAGGGTTTGCTTCTAAATACAGCTTGTTCATTGACGAACGCTGTTTCTGCTTGGCTTCAAGTGCCAGCTTTGAGAAATCCTGGCTTTCCTTTTCCTTGCGAACCTTTTCAAGCTCCTCAACAAGTGCCTGGCTCTCACGTTGAACACGGTTAACTATGTTCTGTGCTTCGGCTCTCGCCTTTTCAAGCTCCTGCTCACGCCTGAGTGCAAGCTCCTGTTTTTCGTGTTCAAGCTCTGCTCTGAGCTTTTCAGCAGTTCTTCTGTCAGATTCGGTCTTGCGCTTGTTTTCCTCAAGCTCAGTCCTCAGCTTGTCAAGGTCGTCAATAATAGCCTCAAACCGGCTGTTTTCATCAGTTACAAGCTCTTTTGCGTGCGCAATAACATCATCAGCAAGCCCCAGACGCTTTGATATGGCAAAAGCATTAGACTTTCCGGGTGTGCCGACTATCAACTTATATGTAGGCATAAGCGTGTTGACATCAAACTCACAGGAAGCGTTCTCGACTCTTTCTGTATCTATAGCATACATCTTAAGCTCCTGATAATGCGTTGTTGTTACAAGTGTAGCACCCTTCTGACGGAGCTTTTCAATTATAGCAACAGCAAGTGCTGCACCCTCTACAGGGTCAGTGCCCGAGCCAAGCTCATCAATAAGCACAAGACTCTGAAAATCAGCCGTATCAAGTATCTCGACTACCCTGTTCATATGCGATGAAAAAGTAGAAAGGCTCATCTCAATAGACTGCTTGTCGCCGATATCAACCAAGATATCATGAAAAACAGAAATCCTGCTGCCGTCAGTTACAGGGATAAGCAAACCGCACATAGTCATAAGAGTAAGCAGGCCGACAGTTTTCAGAACAACAGTCTTACCGCCGGTATTAGGACCTGTGATGATAAGAGATGTGTATCCCTCACCTATTTTGAAATCGACAGGTACAACGCTTTTTGGATCAATAAGCGGGTGTCTTGCTTTGTTAAGGATAATTACCCCGTCATCGCCTATCTCAGGCTTGCAGGCTCTCATGTCAGCTGCAAGATTGGCTTTTGAAAAGTATATATTGAGCTTTACAGCAGCCTCAAAGCTCGACATGAGCTGTTCGCTCTGTCCGGATATCTCAAAAGAAAACTCCCTGATGATCCTTCTTATCTCATCAAGCTCACGCCCTTTGAGTATCCTTATCTCATTGTTGGCTTCAACAACTGCAGCCGGCTCGATAAACAGAGTATTACCGCTTGCAGATGTGTCATGCACCATACCGCTGACGCTTCCCTTATGCTCTGTCTTTACTGGCAGGCAATATCTTCCGTCACGGATAGTTACTATAGCCTCCTGAAGATATTTCAGCGTTGATGCCGAGCGTATCATCTTATCAAGAGTCTCCCTGATCTTCAGCTCTGCATTTGATATCTTTCGTCTGATAGATGCAAGCTCGCTGCTCGCTTCATCGGCAAGATTGTTTTCATCAATTATCGACACATCAAGCCTTTGCTCTAAGTATCTGTCAGGATAAAGCATCTCGAAAAGAAACTCAAGGCTGCATTCCTCCTTGAGCTCTTTATGCCATTCTTCAAGCATTCTTATCTGATAAAGAAAACGCCTTATCTCAATAAGCTCCTTTAATGACAGCTCAGCACCTGAAACAGCGTGCTTTACTATCGGTGTAATATCTGTAAAGTTTATAAAATGCGGTGTTCCGTGCTGTATGGTAAGGCTAAGTGCATTATCTGTCCGCTCGACCTCACGCCTGACGTCGTCTATATCGACCGATGGCGTTATTTCAAGCGAAAGCTGCTTTGATACAGCATTTGAGCACAGATCACTCAGCTTTTGCAGTATTTTATGTAGTTCAAGTGTTTCAAAATATTTATTCATTTATTGCGCCTTATGCGGCACACTCCTTTCAGACAAGGTTGATCATTTTAAAGAAACTGCGGGCGTTGAAATGTCCTTTGAAATAGTAATTTACAAATGATTCCGAAAACTTTGTAAGCCATTTCTGAGCTTTGTCAGATAGTTTGAAGCTGAAAAGCTCATGATAATCACTAAGCGCAATATATCGAATGATATAAAGCATCTGCTTATCAAGGACAAAGTCAAAGCCATTGTTTCTGTCTTCCTCGGAGATGCAGTCATCACAAAGCAGCTTGCCTGTCTTTATGTTGAAATGCATCGAGTCAGACTCATACAGGTAGCAGTTATTGCAGGCTACAAGATTAGGACGAAAGCCAGTCTCGCAGAGCAGACGTATCTCATATATAGATTTTAAAAGCTCCGGCGGCTGCCTGTCCTTATCAAGTGAATAGAAGGTGTTGAGCGTAAGCCTTAGCACCTCGCCGTTATTGCTCTCAGCTATGCCGCAGTAATCAAGCAGCTCAGCAATATAAGCCGCAAGTGCAGAGCTTATCACATCAAGCCTTATACGGTAAAAGATAGTATCAGAGCTGCTGCTGTCAAGATAATACCTTTTCAATCCCTTAGAATCTGTCTTTTCGTCCACACAGAAATCGGAATAGGAAAAAAGCTGTGTAGCGCCGAGGTTTTTAGACTGCGGCTTGAAACCGCCGTTGCAGAAAATGCTTATAACGCCAAGCTCCTTAGTAAGCACAACTATGAGCTTGTTGTCACCTATTCTCTTTTCCTTTATCACCAGACCCTTGAATTTGATTAGGTTCTTCGACATTCCTTTTCTCTTCCTTCAGCTTATAGTTAAGATAATCAGAAACTGCTCCTGTTTTGATAAATTCCTGCCAGTAATCCATAATACATTTTCCTTTGCAATAAAGATATTGTAATAATATTCTTGGCAGAAATCCAGGTATTTATGTATACGTTTATATGTTATTTTAAGGAAAGGCCGAAATTCCTTATCATGCCTTCCCTATTGCGCCAGCCTTCCTTGACCTTGACCCAGAGATTGAGATTAACTTTTATCTGGAAAAACTCCTCCAGTTCTTCTCTTGCATCTGAGCCTATCTTTTTGAGCATACTGCCGCCTTTTCCGATAACTATCCTCTTATGAGACTCTCTCTCACAGAAAACTGTCGCTTCGATATCAAGAATAGCTTCACCGTTTCTTGAATCACGCTCATCAAGCCGCTCAATAGTCACAGCAATTCCGTGTGGGATCTCCTCGTTAAGATTATTAAGTGCCTTTTCTCTGATGATCTCAGCCATGATAACCTTTTCAGGTTGGTCGGTGAGCATATCATCAGGGAAATAGTGAGGGCCGTCTACAGCATACTTTTCAAGTGTTTCCATAACGATATCAAGACCGTCGTTTTCCTTGACACTTATAGGTATCACATCATCAAAATCAGCAATCGAGGAATACTCAGCTATCTTCCCTATAAGATCCTGCTTGTCCTCGATAAGATCTATCTTGTTGATAATTAGTATCTTCTTTGTATTGGCACTGCCTGAATTTGCAGCAAGAGCCTTATCTGTATCACCGAGCTTCTTAGTAACATCAACTACCAGCATAATCGTATCTACATCAGCAGCCGATTCGTTTATAGCTTCTATCATGTGCTCAGACAGTTTGTTCTTGGCCTTGTGCATACCGGGAGTATCCATAAACACATACTGCGTGTCTTCTTTAGTTACAACGCCGGTTATCTTTGTTCTTGTTGTCTGCGGCTTGTCACTTACTGCGGCTATCTTTTCCCCTACCAAAGCATTGAGGAGCGATGATTTGCCGACATTAGGTCTGCCTATTATAGTAACGAATGAGTTTTTTGTCTGTCTTTCCTGCATTTGCTATTATCCTTTCATTTGTCATAAAGCATAAAACGGCATATCATCTGCCGTTTTATAAGAATATTTTATTCGTGTGCGTGCTCGTCGATAACAAAGGTAGCATCTCTTGAAATGCCGAGGCTTTCAAGTATCTCCTCTTCCTTCTCACGCATTATGCGCTCATGAAGGCTGTCCTGCTCATGGTCATAGCCAAGAAGATGCAGCATCGAGTGAACTGTAAGAAAACCTATCTCTCTCTCAAGCGAATGGCCGTAGGCTGATGCCTGTTTAAGAGCCGTTTCAAGAGAAATAACTATATCACCGAGAATATATGCACCTGTCTCATTATTGAGGTCATATTCACCGTTCTCGCCCATCGGGAAGGACAGAACGTCTGTCGGGCGGTCAACATCACGGTATTCCTTATTGAGCTCGTGTATACGCTCATCATTAACGAACGAAACGCTTACCTCGCTGTCGCCCTGAAACTTCTCGCTTTCAGTAACGGCATGGCAGCATTTACGAATAAGCAGCCTTATTCCTACAGGCACCTTGACCTCGGTCTGATTATTCATTATTGATACTTTTACCTTACCCATATCACGCTTTCCTTCCTTCATTATATTTTTCATAAGCCTTGATAATATCCTGAACGAGCTTATGTCTTACTACATCCTTTTCAGTAAACCTATTAATAGAGATATCCGACACATTTTTAAGCACCTTGACTGCTTCAACAAGACCCGAACGCCTTTTATCCGGCAGATCTATCTGTGTGACATCGCCTGTTATAACTATCTTTGAATTGAACCCAAGCCTTGTCAGAAACATTTTCATCTGCTCAGGCGTGGTATTCTGTGCTTCGTCAAGTATTATAAACGAATCATCAAGCGTTCTTCCTCGCATATATGCAAGCGGAGCAACTTCAATAGCGCCCTTTTCTTGCTGCCTTGTAAAGCTCTCAGGCCCTAACATCTCAAACAGAGCATCATAAAGCGGCCTGAGGTAAGGGTCAACCTTGTTCTGAAGGTCACCGGGCAGAAAACCCAGCTTCTCCCCTGCTTCAACAGCAGGCCTTGTAAGGATTATCCTGTTGACCTCATGCGCCTTGAACGCTTTTACCGCCATAGCCACAGCAAGATACGTCTTACCTGTGCCGGCAGGGCCAATACCGATCGTTATCGTGTTTTCCTTTATTGCGCTTACATAACGCTTCTGCCCAAGTGTCTTAGGCTTTACCATTTTTCCGCCGACAGTTATGCAGATACCGTCACTCGTGAGCTTTTCTACCTGATCGGCACTGCCTTCATCTATAAGAGAGAAAATATACATCAGATTCTGTGTGCTGATACGTTCTCCCTTTCTGATAAGACCAATCAGAGAATCTATACATCCAGCCGCCTTATCAACATTTTCCTGCTCACCGGAAACTCTTATATCAGTTCCCCGGCAGAGGATAACAACACCGTACTGCCGCTGTATCAGATTTATATTCTCATCATAATCGCCGAAAACAGCCAGAGTCTCCTCCATGCTGTCAAGGCTGATATTCTTCTCTGTCATTAAACAGCCCCTATTCCTTTGTTTACTCTCCTTTATTATAACACATATTTTAGAAAAAAGCAATTACTATTCTGATAAATTATACAGAAATATTACTCTTTGTTTAAATAAATATCTGCCTGTTCACCAATTTCACCGTATAATGTATATATCAGTTTTACAGTTACACCGTCATCAGCCCTTGAAACAGTTTTCTTTAAATCCTTTATCTCATACCCTGTAAGAAGCTCTGTCTCATAGTTTCTGATACTGCTCTCAATCTTTTCATCTATCTGCTCATCGGTAAAGGTATTGATAGCCTCGGTATATTCGCTGTATTCGACCTTTGTTATGGCAACAGGCAGCTCTATACCAAAAACAGACACAGGTTCCCTAATGGCATTGTAAGTGTATGTGCCTTCAATATCCCTTATAAACAGTGGGATATCCGCATCAAATATATTTAGATAGTTTACTGTGATCTCCTTCCCTGTAGGAGTGTTGATGCACTGCTCATACGGGAAGAAAAACTCCGCCTGCTTTTCAAATGTTCCATATACACGTCCACTTGCACGCATATACTGTGTGACTTCTGTCTCTTTATTGTCCTTGCCTGAACTGATGAGCTTTTTTCGCTCACCGCTTATAAGAATATCCCCTGCCCTTACGCCGCTGCCTATCTTTACATTAAGATCACCGCAAAAAACCTCTGCTTTATCGACCACACAGTCATGAAGTGCCACAACATTACAAGGCAGCCGCTTATTATCGGAAACAGGCTTGGGGATATTATCAATAGTATCAATAACAAGTGTGCTGCCCTGTTCAGATATCCCTACCCAGCTTATCCCATTCACTTTGCGCTTTAGCTCACGTTCGAGCTTGACATAATCAAACCCGTCCTTGAAGCTGCCTATGTGAAGTCCGTTTTCATCGAGCACACTTAGAATATCCGCCCTGACCTGTTCGCTGTCATTTTCAATATTTATTCTCAGTATCATATGAGAAAACACACTGCACAGAATAATTGATATCACTATCCCGACAACAAGCCCCGAATGAAGCATAACATTCTTTATAAGTCTGCGCCTGATGCTGATATGTTTGTCCTGAAGCTGAGTTACGCTGCCATATTTTGCCGCAAGTCTCTCTATCCTCTTTATATTTGATGTGTGGGTCGATATAAACAGCATTTCATTCCTATCTTGTATCTGCTCACATTCAATACCGCATTTGACGATATTGTCTAATAGCTTATATCTTTTTACACCGCTGATCATTAGCACACAGCAATTTTTATCCTTTCTCATAATATCACTTCCCTGAAATACGGCGCTGTTTTTCAAGCTCAATACCGGTTATGTTCCCATTCACTTCAACTATACTGTATTCATAGTTTGAAAGCGTAAGTCCGCTGCCCCACACTTTTATACTGAAACCAGAGGCTTCAATGTTTACATATATCTCATTACATTCAACTATATTCTGCACATTCTCTATAACTGCGCATCTGTCATCAACAATACTGATAAAAGCATTGATAAAAGCAAGATCTCTGAGCTTTTCTTTTAAATGCGATTTCATACCTGCACCCCTCCAGCTTTATATTAGATTATATTAGCCAGAGGACTGACATATACATTATAAAAAAGAAAAGGCAGGTAAACAACATGGAAAACATCAGAAAAGCAGCTGTATACTTTACTGCGATATCATTGTGCGTAATGCTGACAGTTTACGCAGATACTTCACTAACTGCTGCAAAGGAAGCGATCGAGAGATGCCTGAATATACTTATACCCTCACTCTTTATATTTATGGCCGTGTCAGGACTGCTTATCAGGACAGGGGCATACAAGATACTATCCCTCCCCTTTTACCCGATAGCAAGATTTGTCTATAAAATGCCATATGAGCTGTTTTCAGTGATGCTAATATCAAATCTTGCCGGCTTTCCAATAGGCGCATCAATGCTTGGTGAGCTGACTGATAACGGCAGCATTGACAAAAGGACCGCATCAGTTATGCAGTGCTTTTGTTACGCCGGTGGGCCGTCATTCTCAATTGGTGTTATCGGATTGTTTTTATACAACGACAAGCGAATAGGCCTGATCGTCTGGCTAAGCACTTTTCTTTCAAATCTAATTGCTGCACTTATTCTATGCAGGATATTCAGACTAAAACCTGTCAGACAAACTGAGCGAACAGCTTTCAGCTCCGAAGATCTTATAAAATGCACCGAGAACGCCGGAAGTTCAATGCTGATGATATGCGGCCTTGTTATCATATTCTGTGTCTGTATGGCTGATGTACAAAGGCTGTTTGACAGTTTTCTTCGCATAAACTCTCAGAAAAAGTCGCTTATCAAAACTGTATTTGAGCTATCAAGCATTACTTCACTTAATAATGCAAGCTATGAACTCATCCCGATAATAACAGCACTTTTCAGCTTTGGCGGTGTATGTGTGCTTATACAGATGATCTCAACCGTCAAAGGCAGATACCCGCTTACGCTGTTTTTTATCACAAGACTGCCGATATCTTTGCTCAGTGGCTTTATTGCCGGCAGAATGACCGATCACTTTATAGAAAAGGCTGAATACTGCATATCTGCAAGAAAAGATTTTATAGTCAATTTCAACAATTTTATACCGTCGGTTTGTTTGATATTAATGATTTTTTTACTACTTTTCAAAAAAGGGGTAGCATTTTTTCGAGATATGTGATATAATTTACTATGTAAGATTTTAATTACTTTTTCAAAGGAGTTGTATATAAAAATGGCAAAGAAAAAGAATTATTTCGGCAACGAGATCTCTCCCTCGTGCTCATATTGCGCTTTTGGTAATCGTTCAAGAGAAGGTAATAAGGTGCTTTGTGAGAAGCAGGGTCTTGTTGATGCGGATTACAGCTGTAAAAAATGGGTCTATGATCCTATAAAGAGAATTCCTAAGAAGCAGCTCAACATACCTAATCAGGAAGATGATGTAATATAAATATATAAAAACAGACGGTTCATTGGCCGTCTGTTTTCTTTATATTATCTATCTGCTTATTGGCTGTAACAGCTCTTTCACTATCAGTAGGAAATAATGAGATGTAGTTATAGAATGCATAGCCGCTGTATCTTTCAAGCCCTCTGGTGCTGTTTATCTGAAGTGATAGTATATCGCTCTTGTCAATAAACTCCTCATCGGTATATATCTTATATGCTGCAAGGCCGATTATAAGGCTTACACTCTCATTTTTCACAAGCTCGTTCCATTCCTGGGCGCAGCTTTCAAATGGCAGCACGCTGTTTTCAAAACCAAAATATATCTGAGGCGCAATATAATCAATATATCCATTCTCACTGCACCATTTTCCCACATCTGCATACATATACTCGTAGTTATTGTTTATATTTCCCTGAGGAGATATGCCAAACAAAATGCTTTCATCTAAGCTCTTGACTGTTTTATATACTGATGAAACGAGCTTGTTGATGTTCTCAGTCCGCCAGCTTTTAAGGTCACTCTCTCCGGAAAGCTCAAAAGCCATTGCATCAAAGCTCTCGTCTGTCGTGGGATAAAAGTAATCATCAAAATGTATGCCGTCAACATCATAATTATCGATTATCTCTTTTACACCGTCACAGATAAGCGTTATAACATCATCATATGCCGGGTCAAGCCAGTAGTGGTCGTCAGTCGTAACATATTTTAGCCTGTCATCATCGGAATTATACCACTTTGTTATCTGTAGCTCATTGTCAGCTTTATCAAGCTCCTGCTTAGTCTCGCATCTAAGCGGATTTATCCATGCATGAACTGATAATTCATTATTATGCGCAATATCCGTCATAAGCTCCAACGGGTCATAATCTATGTCGCCAAATGTCTTTGTTTTCTGAAATAGCGACGAATCATAAAAGGCATCACCGAATGCTCTGCAATGTATATATAACGTGTTTACCCCTATCGACTTACAGCGGCGGCATACTTCCTCAAAGCCTTGTATAAACTCCTCTTTGCTTTTCT
The DNA here is from genome assembly GCF_000686125.1 of Ruminococcus sp. NK3A76. Lineage (NCBI taxonomy): Bacteria > Bacillati > Bacillota > Clostridia > Eubacteriales > Oscillospiraceae > Ruminococcus > Ruminococcus sp. NK3A76. The sequence continues at coordinate 1,402,321 of NZ_JMMA01000002.1, forward strand.
GATAAAACAGTTCATTAAGGTCGATATATGACAGCCATATCGCCTTTTGTTCACTGTAGTTTAGTTTGTCATTGCTTTTGTTCAGCGTTGAGATAGGCGTTATCATTTCATTGCCAAGCTGAGAAAGCATACCTGAATTGTCTTGCAATATCAGCTTATTGTAATTATCTGTTTCACCGATTCGCTCACCGCAGCTGCAAAGTGTCAACGCCAGCAGCACCGGCAATACCTTTATTTTATTATTCATCACTATCCCTCCGCACACTTTTTACTATAAGTATACGCAGGAAAATGAACATATATACAAAAACGGCGGACAACCTGTGTCCGCCGTTTTATGTAGTCAACTACTTATCGTCTTCGTGAGTTGTCAGGTTCTGAGCAATAGCCCATTTCTTAACTCTTATCTTGCTTCTGTCACCGCCGGTCTCGATAACAACAGTGTCTTCCTTGACCTGGAAAACTATACCTACAATACCGCCGTTTGTAACTACCTCATCGCCTATCTCAAGGTTCTCTCTCATTGCCTTGTCTCTTTTTTCCTGGTTTCTCTGAGGTCTTAATATAAATAAATAGAAAAACACAAAGATAAGTGCTAACGGTAAAAAAGTTACAAGCATCTGTGTTGTCGAGCTAGCCTGTGCCTCTGCTAAAATCGCTGCGTTCATTAATAATTCCTCCGTTTCAGTTGTTCTTATGTTTTATATATTCATCAATATGAGCAGCGGCCTTTTTGCCGGCACCCATAGCAAGAATCACTGTAGCTGCACCTGTCACGGCATCTCCGCCGGCATAAACAGCATCTTTTGAAGTTCTCATGCTTTCTTCATCTACCACAAGGCAGCCACGCTTGTTTGCTTCAAGCCCGGGTGTAGTCGAGCGTATCAGCGGATTAGGAGATGTACCTATTGCCATAATTACTGTATCTACATCAAGCTCATATTCAGAACCTTCAACAGCCACAGGGCTTCTTCTGCCGCTCTCATCAGGCTCTCCAAGCTCCATTTTAATGCAGGTCATACCGCATACATTACCGTTCTCATCACCGTCTATCTTGACAGGATTATTGAGTACAAGGAATTCTATCCCTTCCTCCATTGCGTGATGAACTTCTTCCTTTCTTGCAGGCATTTCATCAAGCGAACGTCTGTATATGATATAAACGTGCTCAGCGCCAAGACGCATAGCACTTCTTGCAGCGTCCATAGCCACATTTCCGCCACCGCATACAGCGACCGAGCGGGAACGCTTTATAGGTGTGTCGTAGTCATCAAGATACGCCTTCATAAGATTTATTCTTGTGAGGTATTCATTTGCTGAGTAAACGCCTACAAGGCCTTCGCCCTCTATTCCCATAAACCTGGGAAGCCCGGCACCGGAGCCTACAAAAATAGCCTCATAGCCTCTTTCAAGAAGCTCATCTATAGAAAGCACCTTGCCTATAACCATGTTTGTTTCGATATCAACACCGAGCTCCTTAAGACCGTCTATCTCATGAGAAACGATAGCCTTGGGAAGACGGAATTCGGGTATGCCGTACATCAGTACGCCGCCTGCTGTATGGAATGCCTCAAAAACCGAAACATCATATCCCAGCTTTGCAAGATCTCCTGCACAGGTAAGACCGGAGGGGCCTGCACCTACAACAGCTACTTTATGACCGTTTAAAACAGGCTTTTCTATTGAAGCCGAGGAGCAGTTCTCTCTTACATAGTCAGCGCAAAAACGCTCTAATCTGCCTATTGCAACAGGTTCGCCCTTTACGCCTCTTACGCACTTGCTTTCACACTGACGCTCCTGCGGACAAACTCTGCCGGTGACAGCAGGAAGGCTGTTTGTTGACTTGATAACAGCATATGCTTCCTCAAACCTGCCTTCAACGACCTTAGCAATGAAATCCGGTATCTTTACACCGACCGGACAGCCTGTAGTGCATGGTCTGTTCTTACAGTTGAGGCATCTTGATGCTTCGAGCATTGCTTGCTCTGGTGTATATCCAAGAGTTACTTCCTTGAAATTTCTTGCCCTTACTTTCGGGTCCTGTTCAGTTACAGGGGTCTTGTTAGGTGACATATTCGGCATATTACCTCACCTCCCCTGTAAGATTGCATACATGAGACTTTTCCTGATTCCTGTATGTGCCGTTTCTTCTCATAAGCTCATCAAAATCGACCTTATGGCCGTCAAAATCAGGGCCGTCAACACAAGCATACTTTATCTTGCCGTCAACAGTTACACGACAGCCGCCGCACATACCTGTGCCGTCTACCATGATAGGGTTGAGAGAGACTAAAGTTTTTATTCCATAAGGCTCAGTTACCTTGCAGACGAATTTCATCATCGGTACAGGGCCAATTGCAATGACCTCATCATACTTTGCTCCGCCGTCGATAAGCTCCTGCAGTTTGTTTGTAACAAAGCCATGATAGCCGTATGAACCGTCATCTGTGCAAATATGAAGTGCATCACTGGCTTCTTTCATTTCGTCTTCTATAATGACGATATCCTTACTTCTGAAGCCTGCGATAAGATCAACATAAACTCCCATATTATGCAGCTTTTTAGACTGCGGATATGCTATAGCACAGCCTACACCGCCGCCTACTACTGCAACACGCTTTATATCCTTTTCATACTCAGTAGCAACACCAAGAGGTCCCACAACATCAAGTATATAGTCACCCTCATTGAGTGCAGCGAGCTTCTGAGTCGAGCCTCCTACTGTCTGGAATATGATAGTGATAGTTCCGTTTACCTTGTCACTGTCAGCAACTGTGAGGGGAACACGCTCTCCTCTCTCATCTACTCTGTATATTATAAACTGTCCTGCATCTACCTTAGCCGCTATATATGGTGCTTCGATCTTCATCAATATGACCTGATCGTTAAGAATACGCTTTTGTGCGATCCTGAACATATCTGCGCCTCCTTTATTCCATCATCTTTAAGAATTCTTCCTCGGAAATGACCGGAACACCAAGCTCCTGTGCTTTTACGAGCTTGCTACCGGCTTCTTCTCCTGCAAGAACGTAGCTTGTCTTTTTTGAGACAGAGCCGCTTGCCTTCCCACCATATTTTTCAATAAGTTCCTTTGCCTCGTCACGCTTCATAGTAGGAAGTGTGCCTGTAAGAACAAAGGTCTTTCCTTCAAATCTGTTATCTACACGGGTCTTACTGTATGAAGTGTTGACCCCTCTGGCTTTGAGTCTTTCAACAAGCGAGAGCAAATGCTCATCTCTGAAAGCATTGTAAACACTCGCAGCCATTATATCTCCAAAGCCGTCTATCTCTGCTATCTGCTCAGATGTAGCAGATATTATATCATCAAGGCCGCCGAACCTCTCGCAAAGCAGCTTAGCAGAAGCAGCGCCTATATTTCTTATCCCAAGACCAAAAAGCAATCTGTCAAGCGAATTGCTCTTAGATGCATCAATCGCTTTTATAAGATTATCAGCCGATCTTTCTTTAAAACCTTCCAACGAAAGCAGCTTCTCAGCAGTCAGATCATAAAGATCGGCAATGCCGTTGATCAGGCCGCTGTCAAGCAGCTGTCTAACTATCTGAGGGCCAAGTCCGTCGATATTCATAGCGCCCTTTGACGCAAAATGCACAAGCTGCCTGAAAAGCTGTGCAGGACATTCTACATTTGTACATCTGATAGCAGCCTCGTCCTGTATCCTTTCAACAGAGCCGCCGCAAACAGGGCATCTGTCAGGCAATACAAAATGTGCATCGCCGGATAGTTTCTGGCTTACGCTCAGCACCTCAGGGATAATATCTCCTGCTTTTCTGACAGTGATGATATCACCGACTGATATATTCTTTTCAATGATAAAATCCTGATTATGAAGTGTAGCCCTTGAAACGCTTGTGCCTGCAAGGAATATCGGCTCAAAAACAGCGACAGGTGTCAGAACGCCAGTCCTGCCGACGTTGACTTCGATATCGAGCAGCTTAGTATCCTTCTCCTCGGGCGGGAATTTATAAGCGACCGCCCATTTCGGCACTTTAGCTGTAGCGCCCAGCAGCTCACGCTGAGAAAAGCTGTCAACTTTTATTACCACACCGTCTATATCAAACGGAAGATCAAATCTGTTTTTGCCTATCTCCTCGATACAACTGATGATCTCATCATATGTCTTTACTTTTTTATAATCAGGAACAGTCTTGAAACCCAGTTCCTTGATAAAATCAAGAGACTGCTTATGCGATGTAAGTTCCTCGCCTTTGATCTGCTGGATATTGAAGCAGAAAATATCGAGCTTACGCTTTGCTGTGACCTTTGAATTCTTCTGCCTTAGAGAACCTGCCGCAGCATTTCTTGGATTTTTGAAAGGCTGTTCGCCGTTTATCTCCTGCTCCTCAACGAGCTTTTCAAAAGCATTTCTCGGCATATAGACTTCGCCTCTTACCTCTATAAGAGGAAGCTCTTTTTTAAGTTTGAGCGGTACTGAGCGGATAGTCTTTATGTTGGCAGTAACATCTTCACCAACAAATCCGTCGCCTCTGGTCGAGCCGACTGTAAGCTCGGAATCCTGATACATCAGTGATACAGACAAGCCGTCGATCTTTGGCTCAACAACAAACTCAGGATCACTCACCTGCGAAGCGACTCTCTCAAAGAAAGCTCTGACCTCGTCAAACGAGAATACGTCCTGCAATGAGCCCATCTGCACCCTGTGCTCGACCTTTTCAAAGGAAGATAATGCCATTCCGCCTACACGCTGTGTCGGAGAGTCTTTTCTGATAAGCTCCGGGAACTGTTCTTCAAGACCTCTGAGCTCACGCTGAAGCATATCATACTCATAATCATCTATCTCATTCTGATCAAGGACATAATATAGATATGCATGATGATTTAAAAGCTCAACGAGTTCATCTATTCTATTTTGAGCAGTCTGCTTATCCATAACACACACTCCAAAACACTAATATATTTATTTTACCACAAATCAGTTTTTATTTCAAGTGTTTAAGGGAAAATTAATCATTATTTAAATAAACACCCGGTATTTTTCCGACAATTACCGTCTCAGATATAAGAAACTCCTGGCTGACCTCGATATTTATATCTTTCCCCGGCATCACAGCATTAATCTCTGCTTTAATAAGCAGCTTTAGACAATGCTTTGTCTGGTTGATACCACAGCTTTCAAATGTACTTACAAGCTCAGTCTTTACATCAGATATATTGTGATAGTAAACGTCAATATCAAAACCCTTTCCGCTAAGCACATCTATTCCGCTAAGCGCCCCGACAGGAACAGATGTCTTATTGTCTTTAATACTGTTCAGCGCTTTCGAGATCCTTGACCCGAGATCGCTGTTTATAGCATTTATCCTTACACTGTCTGTAGTTATACCTGTTATTACACCTTCATCGTCATAGCTTATGTGTATAAGCTCACCCATATCACCTTTTTCTTTAAGAAAATCATCAAGCTCATCATATATTATATCACTTGTCTGCTGCGCTGCTGCATCTGTTACGATAGTTCTCAGCTTCCTGTCAAATGCTGTCAACACAAGAATAACTGTAAAAAGAACTACTGCCGCTGCAATAATAAGAATATAAGACAGCCTGAGCCTTACCGAACTGTATTTTCGCATAATTTCACCCCCTGACTATAATATAGCAGAGGGCGTAAAAAAGTGAAAAACGGACAGGCTTTAGAACCTGTCCGCCGATAATTATTTTGCTTTAACTGCGTCTGTAGCTGTCTTAACGATATTGTCAGCGCTGAGACCGAACTGCTTAAGAAGCTCAACAGCAGGGCCGGAATGACCAAATACATCGTTGACACCTATCTTGATTAGCTTTGTAGGACACTTAGCTGCAAGAACATCTGCAACAGCAGAGCCAAGACCGCCGATAACGGAATGCTCCTCAACTGTGAGCACAAGGCCAGTCTTCTTAGCAGCCTCGATGATGATATCCTCATCAATAGGCTTGATAGTGTGGATATTTATAACTGTAGCCTTGATACCGTTTGCTCTGAGGACCTTTTCTGCTTCAAGAGCTTCGTTGACCATAAGGCCGGAAGCGATTATAGCAATATCCTCACCGTCAGCGAGCTTGATGCCCTTGCCAAGTTCAAACTTGTATGTTGCAGGGTCATTGAACACAGGAACAGCAAGTCTGCCAAATCTCATATATACAGGACCATTATGCTGAATAGCAGCCTCAACAGCAGCTCTTGCTTCAACGTCATCAGCAGGATTGATGATGACCATGCCGGGTATAGTTCTCATAAGTGCTATATCCTCATTACACTGGTGTGTTGCACCGTCTTCACCGACAGAGATACCAGCGTGTGTAGCACCTATCTTGACATTGAGGTGGGGGTAGCCTATAGAGTTTCTAACCTGCTCAAATGCTCTGCCAGCTGCAAACATTGCAAAAGTAGAAGCAAAAGGTATCTTGCCTGTAGCAGCAAGACCGGCAGCTACGCACATCATATTGCTCTCTGCGATACCGCAGTCAAAATGTCTCTCAGGGAATTTCTTCTTGAAAATACCTGTCTTTGTAGCAGCAGCAAGGTCTGCATCAAGAACGTAGAGATTCTCATATTTATCGCCGAGCTCAGCAAGTGCGTTGCCATAGCTCTCTCTTGTAGCTATCTTTTTAACATCAGCCATTTGTAAACACCGTTCCTTTCTTAGTTAGCTTCAAGTGCTGCAAGAGCTGCCTCAAGCTCGCTCTTTGCCTGCTCGTACTGCTCAGCATTCGGAGCAGCACCATGCCATGAAACGTTGTTTTCCATATATGATACGCCCTTGCCCTTAACGCTCTTCTGAATGATAGCTACAGGCTGGCCGCAGATCTTCTCTGCTTCGTCAAAAGCCTTCTCGATCGAATCAAAATCATGTGCGTCCATTTCAATAACGTGCCAGCCGAAAGCCTTGAACTTGTCAACTATCGGGTAAGGCGACATAACGTCCTTGATATTGCCGTCGATCTGGAGACCGTTATTATCAACAACAGCGATAAGATTATCGAGCTTGTAGTGAGCTGCAAACATGGCAGCCTCCCATACCTGACCTTCCTGTATCTCGCCGTCGCCAAGAACTGTGTATACCTTATATGTATCGTTGGAAATCTTAGCAGAAAGAGCCATGCCGCAAGCTACAGATATGCCCTGGCCGAGAGAGCCGGAAGACATATCAACACCGGGAATAGTGATGCAGGGATGACCCTGGAGCATAGCGCCTATATGACGCAGCGACTTAAGCTCATCTGTAGAGAAGAAGCCCCTGTTAGCAAGTGTGGAATAAAGCGCCGGTGCTGTATGACCCTTGGAAAGAACAAATCTGTCTCTGCCGGGTTCGTCGGGCTTATCAGGGTAAACATTCATTTTTGCAAAATAAAGATATGTAAGTGTATCAGCTATAGAGAGCGACCCACCCGGGTGCCCCGATTTTGCATTAAAAACACCCTCAATGATCCCAAGACGTACTTTACAAGCCTGAATCTCAAGCTTCTTTTTTAATCCTGCGTCCATACAATAAACCTCCAAAAAATTATTAAAAGCCAAAATAGGCTTCAGCCTAACTGTGAATATATGTAGTCAATAACTGCCGCTATAGCGTTCTCCTCGCATGAGACATCAAGAACGATATCACATATATCCTTGACATCTTTAACTGCATTTGAGGGGCATATACCAATATCAGCAGTTTTGAGCATTTCTATATCGTTGTTGTAATCACCTACTGCGACCACAGTAAAGTCCTGCATTCCGCACACTTTACGCATCGCATCAAGACCGGCTCCTTTTGTGATGTTCTGAGGAAGTATCTCATAATACTCCTTTGCAGAGCGCACAAAATCTATCCCCTGCCAGTTCTTGCTCTCGACATAGCTTATCAGCCGCTGCATTCTCTCCGGCTCATAAGCAAACAGCACCTTATACCAGTTATCAGGTATATCATCAAGATCACACAGCACAGGGTCTACCTTGCAGATGACATTATGCTGCGCCTCGACATCATTCATCTGAGGAACATACACATTGTCAAGCGTTAGAACCTCGCAGCCAACATCAGGATTATCAGCAAGTATCTGCCTTACGATATCCTTGGTAAAAGCCGGCACATAAACATCACTTATCTGCCTTTTGTTATTCATATCATAAACCATGCCGCCGTTGCACATTATAATGGGACAATTCACTTTGAATGCCCCGAAATACTGTGAAGCAGCCTGCAATGCTCTGCCGGTAGCTATCGAAAACAAGCCGCCTTTTTTCTGAAAGCCGGCAATAGCATCAAGACTTTTCTGCCCGGGCTTCTTTGAAGCAGGTAAAAAAGTTCCGTCCATATCAGTTATAAGCAGTACCCTGCTTATGCTTTCAAACATCTGTATACCTCTATCTGATCTTATTTAAAACCCCGGTGAAATAATCGGGAAGCTCACTTTCAAACTCCATATACTCCTTTGTCTGAGGGTGGATAAAGCCGAGCTTTTTTGCATGAAGGCACTGCCCTTCTAACCCCTTGAACGGTTTGCCGTAAACATCATCGCCAAGCACAGGGTGCCCGATATACGCACAATGCACTCTTATCTGATGAGTTCTTCCCGTTTCAAGGATAAACTTCATATATGCATATTTATCATATTGCTCTATTACTTCAAAATGCGTCACAGCGTTCTTGCTGTTTTGCATACAAACACACATTTTCTTCCTGTCACGCTTGTCACGGCCGATAGGCGCATCTACAGTACCGCTTTGCTCGCCAAATCTACCGCAAACGACCGCCCTGTATTCCCTTGTAAAGGAATGCTCGCTTATCTGTTGTGCCAGAAAATTATGTGCATTATCAGTTTTTGCAACAACGAGCAGACCGCTCGTGTTCTTGTCTATCCTGTGGACTATGCCGGGTCTTATCACACCGTTTATCGACGAAAGCCTGCCCTCACAATGAAAAAGCAGCGCATTGACGAGCGTTTTGTCAGGATTTCCGGGAGCCGGGTGTACGACCATACCTTTTGGCTTGTTGACAACAAGCAGCTCATCGTCTTCATAGACAATATCAATTGGGATATCCTGTGCTTCGACATCAAGCTCTTTAGGCTCAGGGATATCTATAAGCACCGAATCTCCATTTCTCAGCTTATAGCTTTTGCCGACAGGTGAGCCGTTTACTGTAACACCACCGTCGTCTATCAGCTTCTGCAAAGAATTCCTTGTAATATCTATTTCCTTTGATATCAGCCATTTGTCTATCCTCGTGCCGACATCTTCGATACCGGCAATAAAACTATAGCTATTCATCAGTCTTTGCCTTTGTATCATCTGTGGCTTTATCTGTCTTCTCTTTCTTATCCTTATCACTTTCCGAGAAGAAAATATAAGCTACAAGCAGTATTTCACCTACGACCACGCATATATCAGCAAAATTGAAGACCGGAAAGTCTATCAGCTTGAAGCTGATGTAGTCAACGACCTCTTTAATGCGTATCCTGTCTATCAGATTGCCGATACCGCCGGCGATTATCATTGATATAGATATCGCCTCTATCTTTTTCAGGCTCTTGCGCCTTACAGTCATATACGCAACGCCGGCAATAAGAACGATTATCGGCAGAACAACAAGAAACCACGTTTTGCCCTGCATGATGCTCCATGCAGCACCGGTGTTTCTTATATGCGTCAGTTCAAGCACCCTTGTGTCGCCGAAAGATATCAGGTTTTTGATCTCTCCGATAGAGAAGTTCTTTACAACGACATACTTGATAAGCTGGTCAACAGCAGTAAGAACAGCTATCAGGACAAATGCGATTATCAGCATCATCAGTTATTCATTCCGAACTTAAGCTCGGAAACATCATTCTTCGGGATAACAGGCTCTACAGAATCAGCACTAAGTGCCTCATCAAGCCTCTGTACACTGTCAGAGAGCTCCTCGTCATCAGATCCGGCATCTACTTCTGCCTCATCTTCTGTATACTCGCCCTCATCATAGTCTTCATACTCTTCATCAAGGTTATCTTCATACTCATCGAGCTCTTGCTCAGTCATTTCAGGTATCTGCATAATGAGCTGGAGCTGCTGCTTGTAAAGCTCGGTAAGATTAGCCTTGAAATATGTCACCTCTGCCTTGAGCTTCTCATAGTTTGCCTGCTCCTCGGCATACTGATTCTTGACATCAACGATATATCTCTGAGTTTCCTCTGTGTTTTCCTTAATAAGTGCAGCACACTTTTCCTTGTGCTCCCTGACGATCCTCTCGCACTCAGCAGAGCTCTCCTCGGATATCCTGATCTGCTCTGTCTTTGCAGATTCGATCATATCCCTTGCTTCAGTCTTGGCATTATTAAGGATCTTGTTAGCTTCCTTCTGAGCTGTAAGAAGTGCGTCCTTGATAGCATCTTCATCAGCTCTGTATTCATTTATCTTTTCAACGAGAGCTACGATCTTTTCTTCGCTCTCTCTGTTTTTTGCTTCAGCTTCTTCGAGTGCAGCAGCAGCCTTCTTTAAAAACTCTGCTACCTCAGCTGTATCAAAACCATATTTTGTTGTCTCAAAGGTCTTTGCCCTTATCTCTCCTGCGCTAAGCATAATAACATCCTCCTAAAGATATTTTTTTACAACAATATTTATCCTGCCCTTTTTGGTCTCACGGCAGCTTTCAAGCTCAAATTTACCGTGCCCCCGGACAGAAAACACTCCTCCGATATCTATTTTTTGAGAAGCGGAGCTTACCTCTTTATGATCAAGGCTGACAAGCGACGATCTGATAAGTGCTGATGCCTTGTCTCTTGAAACACCGGCAGCAGCTGATACAACACCGTCGATCCTAAGCGAGCTGACAGTTGCATTTATCAGCTTAAAGCTCACCAGCGGTACGACAGACTCATCAAAACCCTCAGACACTTTAACACCGACCCTGCCTATCTTGCTGACAGACAATACATCATCTGCAACGGTTTCATAGACAAAAGTGCAGCTCTTTCCATCACCGACGAGTATGTCGCCTATGCACTCACGCTTTATATCAAGCGACATAAGAGCACCAAGTATATCACGGTGCGTAAGCCTGTCCACACTGCGGTATGTAAAGGTCACAGGCTTTAAAGGAAAATCAGCGTTCTCAGGTCTGCTATATTCATCAAACACAGCAAGTATCTTTCTCTGTGCGTTTTCATATCCGCCATAGAAAGAAAAACCTTCCGCCTTTATTGAAGCAAGCACAGTCTGAGCAAGCTGCTGTTTTCTTTCGTCAAGAAAAAATGTATAAAGCGGCCTGTATATCTGCTGTGCCTTCTCGTATTTATCGGTTATGTTTCTGAGAAGTATCTTTTCATCGTCACTAAGCCCGGGAATAAACGAAAAGTCTTTATTCCCCATTAAAAGCTATAGCCGTTATTTTCTATCTCATTGAGAAGATCCTTGCCCTCGAACTTTACGTTGTCAGGATAAATAGCAAAGGTCTTCTGAGCCATCATCTTGATAGTTGCATCGTTGGCATAAGCAACGCCCGAAAGAAAATCAAGTATTCTTCTTGCGTCCTCGCTCTTTACAGTCTCGAGGTTGAGAAGAACAGTCTTTCCGGCATTAACATCATTACCTATATTTGTAACCTCAGAAAAATCATTGGGTCTTGCAAGAACAAGTGCCAGCGAGTCCTTTGTGGAGCTGTTGGAAGTTATCCTTGTCTCTCTTGCCTTAGCCTCGCCGTATGATGTGCTGATAGGTCTTTCCTGTGCCATTTTTGGTTCCTCCTCATAATAATTCTCACTATAATTTCCGTTTTCGTATGCATTATCTTCGGTTTCCGGGTCCGGTATTATCTCACTTCCGAAGAATATGCTCTTGAATGAATTGCCAAAGCCCATTTTTCAATCAACCTTTCAAATAATTTCTTGCGCCGAACAGCTTAGTGCCGATCCTGATAAGATTTGAGCCATGCTTTATAGCCATTTCATAATCGCCCGACATACCCATTGAAAGTATATCCATAGACACATTTTCAAAGCCTTTTTCCTTTGTCAGGCAAAACAGCTCATTCATCTTTTCAAATACATCCTCTCCGGCACCAATGGGAGGAATAGCCATAAGGCCCTTTATCCTTACATTTTCAAGCTCGGATATCTGGGAAACGAGCTCAAAGAGCTGAGACTTGTCGATACCGCTCTTTGATATCTCTTCACCAATATTTATTTCTATAAGTATATCCATTATCCTTGAGACTTTTCCGGCCTGCTTGTTAATCTCATTTGCGAGCTTAAAGCTGTCAACAGACTGTATAAGCGATACGCTGTCAGCGATATACTTGACCTTATTAGTCTGAAGATGCCCGATAAAATGCACCTGAGCACGTTTATCATAAAACTCCTTTTTGGAAAGATATTCCTGAACTCTGTTCTCACCGAGCAGGCAAAGCCCGTTTTCTATTGCGAAGTTTACCTTCTCATAAGGAACAGTCTTAGTAACTGCCATAATGTCAACTTCACCCCTGCCGTATTTTTCACGGGCATTATTTACATTATAGCATATCTCTTTATAATTTTCAAGGATATAGCTAAAATCTTCTCTGTCATTCACTGTTTCCATTTTTAACCGCCTCCAGAAGTATCTGGTCATACAGGAGCAGGTAATCCTCATTTGAGGTGTTCTTAGAAAGGACATAGTCCTCGCCCTCATAGACGATATCTATCTTCTTGAACTGTACGTCCTGCCCGAGAATAACATATACGCCTTTTTCCTTTTTGCTGTTAAAACGTATAGCCTCTCTTGGCACCTTAAGTCCTGTATAATCATCAAAAACAAGCTCTATTCGCTGAACACGCTCGCTTACAAGCGCCGAGTCAAGACTGTCACAGGTGAGTATCACAATGCTCTGCCCGTCTCCTGCATCTTTTACAGACTCAACGTAAACATTGTATGTCTCCTTAGATGCACTGAGCATGGCCTTGAGCTCTATCCCGGACACGACTCTCTCATCATTGTCTATTACCATGAGTATCTTGCACGAATAGTCCTTTAATAGCTTTCCTGCCGAATTCGGCGGCTTAGCAACAGAATCATTGCCTTCGATAATATCAACTATCTGCTGCTTATTAAGATTCACGCATTTTTCTTTATTAAGTATCGCCTCATACCCGTCAGCATAGCTCACAAAATAGCCTGTTTCAGAAGCATCTATCTTTTCCTTGGGCTTTTTGACACTTTTTTTGAGGTCTTTAAGCTCTTTCTTAAGCGAAGCAATCACTGAATCATAGCTGTCTGTAGCATTAGTAACAAGATTGTATATGCTCATTATCTGAGAGATCTCACTCTCATACTTTTTCACGGTATCGAAATCATTATCTATCGAGGCGCTTATCAGCAGCTTGTATTTTGCATCTATCTGTGATTTTAACGATTCCGGCTGTATATAGTCGGTCGTACCCGGCTGCTCGGCTCTTTCAAGCTCTGCAATACGGTTTTCGAGCTGCTCTATACGGTTAACGTTCAGAATATCCTCTTCGCTGGCATAGACATTTGCAACAGTGCTTCCTACAGACACTTTGCTTGCATCAGCGTAGTTGTATTCAAGCACGCCGTCGCCCGAATAGGTTATCACGTTTTCGTCCCTGACAAAAACGCCTCTGGCTGTAACATTATCATTATATGTATAAAGCTCAGCCTCAACGGTATCACGTTTCTCGTTAAAATGATAATAGACCTGATAAGCGACCATAACCACTACAAACAATGACAGCAATACCGTCATTACCTTGATAGTTGCCGATGATCTCATTATCTATTCCTTCTTCTTATTCCTGATTGTTATCTGCGGATTCAAGCAGATTGATATATGCTGCCGGAACTATTGTTGAAATAGCGTGCTTGTAAACAAGATACTGCTTGCCCTCAACATCAAGTATGACAACATAGCTGTCAAAGCCCTTTACAGTACCCTTGAACTGGTAACCGTTTGTAAGGAACATCGTAACAGCTATCCTTTCCTTTCTTGCCTGGTTTAAAAAAACATCCTGCAGATTAATATTCTTATTCATTGTATATCACCTTTCTTTTTGATTATCTTTCCATTTTTTTACACATACTCTTTGCACTATAAGTATCAACTTATATTATATCACAAAAAAATAGTTTTGGCTACAATTTTTTGAACATTTCTTAAAAAATTTTCAAAATCACTGCTTTCAGACGGGTCGACCCAGTTTATACCTTCCATTCTGCGAAACCACGTCAGCTGTCTTTTGGCGTAATGACGTGTCTCCTGCTTAATAAGCTCAACACATTCATCAAGCGGCTTTTCACCTTTAAAGTAAGGGATAAGCTCTTTATAACCTATCGCTTGACAAGCTGTCTCAAGGGTGCAGCTTTCATAAACTGACCTGCATTCTTCTATCAGCCCGTCTTCTATCATAATATCGACACGCCTGTTTATCCTGTCATAAAGCACCGCTCTGTCCTTAAAGCCAAGCCCTATGATACAGCTTTTATAATCGCTTTCTTCAGTTATGCTTTCCTTTCTCAGCTGCGAGAGCTGCTTTCCGGTAAGCATATATGCTTCGATACCCCTTATTACACGAGGCACATTGTTTTCATGAACGCTGTTTGCAGTCTCGGGGTCGATTTCAAGCAGTCTCTGCCACATCGCATGAGCACCAAGCTCCTTGTACTCAGCTTCAAGCCTTGCTCTTAGCTGAGGGTCAGACTTGATCTCCTCAAACCTGACATTATTGATAAGTGAAGAAATATATAGCCCTGTGCCGCCGCATATTATCGGCTGCTTTCCTCTGCTGTATATATCGCTGATACACTCTCTTGCAAGCGGCAGATAATCAGCGACGCTGAATTTCACATCAGGTTCGACAAAATCTATAAGATGATGTGCGATACCCTGCATTTCTTCTGCTGTTGGCTTGGCCGTTGCGATAGACATACCTTTGTATATCTGCATCGAATCTGCCGAAACGACTTCTCCGTTATACAATTTAGCCAGCTCGACAGCAAGTGCTGTCTTTCCTGATGCTGTAGGCCCACAAACAACTATAAGCGGTATCTTATTATCCATAGTTTATCACACTCAGACAATTCTTCTGAATTGCTTCTCAATATCCTTCTTTGTCAGCTTTATCATAACAGGCCTGCCGTGCGGACAATACCTGATATCATTGTTGCCGTATACAGCATTCACAAGCGACTGAAGTTCCAATATATCATTATCATCATTAGCCTTGATAGCAGCCTTGCACGCCATAGAGTGAAACATCTCATCAAAGAGTTCGAGCTTTGGGTCAGCCTTGCAGTCAATGAAGTTCTTAGCAAGCTCAGGTATTATATCCGCCGGGTTCATATCGCCCAACACAAGAGGCATACCCTTGACTGCAACAGTAGGGGCTACATCACACTCGATCTCAAATCCAAGCGTGCGTATCTTTTCTGTGTTCTCAGAAATAGCATCATACTCGTCATACGACAGCAGCACCATAACAGGTTCAAGAAACAGCTGCGGTTCAAGCTCGTCAGCCTTATGGCGTATCTTTTCAAAAAGCACTCTTTCGTGAGCTGCGTGCTTATCTATCATATACATATCATCGCCGGCCTGTAGTATGATGTAAGTCTTGAAGACCTCGCCTATTATCACAGGCTTTACAGGCTCCGGCTCCTCATCTGAGACTATCTCGACTATTGGCTTTTCAAAAGACTTGCCGCTTATAAACTGATACTCGTTCTCATCATTCTCAAAGTCCACAGGTGCAGCACTTGTAATGACCTCATCCTTTTTATCAGATACAGGTATCGGCTCATTGACAGGTTCAGGCTGTATATCAGCCTTTTTCTCAGGCTCAGGTTTTTCATCAAAAACAGGCCTGTCCTTGTAAGGCACACTGTTTATATCCCTCAGGGTCTTTAAAAACAGGTCTTCATGGACATCATTTTTCTGCGCTTTATTATCAACAGGCGGTTCATCATTCTCTATGACGACAGAAGGCTTGTTTCTTGCAGGCTCCTGCCTTAATACAGGCGGAACAGGTATTGCAGCCTTGACAGGTGTCTTGCTTTCAGGAACAGTGCTGTCTGATCTCTTATCATCAAATGAGAATCTAAGCTGCTCACTCTTTACGATATCGTGATCTACATAAAGCTCCTTATCAGTGAAATTGCGTTTTTGCTCAAAGACCATCTTCTCGGTCTTATCTTTTGTCATGAGAGAATTCTTGACAGCAAAATACACAGCCTCTCTTACAAGAGCGTTATCCGAAAACCTGACTTCTATCTTAGTCGGGTGGACATTGACATCTATGATATCAGGCGGAACATCGAGGTATAGCACACACGAAGGAAACCTGCCTACCATGATAGTATTCGTGTAGGCTTCTTCCAATGCATTGACGCATATATCCGACCGCACATATCTGTTATTTACAAAGAAACGCTGAAACTTGCGGTTTGGCTTGCCGCAAAGCGGCTTGCATATATACCCTCCGACATGAACACCGTTATGTGTATAATCCACAGGCAGCAGACCGCCTGCAAAATCTCTGCCGAAAACCGAATATATCGAGGAAAACACCTTGCCGTCTCCGGCTGTGACCAGCTCCGGCTTATTGTCTCTGATATACTTGAACGAAATCTCGGGGTGAGAAAGTGCCAGCTTTGTTACTATCTCAGAGACTTTATTTGCTTCTGAGATGTCTTTTTTAAGGAATTTAAGCCTTGCAGGGACATTATAGAATATATCCCTTATGATAAATGTTGTGCCGTCAGGACAGCCGGCAGGCTCATAAACAGTCTCCTCCGAGCCGCTTATCTCATACCTTGTGCCAAGCTCATCTTCTGCTCTTTTTGTAAGCACCGATACCTTTGCAACAGCACATACAGAAGCAAGCGCCTCACCTCTGAAGCCAAGCGTGCCTATAGCATTGAGGTCGTCCTTCTCAGCGATCTTGCTCGTTGCGTGCCTTAAAAAGGCAGTAGGAACGTCCTCAGAAGCTATGCCGCAGCCGTTGTCTGTTATCCTGATATAAGTTCTTCCGCCGTTTTTTATCTCGACGGTTATGATATTCGCACCGGCATCAATGGCATTTTCAAGCAGCTCCTTTACAACGGAAGCAGGCCTGTCAATTACCTCGCCGGCTGCGATAAGCTCTGAGACCTCACGGCTCAAAACATTTATTTTCGGCATTGTTTATCTCTTTTCTATGTTACAAGTATTTTAAAAGCTCCTTATGGAATTCACGAAGCTCCTCATCGGTCATCTCATCAACATTTGTCCTTTTTATCCTGTTGATGACCTCTTCATGGCCAAGATTGGAAAAACTGAGCTGCGAAGTATCTTCCTTTTTCTCGCTGTTAGCGATAAGTCTGAGGCTTTCCTCTTTCATCTGGTCAAGAAGCTCCTTCGAGCGCTTGATTATCTTGTTAGGAAGCCCTGCGAGCTTAGCGACCTCGATGCCGTAGCTCTCGTCAGTACCGCCCTCGACTATCTTACGAAGGAAAATAATATCCTCGCCTTTTCTCTTTACAGCGACAGAATAGTTCTTTACACCTTCGAGCTCGTTTTCGAGCTCGATAAGCTCATGATAATGCGTCGCAAACAGAGTTTTGCAGCCTAAGCTCCTGCTCTGTGAAATAAACTCACATACACTCTTTGCAATAGAGATACCGTCAAATGTCGAAGTACCTCTGCCCACCTCGTCAAGTATAACAAGGCTGTTCTTAGTTGCGTGCTTGACGATATCAGCGACCTCGCTCATCTCGACCATGAAGGTTGACTGGCCGGCCGTAAGATCATCTGAAGCACCTATTCTTGTAAATATCTGATCTACAACAGATATCCTTGCGTGATCGGCAGGCACAAAACAGCCTATCTGTGTCATAAGAGTAATAAGTGCGACCTGACGCATATATGTTGATTTACCCGACATATTAGGACCCGTGATTATCGACATCCTGTTAGTCGTGGTATTCAAGTAAGCATCATTAGGAACGAACAGCTCGTCCTTCTGCATAAGCTCAACCACCGGGTGACGGCCGCCTTTTATCTCGATATTACCGTCGAGAGCGACCTCGGGCTTTGTATAGTTGTTATTGATAGCAGCTGTAGCAAATGAACACAGCACATCTACCATAGCAACAGCACCGGCAGTCTCCTGAACAAGACGAAGCTGAGTCGAGACAAAGTCTCTTATCTCGCAGAATATATCAGCCTCTAAAGTCTTTACCTTATCGCTTGCACCGAGAATAGTGTTCTCGGCTATCTTAAGCTCCTCGGTGATAAATCTCTCACAGTTAGTAAGCGTCTGCCTTCTTGTATAGTTATCAGGAACAAGGTCATAGTATGACTTTGTGACCTCGATATAATAGCCGTAAGGTCTTGAATAACCGACCTTAAGGTTTTTGATACCGGTCTTTTCTCTTTCCTTTTCCTCTATATCCTTAATGATATCCTGACCGCCGGAGATGATATTTCTCAGACTGTCAAGCTGATCGTTAAATCCGTCTTTGATTATTCCGCCGTCCTTGATATTTACAGGCGGCTCATCAACTATTGCATTTTCAACAAGGTTTGAAATAGCATCAAGTGTTGATATCCTGCTGTTGCAGTCTTTTAGCAGCTTTGTGTCAAATGAGGAAAGGATGCTCTTTATTGCAGGAAGTTTAAGCGCAGTGAGCGAAAGTGATTTAAGATCTCTCGGATTAGCTGTCTTATACATGACCCTTGTCATCAGACGCTCTATATCATAAACACCTGAAAGAAGCTCCTTAAGCTCACCAAGCTCGACAGGAGTAGAAGTCAGCACCTCTACAGCATTGAGTCTTTCGATTATCTTAACAGGATTTATAAGCGGCTGCTCAATGCAGGTCTTGAGCATTCTCTTGCCCATTGATGTCTTGGTGTGGTCAAGCACCCATATGAGAGAGCCTTTTCTCTCTTTATTCCTGAGAGTTTCTACCAGCTCAAGATTTCTTCTTGCTGTAAAGCCTATAGTCATTACAGGGTCACTTTCGTGCTTTTGCAGCTTTGAAAACCTGCCCACGACTGTCTTCTGCGTTTCCTTAATATATGTAAACAATCCGCTGACTGCGCAAGCGCCGACAGAGTTTTCATCAAGCCCTATCATATCAAGGCTATCGACCGAGAACTGCTTGCATATATCATTATAATGTCTTGAAGCTGAGAACTGGCCTTCTTCAAGCAGTGTGACAGATGCCTTTATCTTCTGCTTGATAAATGACATACAGTCCTTAAGTGATAGCACACCGTCATTTATCAGAACCTCAACAGGTGAAAACCTTGCAAGCTCATTTATCGCAGATGTAACGAGCTCCTTGCCCTCCACCTCAAAAAGATGTGCTTCACCGGTAGAGATATCCGCCAGACAAAGCGATGCTTGCTTAGCTTTGACATAAAAGCAGCACAGATAATTATTCGATGTCTCGTCAAGCATACTGTCTTCTATGACAGTACCCGGTGTGATTACTCTTATTACATCACGTTTGACAAGTGTTTTGGTGTTTGCAGGGTCTTCGAGCTGTTCGCAAACTGCGACCATAAAGCCTGTTTCTATGAGCTTTTTTGCATATTCATCGCAGGCGTGGAAAGGCACGCCGCACATAGGCGCACGGTCATCAAGACCACAGTCCTTACCGGTAAGAGTAAGACCTATAGCCTTTGATACCATAACAGCATCATCAAAAAACATCTCATAAAAATCGCCCACTCTGAAAAAGAGAACATAGTCTTTATAATTATCCTTGATATCAAGGTATTGCTTCATCATAGGCGAAAGCCGTGATCTGTCGATATCCTCTATCCTCATCAAAAAGCCTCTTTCTATATGCACCAGTTTGTGCATAACATAAAACTAAAACCTATTACACGCTTATTATCAGCCGCAGCCGCCGCATGAAGCGCATGAGCCCGAGCAAGATGATACAGGCGGCTCGTCAGGAAGCTCCATAGGGTCTTTGCCGTTTGCGCTGTTTGTAATGATGTAATTAACAGCTGTGAGCATCTTCTCAAATGCTTCCTTTGTCTCGTTATATTTTACCATGCAGGGATTAGCCATTATCTCCTGATATATCTCACCTATCTCATCATCAAGAGAGGTAAGTATCTCAGCGCTCTTGTCCTCCTTGCGCATCTGCTCATTAAGAGCACGTCTTTTCATATTGAATACACCGATAAGTCTCTGAAGCTCAGGGTCATTATCGTTAGCTCTTGCTGCATCGTAGAATGCAGTGTATCTCTCGTCCTGCTGTATTATTGCTCCAAGCTCCTTGGCTTTTTCTATAACTGTCATGATCATTCAGTCCCTTTCTTTTATATCAGTTCGCCAAACAATGCCCAGTTGGCGAATTTATTTATCCTGACTGTGACAAAGCTGCCTATGAGGCTATCGTCACCGTCAAATTCCACTATTATGCCTTCGGTATTCCTTGCAGCAAGCTGCATCTGTCTGCCCTTGCTTTCAACAAGAACAGTTATCTCCTTGTCAAGAAATCTTGAAAACAGCCGCTGTGTGTTCTCACGCTGTTCAAGCAGCAGCTCACGAAGCCTCAGGCCCTTTGTTTTATCATCAGTATCATCGGGCATCACTGCCGCAGGTGTACCGCTTCTTCTCGAATAAACAAAGGAATATATATTGTCATATCCCACACGCCTGATAAGAGTCTTTGTCATTTCAAACTCTTCCTGTGTTTCACCGGGGAAGCCGACTATCAGATCGGTCGTAAATGAGAAATCGCTCTTTTTATTTCTTGCATAGTCTATTATCTTAAGATAATCCTGCGCTGTATACCGCCTGTTCATCAGCTTTAATATCCTGTCAGAGCCAGCCTGAACGGGAAGATGAAGATGCTTGCATATATGCTTGCTTTCAAGTATCGTATCAATAAGCTCATGTGTCGCATCTTTCGGGTGAGAAGACATAAACCTTATCCAGTAGTCACCCTCTATCTTATCTATCTCCCTAAGCAGTTCAGGGAAACCATAACTATATGAGTTGACATTCTGCCCGAGAAGTGTTATCTCTTTATAACCTTCCGAGATCAGCTTTCTGACCTCGCTGATGACAGCCTCAGGTTTTCTGCTGCGTTCTCTGCCACGAACATACGGAACGATACAGTAAGTACAGAAGTTATTGCACCCGTACATTATAGGAACAAAGGCCTTTATCCTGCTGTCTCTGATCTGAACAAAATCCTCAGAGATCTCTGATACCCTTTCACTCAGCTCGAAGACACGCTTTTTGCTGTTGATAACAGTATAAAGCATCTCATACAGTCTGTCATAAGCAAATGTACCGAATACAAGGTCTACCTGCCTGTATGATGCCTTTATCTTTTCTGCAACGTGTTCAAGCTGTGCCATACAGCCGCAGACACCTATTATAACGTCCTTGTTCTTTTCTTTCAGATGCTTAAGATCGCCAACTGCACCATAAACAGTGTTCTCAGCATTCTCTCTGACAGCACAGGTGTTGAAAATAATAAGCTGCGCTTGCTCGTTATCATCAGTAAACTCATAGCCTATAAGCGAAAGCTGACCTTTGAGCTTTTCACCGTCAGAAACATTCTGCTGGCAGCCAAAGCTGTATACATATGCAAGCGGCCTGTGCCCGTTTGTTTCAAGATAGTCATCACAATACCGCCTAAGACCTGCCTGAGCATCTGTTTTTACGGTGTTTTCCAAAGCATACAGCCTCCCATTTTACAGTTAGTGGCACTAAATACCCAATATACATTTAATTATACACTTTTTTAAGAGATTTGTCAATATCTTAAATACATACCAACTGCATTCACGCATTTGCACAACACAGAACCAAAATGTACCCTGTTTTCCTCCTTTAGTCACAATCAACAAACAAGACTGCCGAATTTTGTGAGAATAAGCAATTGATTATTTGCGCTAAACAATTTATAATGAAAGCAGTAAAAAAATGGCTGTATTGTCGAAATTCAATCTTGCTAAAGGAGGGTGCGCAATGCCGGAAAAAGCATCAATAATCAAGGCAATATCTCTGATAGCCGCTGCTGGTTTATTTGCAGCGTGTCTTGTTATGTTCTATGTCAAAAACGAACATGAAAGTATCGAAGGCGAGCCGGCCGAGTCTGTACCTGCCGCAATCACATCTTTCAGCAACGAGCACTCATCACATGAGCAAGATAATTCACCTATAGATATAAACAAAGCGACACTTAGCGACCTTATGAACATTGACAGTATAGGAGATGTCACTTCACAGCGTATACTAAACTACCGGACAGAGCACGGCATTATCCATGACATAGCAGAGCTGACCGAGATAGACGGGATCGGTGAAGAAACAGTTTCACTGCTGATGAAGTATTTCTACGTAGATGAAAAAGACTATATAGAGTTCACCACCACAACATTCTCAACTACTCATAAAAGGACGACTACCCACCGCACGTCCACATCCCGCAGAGAAACGACCTCGACCACACGAAAGACTACAACCGCTGCATCTACCACAAAAGCAGCCGTCTTCCCTATTGACATCAACAAGATAACCTGTGACGAGCTTATGCAGATAGACGGCGTGGGTGATGTGCTCGCAGATAAGATAATATCCTTCCGGACAGCAAAGGGCAAGATAACCGACATGGAGCAGCTGCTTGAAATATACGGCATAGGCGAAGGCACGCTTGATAAGCTGTGTGCATATCTCTATGTAGATACGGCAGACTATTCCAAAGCATCGACCACCACCACAACAGTTACAACTTCTAAAGCGACCGAAACAACAGCAAAGACTACGCAGACAGCCACAATTTCAATATCGACCACTGCTCCTGAAAAGCAAAAGCGGCGTGTCAACATAAACGAAGCAGATGCCGCCGAGATAGCCGATGCCTTGCTTATAGACAATGAAGCAGCTGATATGATAGTCTGGCTGCGGGTAAAGATACACGGCTACAGCAATATTCTCGAAGTGCTCTATCTTGAAGAATTTGATGGAAGGTATGATGTTGATTTTTATAATGGGATAAAAGACTATATCTATGTATGATATGTCATTCCTGTAGCTTTATCATATGGGTATTACGGCCGCCTCTGAATATCAGGGGTGGCTTTGTTATTTGCTTTATTGTAAAATCATGCTCCTCATATAGGTATAAAATGTAAATCACAGGAGAGAATAATTGTAAAATTTCTGTCCCGGTACTTGTAACGGAGGTAAATATGTTGTATAATAAAATATATACACGCTTTTGCTCGGTAGATATACCCATGCTAATGTGTTCGTTCGCATTATGCAGCGTGTCGCTGTATTCACTGTATACGCTCAGCATGAACAACAGCATGAACAGGCTGACAGGCGGCGTATCAAGGCAGACTGCACTCACCCAGGCTGTAAGCATACTTATTGGCATAATAGTGTTTGTCACAATTATCCTTGCAGGCAAGAAGACAGCAAAGCGACTCTCCCCTGCTGTGTTTATCATTTGCATTGTACTATGTGCATTAACACTCACTCCGCTCGGAGTGACAGTAGATGATGACAGAGCATGGCTCTCGTTTGCCGGAATATCTTTTCAGCCCTCTGAGCTGTTGAAGATAGGATATATAATGTGTGCATCATTTATTCTCTCATCAGTCGGGAATAAACGAATAAGGTACACACTGTTCTGTCTATGCTCGACAGCTTCAGCAGTAATAATATTCCTTCAAAGGGATATAGGCACTCTGATGATATTCGTTCTTATAGCTGTGTGTATGCATTTCTGCTCAGGCTCAAGCAAAAAACTGTGGGCACTTGGTATACTGCTGTCTCCTGCATTTTTATATATTGTATGGAGAATCATTCTCAACAGCGACCAGCGTGCAAGGATACTTTCAGCAATAGACCCGTCGCTTGACCCATATGGCATAGGCTATCAGCAGATAAGCGCATCAAATGCCATTGCAGAGGGCGGCTTTACAGGCAGGCTGTTCGGACCAAAAGGCAGCTTTGTATATGTATCATCAGCACACAATGATTTCATACTGTCGTTTATAGCTCAGCTTTTCGGAAGCATAGGCATATTTGCAGTGTGCATGATGCTTTGCTTTGTAATTGTAAGATCAGCGCCCAAGTCCGGCATCGGCAGTTATGTGTATTATCTCAGATCAGGAGTGTTCATGATGCTTGCATCGCAGGCAATAATAAACACAGCAATGAACCTGTCACTTTTCCCGGTAGTGGGGATAACACTGCCATTCGTTTCAGCAGGAGGAAGCTCTGTAGTGTCGGCATTTTCCGCACTTGCGCTTATATCCTTGCCTGAAAACAATGAAGCATCACCCGAAGGGGTAATATAATAAAACAATAGAGGAGGAGTAATCATGGCAAAATATACGCTTAGACAAATATATCTTTCAGATGCAGATGCACAGAGAGAAAGATTTTCAAAGGCCATTGAAAAATATGAAAGGATCTTCGGTGAAAAGCCTGAGCGTTTCTTTTCTGCATCAGGCAGAAGCGAGGTAGGCGGCAACCATACAGACCATAACTGCGGAAGGGTGCTTGCTTGTGCAGTCTCACTTGATGTTATCGCCTGCGTTACTCCAAGAAACGATAACATCGTAAGAGTGAAATCAGAAGGTTTCCCGGAGGACGAGGTCGATCTGTCTTCCCTCGAACCCTCACAGAATGAGCTTGGTATATCTTCCTCGCTTATAAGAGGCGTTGCTGCAGCACTCACAAGAATGGGCTACAAAGCAGGCGGCTTTAACGGATATACCACATCAAGCGTGCTCAAAGGCTCCGGCATATCTTCATCAGCAGCTTTTGAAGTGCTGATAGGCAATATATTCAATTCACTCTACAACAACGGCGAGATAGACGCTGTTAAGATAGCTATGGCATCTCAGACGGCTGAAAACGAGTTCTTTGGTAAGCCCTCCGGCCTTATGGATCAGATGGCTTCATCAGTCGGCGGTTTTATCACTATCGATTTCAAGGATCTTAAAAATCCTGAGATCAAGGCTATCAGCTTTGATTTTGCAAAAGCCGGCTACAGCTTATGTATAGTTGACACAAAGGGCTCACACGCAGACCTAACCTCTGAATACGCCGCTATACCTGCTGAAATGAAAAGCGTGGCTGAATTCTTCGCAAAGGACTGCCTTAGAGAGCTTGACAAGAGCACCATACTCAAAAACTACGAAGCACTGAGAAGACGCTGCGGAGACAGAGCTGTTTTAAGAGCACTTCATTTCTTTGATGACAACGACCGTGTGGTAAAACAGGCACAGGCGCTTGAAAACGGCGATTTTGAAACATTCCTTAAGCTCGTTAATGAGTCAGGTTATTCAAGCTACTGCTATTTGCAGAATATTTATGCAAGCTCCGATCCCAGAAATCAGGGCATGAGCTTAGGCCTTTACACCGCAAAGAATGTTCTCGGCGACAGAGGTGCTTGCAGAGTACACGGCGGTGGTTTTGCGGGTACTATACAGGCATTTGTCCCGAATGATCTGCTTGATGAGTTTATCAGCGCTCAGGAAAACCTGTTCGGCAAGGGTGCGTGCTTTGTCCTTTCGATAAGGCCTGTCGGCGGAACCGAGGTAGATCTTACATAATGAAGAACAAGAATAACAAAGGCGGTCTCCTTAACGCCACCCAGCAGAAGCTGATATCGAACATGACCAAAAAGTTTATGGGCAGCGATGTAAAGCTCAGGCTGCTCCCAAACAACGGTATAATGATAAACGGCCTTGAATTTACTGTTATAGGTGAGAGCATAGGGCGTGAATCATCAAAAGGCTTTGCTATCAGCATTACCGGTGATGAGATAGATAAAGACAGGCTTAAGTTTACAACTATCACTATGAAAGCCGGCAGCGGGGCTAAAAACACTGCAATCACAAAACGCCTCACAAGGGCTTTGAAAAGTGACGGAAAATATGCATATCAGGCAAAATTCCCGAACACATTTATCCCCGAGGCGGAAGACCTGAGCGGAATGGACAAGCTCGAACAGCTTATGGCAGGCAGCAGAAATCAATTCGTATTCAAACTCACCCCATATTACGAGGGTGAGAAGGAAACAGAAGTGATGATAGCATTCTACCCGTATGAGAGCGTTCTTACAGGGGCTGCAACGCTTTATAAAAAAGTTACGAGCAATTCAAACTACTATGCTGACAGCTTAAAAAAATAGAACAAAGGAATCAAACGCTATGAGAATGAGAAGAAAAAAGCATCTTGAAGAAAGACTTGAAGCCTGCGGCGACAAGATAATCTTTATGGACAGAGACGACCGCAACTTTGAAGTCAAAACAACAGAAAGCATTCTTGACCTGAAGTCATTATTCGGGAATGATAACCCGATACATATGGAGATAGGCTGCGGAAAAGGCAAATTCGTCTGCGATATAGCAAGACAGAACCCGGATATAAACTATCTTGCTGTCGAAAAAGCAAGCAATGTTATAGTCGATGCAGCAGAAAAAGCTATCGGGCTCGGTATTCAGAATGTTATATTCTTAAGAGGCGGCGCTGAATACCTTGACAGCTATATCCCTCAGCACAGCATCGGAAGGATATATCTGAATTTCAGCTGCCCGTTCCCCAAAAAATCCTATGCATCGCACAGACTGACACACCACAGATTCCTTGAGATATACAAGCGGATAATGCTCCCTGAAGCCGAGATACATCAGAAGACTGATAATATGCAGCTGTTTGAGTTCTCTATCGAACAATTCTCACATTCAGGATTCGGCATAAAGAATGTTTCTCTTGATCTGCATAAGTCTTCTTTCGAGGGCAACATCATGACAGAGTATGAAACACGCTTTGCAGAGCTTGGGCAGCCGATATACAGGCTCGAAGCAGAAATACTTAAATAACAGCAAAAGACGGGACATATAGAATGCCCCGTCTTTTTTATTTCCGCTTAGTTGCAGCCGCAGCCGTTACCACAGCCATTGTTGCCGCAGCCGCAGCCACAGCCGAAGCCGCCCATTGCGATTATGAGGATAAGAATGATTATCCACCAGCAGTTGTTACCACACATAGTATTTATCTCCTTATACTTATTTAAAGCGTCGGGCTTGCGTCCTGCGCTTTATAGTACAGTTTATGTGAGGTGTCTGATTTGTGTTACTGTGCTGTTGTATGCAGATTTTATGAAAGTAAGATTTGTCCTGTGCATAGAATTTATAAAAACAAATATCACCTGATTATTATATCTGTTTTCAGTCAATAATACAGGTGATATAAATATCTGTATAGGCGGTGTTTGATTTGGCACTAACAGGCAAGCAGCCCGATCTTGAGGGTTTTACTAAAAAGGCAAAGGATATAATTAGACAGAGCACACAAAGCGCAGGACGGCTCGGGTGTGAATACATCGGCAGCGAGCATATCCTGCTGAGCATACTTGAAGACGGAACAAGCGGTGCAGCTGCCCTGCTGATAAGAAACGGTGTAAGCTATAAATCCGTTCTTGATGAGATAATAGCAGATACACCTCCCCTGCCGCCTGTAAAGCTCACACTTGCACAGCTTACAATCAACGCAAAGACGATAATATCATCTGCCGTGAGCATTTCAAAGACTATCGACTCGGTGCCGGCATCGACAGAACTGCTCCTTGCTGCTATCCTTGACAGAAAAGAAAGCTATGCCTGTGAGATCCTCTCCACTCTTGGGGTCAACACCTCTGGATTGTTTAATTACCTGACATTAGGCGACAGCAAAGCACTCGGCAAAAAGGAGAAAAGAGTTTTTAAGTCACTTGAACGCTACGGCAGAGAACTCACAGGCAAAGCATCGCTATCATTTGATACAGTAAGTGAGCGTGATGAAGAACTTGAACAGATAATGGAGATCCTCTCACGCAGAATGAAAAACAACCCTTGCCTTGTGGGAGAAGCAGGTGTCGGTAAAACTGCGATAGTTGAATGTCTTGCCAGAAGAATATATGAGGGCAATGTACCTGCCGCACTAAAAAGCACAAGAATATTTGCTCTTGACCTTATATCACTTCTTGCAGGAGCAAAATACAGGGGTGATTTTGAAGAAAGGCTAAAAGCCTGCATTGAAGATGCGGCAAGTGATAAAAACGTAGTACTTTTCATAGACGAGCTTCACGGAATAGTAGGCACAGGGGCAGCCGAGGGTGCAATAGATGCCGGAAATATCCTAAAGCCTCAGCTTGCAAGAGGAGAGATAAGACTTATCGGTGCTACGACCTATTCAGAATACTCAAAGACCATAGAGCGTGACCGAGCACTTGAAAGGCGTTTTGCAAGAGTGGATATAAAAGAGCCTTGCTTGGAAAAGGCTGTAACCATTCTAAAAGCAGCAGCTCCGAAATATGCATCATTTCATAAGCTGGCGATACCTGATGATATCGTTGTATATATCTGCGAAATGGCACAAAGATTTATAACCGACAGGAGCTTTCCCGACAAAGCTATCGAGATACTTGATGAAGCGTGTGCATATGCAAAGCTGAGCCACGAAAGAGACAGATGTCAGCTTAAGATATCAAAACCGCTTGAAGAATACCTTGCAAACAAAATAAGCAGAGACAGGTATATGCAGCTGATAAGCAGCACATCAGATGAGATAAGGCTCAAAAGAGAGCATATAGCATATGTCATATCAAGAAAAACCGGTATCAGATGCATCAATGAGCTGTCAGACAAAAGATCTAAAGTAATGCAGCTTGAAGACAAACTCTGCCGCACTGTCATAGGACAGCAAGAAGCAATAAGACTTGTATGCGCCGCAGTTAAACGCAGCTTTGCAGGGCTTGACAGAGGAAAACGCCCCTGTGCAGGATTTGTATTTGCAGGGCAGAGCGGCGTCGGTAAATCACTGCTTGCTAAAGCATTAGCCTGTGAATTGTACGCCGCCGAGGGCTCACTGATAAGACTTGATATGTCCGAATATTCGGACAGAATGAGTGTATCAAGACTTTGCGGCGCAGCGCCGGGTTATGTCGGATACGAGCAAGGCGGCCAACTGACTGAGAGAGTAAGAAAATGTCCATACAGCGTAGTTGTATTTGACGAACTTGAAAAAGCGCACAGAGATATCTGGAATATCCTGCTACAGATACTCGAAGAAGGTGAACTGACCGACTCGCAGGGAAGACGTGTCAGCTTTACAAATACAATAATTATCCTAACCACCAACCTCGGAAGCACGCCGAATGACAAATCGGGGAAAATAGGCTTTGGTGCATCTGATGCAGACAAGGAAAGGAATAAAATCATAAAAGCAGTTTCTGATTATCTGTCACCTGAGATAATGGGAAGGCTTGACGGAGTTGCGGTATTCAGACAATTAAGCAGGCAGGCTCTCATAAGCATTGCGGAAAAAGAGCTTGGCAGCCTTAAAGAGCGTCTTACAGACAAAGGAATGTGCTTTGATTACTCGCAAGACTCAGCAGCCTTGCTCGCTGACAGGTCACTGAATGACCCTAAGGGTGCAAGAGCTGTGAGAAACCTTATCGAAAACACTATTGAGCCGCAAATAAGCGAATATATCCTTAATGATGCAGAATGTACACTGACATTGACTGCCGAAGGAAACGAATTACTTGTCACCAACAAGATAGATGAATCAGCCGACGAGCTTGAACTCAGCAGCTGAAAAATAGACTGTGCAGATAATACACTGCACAGTCTTAAGTATTTATTTTCTATTCTATCTCTCCGCCGCCAAGCACATGATCACCGATATAGAAAACAGCAGCCTGCCCTTTGGAAACAGCCCTGTGTGGTTTATCGAACCTGCACAGCACCCTGTTATCATCAAGCGGTGATATAACGCAATCAGCCGGGGTCTGATGATATCTTGTCTGAGCCTTGCATCTTACAGACTCATTTAGTTTATCTATCATAATGAAATTGCAGTTTTTAGCTACAAGCTCATCAGAATATACTTCCTCACTCGTGCCGAGAATAAGGGTATTGTTCTCCGTGTCTTTCTTAACAACGAATAAAGGCTGCTCGTAGGAAACACCAAGCCCTTTTCGCTGACCGATAGTGTAGTGGATAAGCCCTTTATGTTCGCCGAGCTTTCTGCCGTCAGTAAGTACGATATCTCCCGAAGGCTGCTTGCCGGCTGATCTTTCGATAAATGCAGCATAATCACCGTCAGGAATAAAACATATATCCTGTGAGTCAGGCTTTCCGGCGTTGACAAGATCATTCTCCAAAGCTATACCTCTGATATCGGTCTTATTCATCTCACCGCACGGGAAAAGTGTATGCTCGAGCTCGTCCTGTGTCATATTGTAAAGCACATAGCTCTGATCTTTTGAAATATCAGGTGAACGCATTAACAGCCACCTTGCTTTGCTTTCATCATATTCTCTCACAGCATAGTGTCCTGTAGCGATATACTCATATCCGAGTATCCTTGCACGCTTTAAAAAGCTGCCGAATTTCAGATGCTTATTACACTCAATGCAGGGATTTGGCGTTCTGCCGCCGACATACGAATCTACAAAGTGTTTGATAACATAATGATCAAAATCCTCTGACATATTAAAAACAAAGTACTCGATACCGAGCTTTAAAGCTGCGAGCTTTGCATCAGTTGTATCATCAAGCGAACAGCAGGTCTTTGATTTATCCTGACCTATATCCTCATTTGAATACAGCCGCATGGTAGCGCCTGCACATTCATAGCCCTGTGAAAGCAGGAGCCTGACAGCAACCGAGCTGTCAACACCGCCGCTCATAGCCACAAGAACCTTTTTATTATCCATTAGTATGTTCCTCTTATCTGTATAGCTTATCTCCTCTGCAGATCTCTTCTTTCTTTATATCTGAAAGAAAAAGCCCCACATTGTCACCCATGCTTGCCGACTGTATAGCCTTGCGGAAGCTCTCGATAGCAACAACATTAAATTTACCGTTTTTCTTACGCCCGTTGAGATTAACAGTATCACCCATGTTTATAGTTCCGCTCTCGATAACACCTGTAACCACAGTTCCTCTGTTTTTTATGGCAAAAACATCTTCAACAGTAAACATGAAGTTTCCTTCGTTGGCATAAGTATAGCTGTCAGCGGCGGTATAATTCTCGCTCTGAGCAGCATCATTGTTTAGTGCTTCATTATCACTGTTGTAATCACACCTGACCTGATACATCGAGTCAAAATCATTCTCATCAGGCAAACCAAACAGTTTTTTCAAAAAACCCATTTTTCTATTCCTTTCATCAAGACAGCTCTCTTAGCCTTTCAATAGCTTTGGGGAGCTTATCAAGTATATATTCTATATCTTCATCAGTATTTTCTTCATTTATAGTTAAGCGCAGCGATCCCTTAGATGCATTGTCATCAAGGCCTATGCTCTTTAAAACATGAGAAGGGTCAAGAGATGAGCTCTCGCAGGCTGAACCTGACGAAGCACAAATCCCTTCCATGTCAAGAAGCATAAGCAGGCTCTCACCTTCTATGCCCTTTATTGATATATTCACGTTGCCATCAAGCCTTGAAGTCATGTCGCCGTTGAGCGTAATATCAGGAACCCGTTCAAAAAGCCCGTCAATAAGCCTGTCACGCATAATACGCACCCTGTCTGTACGCTCAGCTATCCCACTTACTGCATCGCCGATAACAGCACCAAGAGCTGCAATAGCAGGCACATTCTCAGTACCGGCACGTCTGCCCCTTTCCTGAGAACCGCCGTGGATAAGCGGTGTAGTCTCTGAACGCTTGCTTGCGTAAAGAACACCAACACCCTTAGGAGCGTGTATCTTATGCCCTGACAGTGAAAGCATATCTATATTCTGAGTCTTGACATTTATTTCTACATGGCCGAATGCCTGCACAGCGTCAGTGTGGAATGTCACACCTTTTGACCTGCATATCTCGCCTATCTCCGAAACAGGCTGAATCGTGCCTATCTCGTTATTAGCATACATAACAGTCACAAGGCAGGTGTCTTCTCTAATGGCATCAGCTATCTGAGATGGCGAAATAAGACCTTTGCTGTCAGGTCTTATATAAGTCACATCAAATCCCTGTTTTTGTAAAAACTCACAGGTGCGCAAAACAGCATGATGCTCAAATGAAGTCGTTATGATATGCTTCTTACCTGATTTAGCACCTGCAAAAGCGGCAGACCTTATCGCCCAGTTGTCAGCCTCAGAGCCGCCGGATGTGAAGTAAATCTCCTGCACATCAGCACCAAGAGAGTCTGCCACTCTTTTTCTCGCTTCAAGAACAGCTTTTGCAGCATTTCTTCCAAGTGAATACACACTTGAAGGGTTACCAAACTGCTCCCTCAGAAACGGGATCATAGCCTCATACGCCTTCACTGAAAGTCTTGTCGTTGCAGCGTTGTCTGCATATACAATGCGCTTGTCTTTATTATTCATCAGAATTTCCTGCTTTCATTTACAGCAAGAGTGTCACAGCGCTCGTTTTCAGGATGCCCGGCGTGACCCTTCACCCACTCAAAGGTGACCTTATGCTTTTCTAACAGGATAAGCAGCTTTTCCCAGAGATCAGCATTAAGGGCCGGCGACTTGTCAGCTTTTTTCCAGCCCCTTGCTCTCCAGCCGACAGCCCAACCTTTAGTCACACTGTCGATTATGTATTTTGAGTCAGAGTATAGAGTTACCTCACAGCTTTCCTTAAGCGCAGAGAGAGCGGTAATAACAGCTGTCATCTCCATACGGTTATTAGTAGTCTCACGCTCACCGCCGGAGAGCTCCTTTTCAATACCGTTAAACCGAAGTATAGCCCCCCAGCCCCCCGGACCGGGATTGCCGGAACAGGCGCCGTCAGTAAATATATCAACGTGCTTCATAGCATAAACTCCTTTTAAGTAGTAACTATTATTATACTACAATTCACTTTATAAATCAAGGTCTTTAGTATTATATTTTATTGACAAACGATCTATAGTATTATAGATCAAGCAGTGATACTGTAATACATATTCCTATACAATAAGCAGTTTTACATAGGCTAAAAAATGAAACAGCCAAATATAAACATATTATCCTTTGACGGCTATATTAGTTTTTATAAGGGGGAATGCACGATCTGTTGTCAGATATGCACAAAACATAATGCAACAGTCTGTTAAAACAGCAGATTGACAACAAGAGAATTAATTGATATAATATAGATGCAGTAATATGGATACTTATTAAATCAAAGGAAAATATTGATTTTATAAGGCAATATGAAACAGATATCACTATATGGAGGTAAGCAAAATGAAAAGAATAAAGAGAGCTTTTGCACTTACTCTTTCACTAATCACAGCTTTCGGCGTTGCAGCGTGCAGCAATTCTGACAGTTCGTCATCTAACTCAGATGAATCATTTGAAGCAACAGATAACATTGAAGTTGCTGAGAATATGGAAATATCAGCTATTCCTGACGGAGCTGAAAAGACTATCCTATATCTCGGCGAGAACGACCTTAACCCAACAAAGGCAAACCCTGAGATATCGACAGAAATGAAGCTCTTCCAGCAGAAGGGCGGTTCTATCGAATGGCACAGATGCACAAACGAGGGAAGATTTGATGCTCTTGCAAAGGCAATAGCCGCAAATTCTGACGTTCCTGATATATTCAACTACGAATGGCTCTCATTCCCAGCACAGGTAGTCAACAAGATGTTCCAGCCGGTTGACGATATAGTTGATTTTGATACTCCTATGTGGAATAATTCAAAAACCACAGCAGATCAGTTTGTGCTTAACGGCAAGCACTATGTAGCTCCTCTCGGATATGACCCTTCAGCACTTATTACATACGATAAGAAAAAAGTCGAAGAGTTAGGTATGGAAGATCCTTATGATCTTTATAAGAACGGTGAATGGAACTGGGCTAATTTCAAATCCATTATGGATGAGTATGTTTCCGGCGGTTCAGCTGACGATGAAAGATACGGCATCAACGGTTTCTTTAAGCCGCATATCACTCAGCAGACAGGTAAGACACTTGTTTCATTCGATACATCAACATCTACATTTGCAAGCAACCTGAATGACCCCGATATAGAAGCCGCTCAGCAGTTCCTCTATGACATAAAGAAGGAAGGCCTTGTTCTTGACGGCTGGATAGGTTCTGCTTCTGAATGCTTCCAGAAGAATTGCTTCTTCTATGGTATGGGCGCATGGGCTATAAAGCCTGAGGACGGCGACGAGTGGGGCATTGTTCCTATGCCGCAGTATGATAAGGATCCTCAGAAGATAACAACATCTGATATGAAGGCATTCATGTGGGTAAGCGGTTCAACAAAGAAGGACGCTGTAAAGTGCTGGCTCGAATGCTACAAATCAGCAAGAACAGACCCTGAATATGAGCAGACCAATAAGGATAAGTTCTTTGAGAACAACCCCAACTGGACAGAAGAAATGTACGGTGTATTCCAGGACGTTACATCTGATGATTACTTTATGATATTTGACTATGCATTCGGTGTATCCTTCAAAATGGGTGACAGAACTCAGTTTGACGGAAACCAGTGTCTTGTTGATGCACTCTATGGTTCTTCTTCATCTGAGGACGATGACGGCGTTCAGATGACATGGACTCAGGTAAGAGAGACCTACTCCTCGACCGTTGATTCCGAAGTAAGCAAGCTCAATGATGCTGTTAAGAAGTATATAGCAGAAAACAACTGATTATAATTTCAAAGACCGCCTGAGGCTCAATTGCCCCGGCGGTCTGTTTTGTTATTTACTTAGCCTGTCTCTTGCCATCTGTAGGAAGCTCTTTCCCTGATCCTTAGGGTCAAGATCTACGTCCTTGGCGTTGGCTTTCCACTTGCTCGAATCAGGCAGGACAGAATATGCCGTGTTGTGCTGCTCCCATTCATAAGCAAGGTCTTCCGGTGTGCGGTACCCCTCATAATCATTTGTATGTATCGGGTGAATGTCAGATAACGCTTTGCAGATGATAATCATGTCGTTCTTGTTAGTTATCTTGTATGAATCAACTATCTTCCAGTTGTCGGTAGTGTAATATGCATTATAGCTCTCACCCGAGTAGGTAAATGTGTAACTCCCCTCACCCGTTTCGGTAAGACCTATGTCATCAGTGCTGCTCAGCAAGCCGGAATCCTTCTTTCCTTTTTTGCCGGTCTTCTTTGCCGTAGTTGTAGTTGTCACGGTGGTTTCAGACCCGGAAACAGAACCGGTAGGAGACGCAGTTTCAGCAACTGATGATGCAGCAGTTGTATTAGTATCAGCCTGTGTCTGCGAAACAGATATCTCATTTCCTAAACTACACGAGCATACTGAAATTGCAGCAACTAACAGCGCAAATATGCATACTGACCTGAATACAGTTTTCATGTCATATCACTCCGTCAGTCTATGTTCGCCGGTATGCCGTTAATCTCGACCGCAGCATCATCAAGTGCAATAACTATGCATCGCTTTCCGTCAACCATCTGAGTGCGCACCTTATCAACAGCTTC
This sequence comes from Ruminococcus sp. NK3A76, assembly GCF_000686125.1. Classification (NCBI taxonomy): domain Bacteria; kingdom Bacillati; phylum Bacillota; class Clostridia; order Eubacteriales; family Oscillospiraceae; genus Ruminococcus; species Ruminococcus sp. NK3A76. Next base: position 1,437,715 of record NZ_JMMA01000002.1, read on the forward strand.
TTTCTTGACATTTACTGTAACGCTCGGCATTGTGATGGTCGTTTTCTTTTCTATAAGATTATACGCAGTAAAAGGCTTTTTCTCCATTGCCTTTTCATATGCCTGCGGCAGCTTTTCAAGGTTTTCCTGACTTACACCTGCCTCCCAGAGTATTGTATTGAGCCGCCTTTCATCAATCTTGGGTATCTCTGTATCATTGGCGTTCTGAGCAGCAAAATCCTGTATCTTCTCATTTACCTTAGTAACTATCTCATAGTCAAGCTCTTCACCAACGACATTATTTATAAGAGCCTTGAAAACAGTCTTCTCGCCCTCGCTTGAAAACTGGAATTCACAGTCAAGCATATCCTGAACAACAGAAGCATTCGGCTTTTTGGCATTTTTTGAATAAACCATAACCGCATTAACATCAGGCATTCTGTCAGAAAAAACAGGGAAAAGAAAACCGTCAGTTGGCAGCTCAACTATCTTATCAGCTGTTGCTTTCTTGATAATAGAATTCGACTCATCATCATATATCAGCCCGTCAAATCGGGTATTCACAGGCGAGATAGCTGTAATCAGGAAATTATAGTTCATCTCGCTTTCTTCTGTAAGCTCATCATTCTTATTCTTTGCAAAAACACTGTATGTACAATGAGCCGAGAATATAGCATAAGTCGATACATAAGCCACCTTTTCAGTTATCCTCTGCAAAAAAGCATCAATAAGCGTTTCATCTTTAAACTTAGCCATCATGTTATCATAAAGCAGCTTCTGAGCTCCGCCCTCAGCATATGAGCTCTGAGGAAAAGCAAATTCATTGAGGTTTTTACCAAGCTGACCACTGAGGACTTTTTTTAGGTTCAGTATTATCTGTTCGCTCTCGTCCTGAGAAAGCGTGCTGTACAGATCTACAGATTTATACTTTATATTCTTCTCACTGTCCACAAAAGCGGACACTACATTGCTTATCGTAAAATATCCGCAGTCGTCAGAGAAGTTCTTTTTAAGCTCGTTTATTTCTTTTTTATTCATCAAAATCTCTCCGTTTGTTTTATTGTTAAAAACTCAGCATTGCCGACAGGTCAACTCTCATGACCCCACAAGCTATAAGAGCAGCCGTTCCTACAGCCCACGCTGCAAGGAAGGCAGCAAGCTCGCTCTTGTTCTTTTTTAGCTTTAATACGGCTGTTATCATAACTATCAGCCATATAAGCATCATAACAAAGCCTATCGGTGATGTAAACATATCCTCTTCATAGTCCTTTGAGTCCTTTGATGTTCCGGGAAATGCAAAGGCATACCCGAGCAAAGCCCAATATGAACCGAAAAAGCCATGCAAAAGACCGAGAAAAGCAAATAGAACCTTTTTCATTAGTTGCTCCTATAACTAAGGGACTGTATTTAACAGTCCCTTTTTATGTGCTTTATACTACGGGATGAACCTTGTTTGCTGCATCGCTGTGCTCGGAATCAACACCGTATTTCTTGTCTCTCCTCTGCTTGAAGAACTTGGGTGCTACCTTCGGGAACATAGCATATGTGAGGATATCCTCCTCCTGCTCTGTCCACTCAGCAGCCTCTTTCTTCATTGTCTCAAACTCAGGCTCGAGCTGGTCTGCCGGACGGCAGGTTATAGGCTCTTCGTCGCCAAGTATCTTCTTCTGGAAGTCCTTATCTATCTCAACAGGTGTCTTACCGTATTCGCCCTTAACAAGACCCTTGAATTCCTTTGTAACGGTCTTGTAGCGCTCGCCCATGATAACATTGAACACAGCCTGTGTACCAACTATCTGAGATGTAGGAGTTACGAGCGGCGGGAAACCTGAATCCTTTCTGACCTTTGGAACTTCTCTTAAAACTTCATCGAGCTGGTCAGCCTTGCCTGCCTGCTTAAGCTGCGAGAGGAGGTTTGAAAGCATACCGCCGGGAACCTGATAAAGCAGCGCATTTGTATTTGTAGCAAGCATCGAGGGGTCAAGAAGACCACTGTCGATATACTTCTTTCTGAGACCCATGAAATAATCTCTTATCTCATTGAGCTTTACAAGATCAAGACCTGTGTCATACTCAGTGTCCTTAAATGTAGCAACTATACTCTCTGTCGGTGCATGAGATGTACCAAGTGCAAGAGGAGACATTGCTGTGTCAACGCCGTCAACGCCTGCCTCAACAGCCTTTATGATGCACATAGATGCAAGACCTGATGTATAATGTGTGTGAAGCTGAATCGGTATCTTGACAACGCTCTTGAGCTCCTTGACCAAAGCCTCTGCCTCATAAGGAGTAAGAAGCGCAGCCATATCCTTAATGCAAATAGAGTCAGCACCGGCATCTTCTATCTGCTTAGCATAGTTCTTGTAATACTCATGTGTAAATACCTCACCAAGAGTGTAAGAGATAGCTACCTGAGCATGGCCGTTTTCCTTCTTTGCAGCCTTGATAGCTGTATCAAGATTTCTTATATCGTTGAGCGCATCGAATATTCTTATAATGTCGATACCGTTAGCAATAGACTTCTGAACGAAATACTCAACAAGGTCATCAGCATAGTGGCGGTAGCCAAGCATATTCTGGCCTCTGAAAAGCATCTGCAGCTTTGTGTCAGGCATTTCCTTTCTGATTATACGAAGTCTCTCCCAGGGGTCTTCGTTAAGGAATCTTATGCAGGAATCAAATGTAGCGCCGCCCCAGCATTCGCAGGAGTAGAAGCCTATCTTATTCATTTCCTGAAGAATAGGACGCATATCGTCCATACTCATTCTTGTTGCAAGCAGTGACTGGTGAGCATCACGAAGCACTGTTTCGGTTATTCTTAGCTTTCCCATTTTATTATACCTCCGTACATCAGCCTACTACTACAAGAACAGCACCTGTCTCAACAGACGAGCCCTTTGTAGTGTTTATGCTCAGTACCTTACCGTCAACGGGCGAGTTTACATCGTTCTCCATCTTCATAGCCTCGAGCACGCATACAGCCTGACCGCTCTTTACGCTGTCACCTACTGCTACCTTGATATCAAGGATAGTACCGGGCATAGGAGCTGTTATCTTAGTACCGTCTGCAACAGGAGCAGCAGCCGGAGCAGGAGCAGCAGCTGCAACAGGTGCTGCAGCAACAGGAGCAGGAGCAGCGCCAGCATCAAGCTCCTCAACAGCTACATCATAAGCCTTACCGTTTACTGTGATATTATATCTTTTCATGATTGATTACCTCCGTTATGTGTTTAAGCATTAAAGCTGTATATTGCTGTGTTTCTTAGGCAGTCTCTGTGAACGCTTGCCTGCCATTATCTCAATGCTCTCTCTGAGAGCGCTGCGGAGCTGTGAAGCAGCTACTACGCCGTCAACTGCACCGTTCTGTGCAGCTGCAAAAGCGGAGCATTCATTCTTGACATACTCATCAGCGAGTGCCTTTCTTGCAGATGCAAGGTCAGCAGCACCGGCGAGCTTGTCATGAGCCATAAACTCAACAGCTGTGAGCGGGTCAAGTGCTGAGATAACTGCGCTGTCAACAGCGAATGTCATATCAGAGTTTGCACCCTTGCCTGCAAGAGCCATAAACGCTGTACCATAAGCCTTGCCGGTAACAGCAGCGACCTTAACAGTTGTTGCCTCAGCATATGCGTGCGAGAGCTTAGCCATTGCCTTAACTGCGCCGCACTTCATAGCCTGCTCGTCGTTCTTGAAGCCTTCTGTATCAACAAGAGTTACGGCAGGTATATTGAAGCAGTCGAGCATTCTTATAAATCTTGCGAGCTTTGCACTGTCGTGAACTGTGAGCTTGTCAGCTGTCTTGTTTGTAGCAAGAACACCTACACAGTTGCCGCCGAGTGAAGCAAGTGCTGTATATGCAGCTTTACCAAAATCAGCGTAGAGCTCCTTAACTGAACCTTCATCAAATATTGCAGCAGCCTGTGAAGCAGCATCTGTACCAAAAGCAGCTGTAGGCTCTTCAAACTCATACATAGGAACAGGAGAAAGGTTGTTCTGCGGAACTCTGCCAAGAAGACTCTTAACAGCTGCAAATGCAGATGCATCGTCGTCAGCAACAAGTGCAGCAACGCCGGTATTGGCAGCATTCTGTGCAAGATCCTTGATGCCGGAGTTAGGAGAAACGTAAAGCTCGCTGTCCTTGGTAACTATAACAAAATCAGCATTAACAGCAAGCATAGCAGCAGCACCTGCACAAACGCCGCATACTACAGAAACTGTAGGAACAACGCCCGAAAGGTTAGCGCTCTTTAATAACAACTCGCCGTATGAAGAAAGAGAAGAAAGAGCATCGGAAACATCTGCGCCGTAGGAATCATAGATACCTACAACAGGTGCTCCGGTCTCAGCAGCAAGCGAATAAAGCTTGCTTATCTTATCAGCACCCTCTTTTGTAAGAGCGCCGCTCTTAGCTGAAATATCCTGTGAAAAAGCATAAACGGGCACTCCCTCAACGTAGCCGAAAGCTGTAACAACGCCCGAAAGAGCATCGCCAGACTTTACAAAACGCCCTGTCTCGGTAAACTTCCCGTCATCAAACAAAAATGTAAGTCTGCTCACTGCCTTCTGTGATGCGCCCGAAAGCGCTTCAAGCTCAGCAGCTGTGCTAAGATTAATAGACATACAGATATCCTCCGTTTCAATTTTGCATAATCATACATATTAATTATACTATTTTTTTTCAAACATATCAAGGGGCGAGCTGTAGTTTCTTCAAATTTTACTTTTAGTTCATAATTTAAAATAACAAAATACAGCCCGGGATCTCCGGACTGTATTAACCAGAATATTACTTAAGCAGCTTCGTTGAATGTAAACTGTATTTCAATTGTATTAACAAGATCACTCTTTTTAAGCGGCATAGGAACAGCAGTTGCATTTTCTGTAGCACCTCTGATATCATCAGGGAGCTCATTCACCCATGCGTTATAGAGATTTACTCTTGTGCAGCTTCCGTCATCTGATGCGGTGTAATAGCCTGTGTCAAGAGTATACTCATTGCCATTTATCAGCACCTTGTTGATAGTGATAGTATTCTTGGGGAAGAGGTCTTCACCGTTTGAGATACCGAGTGCCGAGAAAGCCACACCCTTTGCAGCACCGCAGCCTGTAAAATCGAGCTTTACAGTGTATTCGCCTGAACCTGTTATCTCTGCGTTTGTCGCTTCAAGGCCGGCAGTTGCAGATGTCGGGTCATATTCATCGCCCACACTGTATGTCTTTGAATAATCATTGCTCTGATACATTATCCACGCTATAGCCTTGTTGTCATCAGGCATTAGTACACCACTGTCTGTAAGCTGACCCTGAGCTGCCGCATAAGCATCATCAATTATCTTCTGAGCGTTTTTCTTAATATCATCGTCTGACATATCCTTCTGCTTTGCGTAAGACTTTTCAAGGAAAAGATTCTTCATATCAGCATTGGGCATATCACAGTCACGTCTCTGATAAAGATTATTGCAATCCCAAAGCATAGGGCAGAAGTTATACAGGTCACAGTTTGCAAGGAAATCCGTGTAGAACTTGTCAGTGTCATTCTTCGGCTCTGAGCTGTTTGTCAGAACAGCATACTCACCTATTACCACACCGTATCCTGCCTCAGTGAATTTTGAGAGCTTCTTCATCAGCTCGTTCTGCTCCTCATAATCTTTTACACTGCCCCAGCTGTTGACACCGTCAGTTCCGCAGTAATCCCAGGGAGTATAATAGTGCACTGAGAGCAGCAGCTTATCCTTTGCCGTATCAGTCGGCATCTTGAATTTATCATCACAGGTCATGGTTATATCTGTATTATAACCGGCAATAAGCAGAAAACGCTGTTCATTGTTGCCGCCCGTGCTCCTGATAAGGTCAACGAAAGTCTGGTTTATCTCGTTTGTCTTTTCATAGCACTCGGTCTTTTTGAGCTTGCCCTTTTTGCCGTCTATCTCGTCATTAAGTCTGTCACCAAGCTCCTCGTTAGCAGATTCAAATATCAGCTTGTCAGAGTAATCCTTAAAGCGCTCGGCTATTTGTGTCCACATAGACTTGTACATTTCCATGGCAGCAGTTCTCATAGCTTCGTCTTCAGCACCGAAGCGCCCCCACCAGCCGCCGTCCCAGTGGTCGTTTATGATAACATACATATCGGCATTTATGGCATAGTTGACTATCTCCTCTACCCTGTCAAGATATGCCTTGTCGATATCGTAATTGCCGTCTTCATAAAAGCTCATGGCATTTGTCCATGCGACCGGCACTCGAAGCGAATCAAATCCACAGTCTTTCATGCCCGTTATCATTTCCTGAGTGGTTATCGGCTGTCCCCACGCTTGCTCGCTCTCATCAGGGAAGATATCCTCCTTGCCGTGACTATGTGTGTAAGCCTCCATAGTATTGCCAAGATTTATGCCGTTGCCCATTATCTTTACAAGCTCAAGACTTGTCAGATCCTTGTTAAGAGAGCCGTCGTCATTTGTCTGCACCTTGCTGTCACCTCCGCTGTCAGTCTGAGAAGCCGCCGAACTGTCACCGCTTCCGGCCGATGATGAGCTGCCATTACCACAGGCTGTAAACATCATGCTTATACCCAACAGCGCCGATAAAGCTGATGTAAATGCCTTTTTTCTCCTTTTAAGTATCATAATGCTTCCTCCGTTCAGTAATCAAGGGTGGTCATTTCATAAAAGTAAAATCCAAAAGCTCAAATAAAGATTTGCTGTCAAAATACGGTGCAGTCCAGCCCTCTGTCTCATGTGTGACCTTGAAGAATACAGCGTGCCTGCCTGTAATTGCTTTAACTTTACCTTTGTATACTCCGTCACCAAGCCCCACATTGACCGAGCCTATGACCTCGCCGCTCTCATAGTCATCAATAATCACATCAACTCTCGAATAGCACCCCTGCCCTCTTGTTTTAAGCGCAAGAGTGTATTCCTTGCTTGAAAAGTCATCGCCGAAGTCAAAATACTTATACCCTATCACTGAACCTTTTTTGATGTTGACAATCGGCCTTGTGAAAATATCAAGCTCAGTTATAAAGCACTCGCCTATCAGTACACAGGCTATCTCGGCAGGAGTAGGCTTGTACGGATCAAGCGCTTTTTCAAAGCCGAGAGAGGTCATCTCGACAGGCGATATCGTTCCGTCAGCGAGTATCTCAATAGGCTCAACGCACGCACGTCTTGACATGATAGTGTTATTCGTCATTCTGTGATAGAAAACATACCACTGCCCGTTTATGCAAGCCACCGAGCCGTGATTATTGCCGCCTGGGTAATCAACACCGTTATCTACGATGTAACCCTTATACTCAAAAGGCCCTCTCGGCGAATCAGATATAGCATAAGCAAGACGGCTGCCCCTTCTTGGCGAATATATCATATAATACCTGCCGTTTATCTTCCTTGGCGAGCTCGCCTCAAAGAATCGCTGCTCCTCGGGAGCGTTATCTGTATCATCAATTATCGGGCGCATATATGAGCCGTCGATTATCTCATACATATTTGCAGGATTTATCTCACCAAAATTGCTCTCAGTAAAACCGTAATAGATATACACTCTGCCGTCATCATCGACAAGCACTCCGGCATCATTGAAAATGCCGTCATCTCCTGCATCCTTTTCGTTATATTTATAACGTGAAAGCAGCCTGAACGGCCCCTCAGGCTTTTCGGCAACGCCCACACAGCCCTTTGAACCGACAATGTATGCGTAAAGATAATACTTTCCGTCATTTTCTATAACATCAGGAGCAAAGAGCTCGGCCTGTGTCCATTCCTTCGTATCAGACGGACGGTCAGCCTTGTCCTTTGTAGAAAAGCTCACGCCAGAGCATTTGAAATCATTAAGGTCATTAATGTCTGCATACCAGACCTTTAATCTGAAATCGCAAAATGCATCACACCCAACTCTATCATGTGAGCCGTAAAGATAAACTCTGTCACCGAAGACTCTCGGTTCGCCGTCAGGTATGTATTCCCAAAGCGGTAATATAGGATTAGGCATTATTCAGGCTCCTCTCATTTAGTATTTTTAGTTTCAAGCCTGTATTCAGTCGGCGTTTTTCCGGTCTTGTTCCTGAATTGCCGCATAAATGAATACGAGCTCCTGTATCCGCAGCTCAGGGATACCTCCTCAACGCTCATAGAAGTACCCGAAAGCAAGCGCTTTGCCTTGTCAAGGCGTGAAGTTATGATATCAAAGATAGGGCTAACGCCAAACATCTTCTTATAGCTGTGCTGAAAGCCTGATCTGCTCATGCCTACCTCAGCCGCCAGCCTGTCTATGCTCAGCTCGGCCTCGGGTACTGAGTATATCTTTGTCCTGATATTAGTAAGGCTCTCAGATTTTGCAGAATGCTGTCCCGGTGAAGATTCACTGCTCCTGTGTGTAAGCCTTGCGAGCTTATAGAGCATACATTCAAGCAGGGCACCTTCAAGCTCTTCGTTAAACCGTTCTGTGCTGTAATGTTCATATGCAAGCATTCTGAAAAGCTGTGCTATCTCACCCGATGCATCAATATATACAGGGATATCAATACCTATACCGATGCGTGAAAGCCATTCAAGATCACGTTCATCATAATCAAAATAAAACCAGTCATCAACATATTTTTCGCCCTTTGCACTATACTTTATAGGCGTATCACGCCTGAGCAGGACAAAGGAATTTGCTTTCACGTCATAAGCCTCACCTGCAATAACAAATGATGCCTCTGTTTTTACAAACAGGAAAAGCCCGGCACCGGCTCCGTTAGGCCTGTCCATAACAAAGGAGGAATCATGAGAATAATCACAGCCAATCGAACCGATCTTCATTTTCACATTCCTCCCTTTATTCAGTATTACATTACAGGCTCGTACTCAACTCTTACAGCAGGCAGCTTGTCAATAGTCGTATATGTATTGTAAAGCCCGTCCTCAGTAGAAATATCATTCATACCGCTTGCAGGGGGCGCAAATATACGCATTGTTAGGTCAGCTGCACCATCAAGAGGTCTTTCAAAGAAAGCGCTCATAAGGTCTATCGTCTTAGCTTTGGGTGATTTGTAGAACCACTTGCCGTTTATCTCTATCATAAGATTTAGTTCATTGTCAAAAGTCACCTCGCAGAAGTGAGGGTTCTTTTCAAAATGCATTGGTATCTCCAGGCCCTCAGCATCTTCTGCACCGCCCCAGCGCAGCTTTACAGGGAAAGCAACTTCTTCACCCTTAGTCATAGAAGGCATAAAGAAATCATCATGGATTATCTCCTTGTATGTCTTCATAACAGGCTGCTCGATACCGCAGTCAGGATAATTGGGGTCTTCTATCTCAAGACCGAGCCTGCCCCTGTCACGGAACTGATAGAAAGTAAATGCCGAGAACCATTCCTCCGGGTCAGCCTTCAGCATATCGCAGAAGCCCTTTACCATTTCAGCCTGCTCGTAAGCACCGGTAACATCGCCGTCAGCATTAAACTCACTCATGACCATAGGCTTTCTCACACCGCCGTTTATCTCCTTGAAACGGTTATAGCTCATCTTGGTAAGAGTATAAGTATCCTCGACCGTGCTTCTTCCGTACTGCTTGTTCTCATTGTCCTTAAGCGCCACATCATAAGGCCAGCCCCAGTGAAGCGCCATATACTTGTCAACGCTCCAAATATCAGTTGCCTTTACAGCCTCAGAGAACTCCTTCTCCATTATTATCTCAGTAGCATTTTTGTCCTCGATACCGCCAATGCAGAGAATAGTAGAAACGTTAGGTGCATATTCCTTAAGTATCTTATGGAATCTCACATAGAAATCTGCAACGCCCTGATATGTAGTTCTCTTAGTGAACGAGAACCAGTTGCCGGTAGCCTCATGATTTATCCTGAGCAGAAGTCTGCCGTAAGGACGGAGATCATTTGCTATAGCAATAAGATGTTCATCAGATACGTTAGGGTCGATAGTAAGTGTAAGAGTAACGTCCTGGCCGTGACGGCGGACATCTCTCATATAATTGAAAGGCTCAGCCTCAGTGTCGCCGTTAAGGCCGCCCTTATATGTAAAGTAATCATCATAAGGATAATCCCACTGGAAAGACACCTCAGCATCCTTCATAGCCTCAGATATCCTTGCAGGCCATTGCTCGTCGAGCGGATAGTAGCAGTACATAAGGCTGATGCTTCTGTGAGGTCTGCCGAGCTTATTGAGGATATAATCCTGATTTACATATTCTCCTCTTTCAGAACCGTCACCGAGATCGACAGCGCACTTTGCCTTGCCCATATTCACCTTATAAGCCTTGTATTCATTTGCCATATTATTACTCCTTTCAAGTCAATAATAATTATCACCTATATTAATGCAAGTGACATTTTATGTTCTGCACAAAATTCAACTTACCTCTTATAAAGTAATATAACACAAAGTATATATATTGTCAAGCCTTGCAAAATGGTACAAAACGTGTCTGAAAACCTTTTCACAGCACAAAAGTATACCTGATATAAATGATAATATGACTATATGAAACAGTGATTATTTTATTTACCGAATATTTGTTGATTATCTACAAATAATCATACTAAATTTCGTCACTCATACGATCATATTTTTGCACAAAAAAGCCGCCCTGCATAAGCCGGACAGCTTTTGATACTATTCATAATCTTCGTCATCTTCATCATCTGCAGGACGCTTAACATATTTATGCTGTAGCTTATATATAAACATTGATGTATAAGCCACAAACAAGAATACAATACCGCCAACACAAAGCCTGAACTCCTTTGAGCTGAAAAACGACTTTGCTATTCTGACTTTTTCATCACTCTTTGACCTGTCAACAGAGCTTGTTGCTATCAGATCGACTGACGCCAGCTTTTCGCCTTTGTAGCTAAGTGTAAGTGTTCCGAGCTTGTCGCCCTCATAAACAGGAGCAACTACATTCTCATAAAGCTCTATATCCTTTTTGATATCCTTGAGCTTGATATTGTCAGGCCAGTCACGCTTGAAGCCGTCAGCAGGCTTAAGGTTGACACTGTCACCCTCCTCAGCAAACTCCACCTTGACATCTGTTATCTCAGAATTGACATTGATAAAGTCAGTCTCAACAAGATGATAGAACGCCCATTGATATATAGCCTTATGGTCAATAAGATTATAATACTCCGGTTCCTCTGTGCCTTCTTTGTACAGAGGTGCGCCCATAGTGACCAGCATATAGTTTTTGCCGTTCATTGATGCTGTAGAAACAAGGCACCTTCCGGCATCGTCAAGTGTTCCTGTCTTTACACCCTTTACAGGGCTGTAATAGTAATCAGATGTTTCATCAAGCATCTCATTGGTGTTCACGATAAGCGTGCCGTCAGGGTGCTCGTCTGTCGGAGGGAGATTATAGGTAGGCTTAGAAACTATCTCACCAAACACAGGAAAAGTATCAAGCGCATACTGTGTCAGTATAGCCATATCCCTGCATGAGGAATAATTCTTTTTGGAAAACAGCCCGTGTGCATTTGAAAAGTGTGAATTCTTCATTCCCAGCTTTTGGGCTTCTTCATTCATAAGATCACAGAAATGCGGAATACTGTCGCTGATATTAAGTGCGATTATATTTGCAGCCTCGCATGAAGAAGGCAGCATGAGCGCACAGAGCAGATCATAATAGCAGACATCTTCAAACGGCTGTATATCCGCTGTAGAAGCGCCTGTTCCGTACAGCTCGTCAAATGCAGTATTGTCGCCGTGAACATATTTCTCTTTGAGCTGGTCAGGGTCGTCCTTGAACTGTTCAAGACAAACAACAGCCGTCATTATCTTTGTCAGCGATGCAGGCACCCTTGCTTCATCTGCATTGATATCAACTATCACATCTCCGGTATCAGTGTTTACCATATACACTGCCTCAGAATAGATCTTGATAGGCTTTGTTTCTCCGTCGTCATTGGATACATACGGAGTAAAGTTATAAGCCTCTGCACCAGGCGGAGTGATGCATACAGTCATCATCACAGCACCCAATAAGGCACAGAGGAGTTTTCTTATTCTCATTTATATTATCCTTTCGGTCATTCATTTACAATATAAATAATCTCGTTTCCTTTTCTTCTTCCGACACGCTTTACAGCGCCGACATAAGTAAGTATATTAAGCGTACTCTGCGATAGCTTTCGGTCGATTCCTGCGGCCTTTGCAAAATCGGCAGATGTAAACTCCCCTTCCAGCTGCGGTGGAACAAGCATCATATAATCCTCAGCACATTCAAACCAGTATTCCCCAAGGATATCAACAGGATATCTGTCAAACTTAGTTGAGCCACGCTTTTTATCCTTAGAATAGCCGTCAAGCAGCCGCATATCCTCTGCCTCGATAAGCACAGCCGCAAAAGTAAAACGTGGATTATCAAGCGCATACTTCAGATACATAAGCTCGCCCATAGCTGTATATATGTTGTCTCTTTTGGGAGAAAGCCTTCTTGAAACGACCTCTCCTGTCACAGGGTCTAACCAGTTTATATATTTCTTTGCAATAACCGGGTACACAACTGTAACATGAGTGTATTCAAGAAAACAGTCGAGCTTTTTCCTAAGGCGGTACAAAGCCCTCGTCTGTATCTCGATTATCCCGTTCTCGCCTGCAATATCAGCAACAAAGGAACCTATCTTTATTTCAGTATTGTCCGCCTGAGGCTCAAAATAAGCCTTAAGCGTTGCATGGACAGAACGCTCACCGAGCGTGCCTATACCTTTGATGTCACGCTGCTTGCCGCTGCATTTTTCAACTGCTGCCAGAAAACTCTCCCTGTCCAACAAAAACTTCCTTTCATTGCTTCTCAATGATTATATGCTGCAATATGCAGATCATGCCTTTATAATGTTTTTAACAGCTTCGTATATCCTTTTTGCAACATATGGGTTGTTCATCGTGTAAAGATGTATTCCGTCAACGCCGTTTGCAATGAGGTCGGTTATCTGATCTATCGCATACGCAATGCCTGCATCTCTTAATGCATCATCGTTGAATTCATATCTGTCAAGAATCTTCTTGAACTTTTCCGGCAGAGAAGCGCCGCACATCTTTGTCATGCGCTCGATCTGTCTCTTATTGGTAACAGGCATTATACCTGCCTCCACAGGAACATTTATCCCTGCGATATCACACTTTTCAAGGAATGAATAGAAATAGTTATTATCAAAGAAAAGCTGCGATATAAGCTCATTGCAGCCACAATCGACCTTATACTTCAGATGCTTGATATCCTCAGCAGGAGAAGATGCTTCAAGGTGAGTCTCAGGATAGCACGCACCTATAACATTGAAGCCGCCGTAAACATTTATAAACTTTACAAGGTCACTCGCATATTCAAACTCATTTACAGGAGGCATATCAGGATTAAGGTCACCCCTGAGTGCAAGAATATTCTCAATACCGTTTGCCTTAAGGTCTTCAAGTATCTTTGCAGCATCAGACTTAGTAAGATAAATACAAGGCAGATGAGCCACGCTCTCGATACCGTACTTTGTCTTTATATCAGATGCTATCTGCACTGTAGTGCTGTTATTCACCGAGCCGCCTGCACCAAAAGTCACAGATATAAAATCCGGGTGAACATCAGAAAGCTCATCAAGTGTCGCATATATCGTTTCTATCGACGAAGTCTTCTTAGGCGGGAATATCTCAAGTGAAAAAATAGCTGTATCTTTTTTGAGTTCATTTATCTTCATAGTGTGGTTTACCCCTTTAAAGTATATAGATATATTATACAGCCTCAGTCGGATTTTTGCAAGAGCTAAAGTAAAAATAGTACAAATAACACAAATAAACTGCCACGAAAACATCATGGCAGTTTATTTTAACCAATATTAATTATTGTGGAAACCGCCCTGTGAAAGTGTAAAGTCTTCAATATCAGGTCTTACATCATCACGAACCTTTCTGATAGAGCCGGTAAACTTGATATCCTCGCTCGAATCAGACTTAAGGAAATCTTCAAAGTCATTGACCGGTTCACGCTTGGGTGTAGGATAACTGAAGTTCTCAGCCGACTCATCAGGTCCATTGTTTATTTCCTCAGCCGGAGCATCAAGATGACCGGTGTGATACTTGCTGCTGTTATAATCATCGTCGTCATCATAATCATCGTGATGTCTGTGGCTTGAATGGTGGCTGTGTGCCTTCTTGCGTCTGTGAGCCACAAGGATGAAGTATTCAATTATGAGCAGTATGAGCGCAAGACATACTACAACAATTACAACAGTTATCTTAACTGTATTTTTCTTTGAATTGCTGTCGTCCTCTGTAAGATTACCCTTGGCAGAATCGCTTGATGATTCTTCTGAAACGTCAGTGCCTGCTTCCTCAGATGCAGCAACACTTATCTCATAATAGCCCTTTGAACCGTCTTTATAATTTACGGTCATCTTGCAGGAACCAGCGCCGTTGAGTATTATCCTGCCGTCAGAAACAGATGCCACAGTTTCATCATCAGTTTCTATCGACTTGTAATCAGATATGCCAATACTGTCGAGCTTTATCTCCTTGTCTGAAAGTGAGAGCTTGATAGGGATGTATGTACGTTCCTGAACACCTGATTTAGAATCATCATCACTGTCATCATCATCCTTTACATCAGGTATGGTAATGATAGCATTGGTAGTAGATGCATTGGAAATATCCTTATCCTCTTCGTCTTTAAGAGAATCAATTACAGCCATAACAGCAGTCTGATCAGCGGAAGTCTTTTTCAGCTTGAATTTTACAGTAACATATGTACCGTCAAAGTCAGAACCGCTCGAATTCGTATATTCAAATGTATACCTGCCGTCAGAACACTTATCAGACGAGATACCGCCTGTCTCGTCATCGTTTATCTTGCTGCTTTTGTATTCAAGTATGCTTTCATCAAAGTCCATATAGATCTTTGCTTTGGTTATCATCGCATCAGAATCCATTTTGAGCTTGATGTTTATCTCATTGTCTTCATCAAACCCGGCATGAGAAAGGTCTACACTTGCACTGTGATAGCTTGTCTTATCCTCTTCTTCGGTAGTAGTTGTTGTTTTGTCCTCTTCCGGTTCTTCAGTTACAGCTGTTGTAGTGGTCTTTTTCTTTGTTGTCTTCTTGGTGGTCTTTTTTGTAGTCTTCTCAGTCTCCTCAGGCTCTTCGGTAGTAGCCTCAGTCTCGGTTGTAGCCTTTGTCTGAGTCTGAGTTTTCTTTGTCGGCTTGGTATCCTCTGTATTCTGTGTCACCGGAGCCTCAGTATCAGCAGTAGACTCAGTTTCTGACTCTGTCGGCTGCTCAGGTTCTTCAGTCACCACATTTGATTCTGTTCCTATCTGCACAGCAGCAACACTCATTGCAGTCGGAAAAATCATTGTCAGGGCAGTCATCGCTGCCGCAGCAGAAGCTATTAGCTTTGTTTTGCTCATTTTTAACCTATCTCCTGTTCTTATATATATTTATCTTGGCGTTTGCCTTGTTAATTGCTTTCTTTCCTTTTTTCTCATATACATTCGTTCGTCAGCAAGACTGATTATCTTATCTATCTTGTCAAACGTGCATCTGTCGCTTACGATACCTATACTTGCAGCTATCTCATACGGCGCCTTTGATGCGCTGTTCTGATTTGAGATATAGAGATTGAATTTCTGCTCGAATTCCTCTGCAAGCCCGATATCATATTCACCGGCAGCAATGAATTCATCGCCGCCAAATCGTGCGCATACGCATCTGTCTCCGCAGGCATAAGTAAGTGCAGAAGCGATTATCTCTATTGCCCTGTCGCCCTCGTTGTGGCCAAACTTATCATTTATCTCCTTAAGCCCGTCAAGATCGGCAGAAACGACCATCAACTCGGTATCCTGTCTGCCCGAGAAACGTCTGCTCATTTCTTTAAAGAAACCTCGCCTGTTGAATACACCTGTCATAGAATCGTGTATATACATATTCTCAAGCTGCTCGTTAGCCAAACGCAGATGCTGCTGATTTCTGATAACATCAAACATACTGCAAAGATTCATAGAAAACGTGTACCACTGATCGACAGCCACAGTTGACATGAATTCCCTTGCCATATATCCTATTGTTGCATTCTTGATATGAAGCGGAATAAAGAGAATGCTCTTATTATCCTCAATGCAGTTATCCAGATCAGGAAGAAGCTCCGATGTCGGGAACATATCCTTGCAAGTTGTCGATGTATACACATCTTTATGCATCACAAGCTCCATTTCATCTGAATACTCAGTATTTATATCAATGGTATCAAAGAAGCCCTTGTTGACACATATCCACATTTCCCTGCACCATGCACGCTTGCAATATGAAGCTATCATCGAAAGCGATTCTTCAAACGTAGGCGCAGAAGTCACGTTATTTGAAAAGCGTATCATATGCTTATCAAATGTATTTATAATATCTATCTTGAATGCAAGATCAGTAGCACGCCCGTTTATCCGGCTCTTGATAAGCCCCTCAGAGCAGCAGCCGCATGAATCAGCAAATACGAGCTCATTGCCAAAAACGATCCTATTGCTGACCGGCTTGCCGGCCCATATATCTCTTAACTGATCTATAGCCGAAGCGATCCCCTCACTGTGTTTGAAACGAGCGGTAGTGATCTTTGGAATAAAGCACTCAGCAGATATAAGAGAATCTATTCCCGTCACCTTAACGTCCTCAGGAACTCTGAGCCCATGGTCAAACAATTCATCAGCCGCAGCCATTGCCATATTATCGTTTGCACATACTATTGCATCAAATACCATACCGTCTTCAAGCCAGCGGTCGGTCATTTTCTTGGCACCGCCTGCCCACCAGCCGCCGTCAGCGACTCTTTCAGGCTCATACGGTATGCCATATTTCGACAAAGCACTCTTGTATGATTCAAGCCTTCTGTCAGAAACAGGCTGGCCGGCATTTCCAGCAAGGAAATTTATCTTCCTGCAGCCGTGAACAGTTATAAGATGCTCAGTAATACTCTCAACAGCACCGCAGTCATCAAACACGATATTGCAGGCAGCATCAGACATCTCTTTGTCAAAACATACTACGGGGACATCACGCAGCTTAGCTTCTCTTACGATACCCGAAAGTACCGCAGGATCCTTAATAGTCTCACTAAGGATAATTATGCCGTCGAGCTTTTCGTAGCAAATGAGCTTGAAAATGCTGTACTCACCGTCGTCATGCTGCCTGTTGCCATACTTATTATCAAGGCAGGCAAAAAAGAGCAGACGTATATCCAATGAGCTTGCATACTCTATCAGAGAGTTGATTATCTTGATCTGATATTCCTCGCCTGTGCCGGAAAAACACACGCCGATAGTTCTCTTTTTCATACTGTCAGCCCTCCCCGATCGCATAGATTGTCTATTCTATATAATTATACAATATAATTTATGATTAGTCAACCTTTTTTTAATATTTTTTATCAGGAATATATTACAAAACGATATCAATAAACTATGCATATTTCTCCTTATTATTTCCGGTATATGATCTTACAAAAAACAACTCCCTGCCGGATGACAGGGAGCAGATTATTATTCAACGGTAACGCTCTTTGCGAGGTTTCTCGGCTTGTCAACATCAAGACCTCTTGCAACAGAAACATAGTAGCCTATAAGCTGCAGAGGAACAACAGCAAGAGAAGCAGCAAAATGCTCATCAACTCTGGGAACATAGGTCACAAAGTTGCAGCTATCCTCTATCTCATACTTGCCGTAGAATGTAAGTCCGCACAGATATGCACCACGGCTCTTGCACTCTACCATGTTGCTGACAGTCTTTTCATAAAGATCAGACTGTGTAAGTATACCGATAACAAGTGTGCCGTCTTCAATAAGCGAAATAGTACCATGCTTTAATTCGCCGGCAGCATATGCCTCCGAGTGGATATAGGATATTTCCTTGAGCTTAAGGCTTCCCTCCATGCTAACTGCATAGTCGATACCTCTGCCGATAAAGAACACGTCCTTAGCATTTGCATACTTAGATGCAAACCACTGCAGGCGCTCCTTATCATCAAGGATCTTAGTTATCTTGTTAGGAATAGTCTTCAGCTCATCTATGAAATACTTGTACTGTTCATCATTGATAGTGCCTCTGATCTTGGCAAACTGTACTGCAAGAAGATATCCTGCAATAAGCTGACAGCTGTATGCCTTTGTAGTAGCAACAGCTATCTCAGGGCCTGCAAGAGTATAGAAGCATGAATCAGCCTCACGGGCAATAAAGCTGCCGACAACATTAACGATACCAAGAGTCTTTATACCCATTTCCTTTGCAAGGTTGAGTGCTGCCTTACTGTCAGCTGTCTCACCGGACTGAGAAACTACTATAACAAGACCATTCTTGTCAAGCAGCGGCTTGCGGTATCTGAACTCACTTGCAAGCTCGACTCTTACAGGAATCTTTGCAAGGTCTTCAATTACATACTGCGAAGCAACGCCGGTATGATATGCTGAGCCGCAGGCAACAATATATATCTGCGAGATGCTCTTAATATCCTCATCGCTAAGACCAACATCAGAAAGATCTATCTTTCCGTCCTTTACAACAGAGTTGATAGTATCAGCTATAGCTTTAGGCTGCTCGTGAATCTCCTTCATCATGAAATGCTCATAGCCGCCCTTTTCAGCGCTCTCAGCGTCCCATGTTATCTCAGTTGATTCCTTTGACACTTCATCACCGTCGAGGTTGTAGAAAACAACATCGCCGCAGGAGAGCTTAGCTATTTCAAGATCGCCGATATAATAAACATTTCTTGTATACTTAAGTATAGCCGGTACATCAGATGCTACATAGCTCTCGCCGTCAGCAACACCGATTATCATAGGACTGTCCTTACGGGCTGCCCATATCTCACCGGGGTGATCCTTGAACATGATAGCAAGTGCATAGGAACCTCTTACTCTTACCATTGTCTTTGCAATAGCATCAACAGGACCCATGCCGTACTTTTTGTAGTAGTAATCAACGAGCTTTGTCACTACCTCAGTGTCAGTCTGAGAATAGAATGTATATCCCTTGCGTATCAGCTTTTCCTTAAGCTCCTGATAATTCTCGATTATACCGTTATGTACAGCTGTTACATTGCCGTCATCACTTGTATGAGGGTGAGCGTTTATCTCACTGGGCTCGCCGTGAGTAGCCCACCTTGTATGACCTATGCCTATAGAGCCTTTTATTGCCTTGCCAAAGTCTGTCTTCTCCTTAAGCACCTGGAGCCTTCCCTTAGCCTTGACAACAACGACCTCTTTTTCACCGTCACGGACAGCTATACCGGCCGAGTCATAACCTCTGTATTCGAGCTTTTCAAGACCGTCAAGAAGCACAGGTGCAGCCTGATGCTTTCCACTGAAGCCTACTATACCACACATAATATTTTCCTCCGATTCAAATACTAATACTCATATCAAAATATAGTACAATAAAATGTACTTTAGAACTCGTGGTAACAATATACCATTTAATATTATAACAGATTATCCGTCATTTGTCAAGGAAAAATCATGGATGATCCATATACATAAAACAAAACCGCCCATACAGGACGGTTTTATCATTATTGGTGGAGCTGACGAGAATCGAACTCGTGTCCGAAAGCAGATCCCTGCGAATTTCTACGGGTGTAGTCTGTTATTTCGGCGCAAGCCGTTTCCCCTTGATGCCGCAAGCAGACACGCAGCATTCGCAGGTAGCCCGGTATACATACATAGGCTACGGGCGTACCCTATGCACGTTCACCACTAATCGACGCCGAGACTAAAGCCGTGGTACTCTAAAGCCCGACGAGCGCTGACTTAAGCAGCAGCTAATTCAAAATTAGATTCGTCGTTTATTTTTAAAACGTTCGCCGTTTAAAGAGTGTGCGATCCTCTACCCGCTTATCACACTTCACCACCCCCGTCGAAACCATTGCAGCCCCGGTTTTAATGCATGATGCTTAGCAAAATGCATAATATTTGGGTATAGTGTTTATAAAGCATTTTTTTAGTGATTCCTCTCCTTCATCGCCCTGTCAATCTCCCTCGCAGCAGCCTTGTTTGCCATGTCCTGCCGCTTGTCGTGAAGATTTTTGCCCTTGCAAAGACCAAGTGCGACCTTGACCCTGCTGCCCTTGAAGTAGAGCGCCATAGGTATCAGCGTGAGCCCCTCCTGCTTTACCTTGCCGAAAAGACGCATTATCTCACGCTTGTGCAGAAGCAGCTTTCTGACCCTCATAGGGTCACGGTTGAATATATTGCCTTGCTCGTAGGGAGAAATGTGCATACCCTTGACCCACATCTCGCCGTTGTCTACCGAGCACCACGCATCTTTGAGATTGACCCTGCCCGCACGGATGCTCTTGACCTCAGTGCCGACAAGCTCAATGCCGCATTCTATCTGCTCAAGCACGAAGTAATTGTGCCTTGCCGCCTTGTTATCGGCTATCTGCTTTGTTCCTTTTTTGTCTATTGCCATGATATTATCCCTCTTAATGTGTTTTCATATTATAACACATAGCCAAATGTTTGTCAAGGCGAAAAATGTTATTTGCTGCCTTTCTTGGTAATGGCAGTCCTTATTGCTCTGAGCTCATCAGGCTTAAGGTCACGCCAGTCCCCGGGTTGGAGCATACCGAGCTTTATGGGTCCCACTGATGTGCGCTTGAGTCTTGCAACCTCTAAACCAACAGCCTCGCACATTTTTCTTATCTGCCTGTTTCTTCCCTCGTGTATCGTCATTTGAAGTACTACTCTGCCCTGCTGCTTTTCAAGCACTAAAACAGTACAAGGTGCAGTCTTTCTGCCGTCTATCTCAACGCCCTCAGAAAGCTGAACAAGCTGTTCGTCATTTATATCAGGACGTACAGTTACACGATAAGTCTTTGAGATATGCCTTGACGGGTGCATAACATCATTTGCAAATGCGCCGTCATTCGTAAACAGCAAAAGCCCCTCAGAATTTCTGTCAAGCCTTCCGATAGGGTAAACTCTCTCACCGACACCTTCGAGCAGATCAGTGACAACACGCCTGTCAAGCTCGTCGCTCATGCTTGTAACATATCCTCTCGGCTTGTTGAGCATTATGTAGCGGAAGCTCTTTTTGCGGCTTATGTACAGCCTTTCGCCGTCAACAGTGATTACGTCACGGTTTGGGTCTGCCTTGTCTCCAAGCTTTGCCGGGTGGCCGTTTACCTTTACCTTGCCGTTTTGTATCAGTTCCTCTGCCTTGCGGCGTGAGCACACACCTGCCTCAGCTATTATCTTTTGAAGTCTTATTGGTTCCATAGTACCTCTTTTCTTTATGTAAGCGGAGCAGTCGTCTGCCCCGATCGTCTATCTTGTTATAAACGCTTTGATCTTTTCAAAATAGTATTCTGCCGCACCTACCGACTGGCTGCTCTCGGAATCGACACTGAGCTTTGTAAACACCGGCGATGATGCTATCTGCCTTCCGTTGTAATAGTACCGTACTGTGCCTACCTGCTGTTTCTGCACAACAGGTGCATATACAAAAGGCTTTACAGCAATGACCGAAGTGACACTGTCATTCTCACCTATCGGTAGACTTAGCTTTACATCAGGGCTGTAGCAACCCACCTGCTCGCAGCTTGCTCCTACAACATTGACATTTATATCTTCCTGCCCGAATGAATAGCTCTCGCATTTGCCAAAACATAAGTCATATAACGCCTTATGGTCTGCCCAGTCGTTACGGTCATTAAGAGTTACGCAGATAAGAGTTGCACCGTTTCTTTCACAGGCCGAAACAAGACATCTTCCGGCCTTGTCAGTAAACCCTGTCTTGACACCTATCACTCCGTCAAGAGAAGTCAGCAGCTTGTTTGTGTTAACAAGCCACCTGTCATAGGGTGGGGCACCATAACACAGCTTTGCTCGCTGACAGCCGCATATCTCCCTGAAAACGCCGTTATCAAGTGCAGCTCTTGTCAGTATAGCCATGTCATACGCCGTCGAATAATGCTCATCTGTATCATCATCAAGCCCCGA
Source organism: Ruminococcus sp. NK3A76 (assembly GCF_000686125.1). Lineage (NCBI taxonomy): Bacteria > Bacillati > Bacillota > Clostridia > Eubacteriales > Oscillospiraceae > Ruminococcus > Ruminococcus sp. NK3A76. The sequence continues at coordinate 1,459,639 of NZ_JMMA01000002.1, forward strand.
AGGAGTTACAAAATGAGTATTTCTGAGCCCTAACTGCTTCGCTTTGTCATTCATCAGCTGCACAAATTTCTGTACACTTCCCGATACGGCTACAGCAGCCGCATTAGCAGCATCATTACCGCTTGGCAGGAGCATACCATACATAAGTATCCTTTTTGATACTATGTCACCCTCCTGCAAGCCCATTGACGAGCCCTCGACTTTTATAGCATCACTGTCAACAGTGAACCTCTCATCAAGACCACCGCTCTCAGCAGTAAGAAGCGCCGACATTATCTTTGTCGTGCTCGCCATTGGCAGCTTTTCACCGGAATTCTTTTCATATAACACCTTGCCGGTCTTAAGCTCTATAACAACAGCGCCCTTAGCGGATATATCACAGCTTTCAGCACTTGCCGTTATATCAGCATCAAATGCAAAGCAGCAGATCAACGCCGCTAAAAACAGGCACATCAGCTTTTTCATAACAACGCACATTCCTTTCAAGTGTTTTTTCGCACTTATATAATGTGTCATTATCTGAAAATAAACCAAAGAAAACAAAGCCTGTTTTTGAAAAAAATGAAATATCACATACCCCTTGATGCAAATATTATACCAACAAATATAAAGAAAGCGCCTATCATAAGAAAAGCAAGTGCTCCAAAAGAGACTTTGCCTTTCATTTCCTGTGGAAAATAGAATATATCCGATATCCTCGGGTCAACATATACTATAAACTCCTCACCAAGGCCAAATCTCTCGATATGGTCGGAATAATATACAAATTCGTGATGATATGCCCTTTGCTCGAAACTGTCACCTTTATATACTATCTCTGCCCTGTACATCTTTCTTAAAATACCAGACCTGAGAACAGTCTTTTCCTCCATGGCAATAAGCCTTGCCTCACGGGGTTTGGCGTTTTTTATCCTGTCATTTCTTGCATAGACGACAAAACACCCGGCAAGCACAGATATTATACCCATTATCAAGAAAAACATATATCTCCTCCGGTATTATGCAAACTGCATGATGATGCCGTAAACTATAAGAACAGCAGTAATGGCAAAATATATCTTCGCTTCCGTTGTGTGCCTGTTTATCTCCTCAGGAAGATAAAAGCCCTCTTTCATATCAGGATTTACATATACTGTAAGCTCATCGCCGACATTTCACCTGAACCTGCGACAGACACAGATCTCGCTATATGCGGCACAGTTCCCTGGTGCATCTGGTTTTTCATGAATAGACGGTACAGACCTCTGATAATAAAGGCAATACTTACAGCAATAAGCGTGATTACTCCTCGCTTTCACCGCCGTTTTTCTTCTTGCCGATGAATTCTGTTATTTTGTCAATTACCTCAGGCACCATATTGATAGCGCTGTTGGAAGGTGCAGCCTCCATTGTAAGCTGGAGCAGCTTAACATCACCATTGCAGATAGTGATAAAAGCAACAGGTGTTATAGATATGCCTGCACCGGAACCGCCGCCGAACTGATCCTTGGGGTTCTTTGTAGGCAGATCAGAGCCGCCCGATGCAAAACCTACAGATACCTTTGATACAGGTATTATTGTTGTTCCGTCAGCAGTAGTCACAGGCTGGCCTACAACTGTCTGACAATCCACCATTTCGTGGATCTTTTCCATAGATGCTTTGATAAGGTTTTCAAGATTGTTCTCTGCCATAATGATTACATCCTTTCATATTATTTCTCATGCCGATAATTTTTCTTCTGTTTTCTCGTTTGAAACTATATCCTTTGCTTTATTAGCTTCTTTTTTCTTCCTGTGTCTGAATAACAGGTAGTTTATCAAAACGCACACTGCAATAGCTATGACCGTCGAAGGCCTGAGCCTTACCTTGCAGGCTGCGTGATAATCGAGCTTGTCATCATTGAATTCACATCTGACACCTACGCTTTTGAGTCTTACGGTAAAAATACCGCATATCAGCGCAAGAGCATTATTCAGTGCCAGCTGCAGCTTACCGTAGAACAATGCGCTCTCATACGCATCAGGCTTAGCAGTCACAAGCAGTATATCCGTGTCAGATATGCGAATTGCCTTCAGCAGCTTTTTAAAGTACTTCCACCCCATAGGCAGAAGCGGCTTATAGTAGTTGAATTTGTCTAACAGCCCGCTTTTCTTTTTTGACTTTGGCTGCTTCTTTTTATTATCCCTTGCTTCTTTTTTGGCAGCTTTCTTTGCCTTTTTCTCTTCCTTTTTAAGGGCTTTCTGCAACTTCTTATCTGCCTTTGCCGACTTTTTATTATCAGCCATATTCACAGGCTCTATACTGTCAACAATCTCAGGCAGATCATCTTCAAAAGAATCGTCAAAACCATCAATATCTTCTTTATCAAGCCTTTCGAGCTCAGCTGCAAGCTCTTTTTCATCAAGAGGAACTATTTCCTGCTTTGAATCTTCCTCCTGCTGCTTTTTTTTCTTGCGTTTTTTGGCTTTCCCGGGCTTGGGCTTTCTCGGATATAGTGTAAAGAAAAGATACTTTACGCTGTATTTTATACCCTCTTTGCTGTCTGCCACAACATCAACAGTCACAGATATATGAAGCAAAATGACAATAAAGGCTATAAGCCCCAGTATGATATATAAAGCTATCATTTGTCATTATCACTTCCTTTTATAGCGAAAGTATTATTCTTCCCTTTCCTCGCTGTCTTCGTCCTGCTGCTCACTCAGGCTTTCAGGTGTAATTATCTCCGGCAGGTCATCAAGGCTTGACAGCTTGAAGCAGCGAAGGAAATTATCAGTCGTTTTGTAAGCTATCGGTCTTCCCGGAAGATCAAGCCTGCCGCATTCCTCCAAAAGCTCCTTCTCGACCAGCGAATTGACAACACCCGAGGAATCAACACCTCTTATATTCTCAATAAACGATTTGGTCACCGGCTGGTTGTACGCAGCTATCGCCAGTGTTTCCATTGCCGCATTTGAAAGCGCTGTGTTCTTTTTCTCATCAAGCGTTTTTCTTATATGCTCGCTGTAATCAGTCTTAACAGCTATCTGATATGCTCCGTTTATAGTCAGTATCTCCAGCGCACCGTCTCTGACAGCATATGAACGCTGGAGCTTTCTTGCAGCAGCGTGCGCTTCGGCAGTTGATACCCCGGCGCCTCTTGCAATGCGGTCAGCCGTCACAGGATCACCGTTTGCAAATATTATCGCCTCGGTTATCCTCAGAAGCTCATCGCTTACATCTATCTCAGACATTTCGTTATCCTCTCTTTGTCGTCATGATCTCTTTAGCCGCTACATAAAGCCCTATGCCCACAGCCGCAACACATACTCCTGTAAGCACGCCGTTTATGTACGATCTCTTTCGGTCGGCAGATTTTGCTCTGCGCTTTTTGTAAACAGCTTTAGCTTTTGTCTTTTTAACAGGCCTGGGCTTTTTCTCGGCTGTTTTGATCTCCGGTTCAGTGTTAACAGAGGTTTCTGTTTCGTTTTTCTCAGAGGCCTCGTCCACCTGCTCATTTTCGACCGTAGGCTCGATCTCCGGCTCCGGATCATCAAGTACGATTATATCAAGCGCAGACCTTGGCATGACCTTTTCCATGCTCACCCTCACAGGCATTTCTCTGCGCTGTTCTTTTGTGATAAACGGCTCAAAGACTGCATACTGCTTGTCCTCTGGTATCTCAGGGACTTCTTCATCATCGGGGATAAACTCTCCCTCTTCTTCAAGCAGCCGCTGTTCCTCTGTCTTTACAGTATTCTTTTCAAGAGCACGCTCTTCCTTTGTGCGGCGCTTGAAGTATATGACAGAATTATCATCAGAAAGAGTTATCCTTCCTGATTTTGTAAGTTCAAGTATAGCCAGAAAAGTTGCTATTCGCTCGGATTTCACTTTCATTCCGTCGTACAGCCTGTTCATATCAAAGCTGCCGGTCTTGTATAGCTTCTTAAGTACAAACAGTATCTTTGAAGTAACTGAATATATCTTGTGTGAAACTATCCCGCCAAAATCCTTTGCCTTTATCTGTGGCTCAGGTATGGCCTTTTTCTTTCCGGCGGATAATAGCGCAGTTACAAGCTCCTCAGGCGCATGAGTCAGCTCATATGCCTTTGAGCCTTCTTCAAGCACAAGCTCCTTGCGGACAAAAACACCGTTTTCGATATACATTCCACGCAGCTTATCTGCAAGCTGCTTGCATATAGAGTATTCAAGTATCCTGCCCTGTAATTCCTGTTTGAGCTCCTGGGCTTCCTCAGCCTTTGGAAGAAGTGAGACAGTTTTGATGTATATAAGTCTCGCAGCCATTTCAAGGAACTCGCCGGCGTACTCATAATCCTCATGATCGAGCTGTTCAATATATTCAAGATACTGCTCTAACAGCAGGGATATCTCTATATCCATAATATTTAGCTTGTGCTTTTGTATCAGATGCAAAAGCAGATCGAGAGGCCCCTCGAACATATCAAGCTTGAATGAAACAGCTTCCAATTCTGATTACTCCTTAATATTGCCATAAGGCTTTATAGTATTACCTCCATAAGTGAAGGCACCCAAACAGTCATCATATCAATAATAAAGAATGCACCGCTTCTTAGCAATCCAAGCGGTATATCAAGCAGTCCTGTCATAAGGACAACTATAAATCCGATATAAAAATACATCTGATACTCGTACATCTTATACATCGTCTTGTCAGGCAGGAAGAACATCAGTATCTTCGAGCCGTCAAGCGGCGGAACAGGTATGAAGTTAAACACCGCAAGACCTACATTTATCATAACAAAATAAAACAGTATAAACTGCAGCCAGAAAAGCGCATCATTTCCGGCGTGTATCTGATAGTACGCAGCAGTTGAAAACCCACTTGTGTTTTCTGTTATGTCGGTAATGGAAAAACCAGCCTTTACCCAGTAGCAGCAAAGCGTTATCTTCCAGAGAATAGCACCGAAAAATGCTAAAAACAAATTGGAAATAGGGCCTGCCGCAGCAGTGATAGCCATATCACGTTTGAAATTCTTGAACATTCGTGATTCTACCTGAACAGGCTTAGCCCAGCCAAATCCTGTAAGAAATAGACATACTGCGCCAAACAGGTCAAGATGTGCCAGCGGATTGAGCGTAAGCCTTCCCTTATGATCCTGAGTAGTATCGCCGAGCTTCCGTGCGCTCCAGGCATGAGCAAATTCATGCACAGGAAGACAGAGGAATATTACTATCAGCTTGACTCCGTATTTCAAAATATCCTGCTGTGTCATTCTTTCACCTGCTTACATATAAGTTCAAAAAGATAGTTTACTCATCAGCATTCCCACGAAGACTGAATACTGCCTGAGACATATTCTGAGCCTTAAAAAGATAAGAGCCCGAAACAAGTACATCAGCACCTGCAGCCCTTGCAAGAGCAGCAGTCTGCTCGTTGATGCCGCCGTCTACCTGAACGTGAGTGTCAAGGCCTATCTCCTCGATAAAAGCTCTTGCCTCTGTGACCTTCTTAAGAGTTGCCGGGATAAAGCTCTGGCCGCCGAAACCGGGATATACTGTCATAATAAGTACATTCTCTACTGCAGGTATAAGGCTTTCTATATCATCAACAGGCGTATCAGGCTTGACAGCAATGCCTGCCTTTTTCCCTAGAGCGTGTATCTTGTCGATCACAGCCCTTGGGTTATCAGTTGACTCAACATGAAAGGTTATCATATCGGAACCGAGCTTTGCATAATGCTCAACATAACGCTCAGGCCTTGTTATCATAAGATGAGTGTCAACGAAGCCCTTTGTGCATTTTCTTGCATATTCAAGTATCGGTTCACCAAAGCTGATGTTAGCAACAAATATACCGTCCATAACATCAAAGTGTATCCAGTCGCAGCCGGCTTGCTCTGCACGGCTGATATCTCTGCCCATTTCTGAAAAGTCGCAAGCAAGCAGCGAAGCAGAAATTATCGTACTCATGTATTAAATCCTTTCTATGCCTGTTCATCAAGTGTAAGCCCGTATGCCGGCAGGAATTCCCTAAGGAATTCATCAGCCTCGGCACATTCAAGCCTTTGTATAGCGACAAGAGTAGAGCTCTCTGCCTTTTTAAAATCATTATTGCCCATATTGCGCTCGTCAATGCACTTAATAAGTGCCGATATCTTATCAGCAGCCTTAACAAGCTGCCAAAGTTCCTTTTCCTTTTCCGTAGGAACAAACAGTGGCTCGTATTCGTCCTTAAGATCATCCGGCAGATAGCCAAGCAGCTTGTTCTTGGCATTTTCTTCTATTTCACCGTAAGCATCTCTGATCTCAGGGTTATAGTATTTGATAGGCGTCGGCAGATCGCCTGTTATTATCTCTGTGCAGTCATGATACATCGCAAGCAGCGCACATCTTTCAGGGTCAACATTGCCGCCGTGTCTTTTGTTTCGCATAACAGCAAGAACATGAGCGATATATGCCGTTTCGAGCGTATGCTCACTAAGGTTCTCCTGAATTGTATTTCTCATCAGTGCCCAGCGGTTTATGTACTTCATTCTTGAAATGACTGCAAAAAAATTATTTTTCATATTATTGATCCTTATAAAATATGGCGGATAGAGCTAATTATCCGCCATAATATTTTTAGTGTGCAACTACGCTCAGAAGTACGCCGGCCGCAACTGCAGAACCAATAACGCCTGCAACATTCGGACCCATTGCGTGCATGAGCAGATAGTTTGTAGGAACAGTCTCCTGACCGACCTTCTGTGAAACTCTTGCTGCCATAGGAACAGCAGAAACACCGGCAGAACCGATAAGAGGATTGATCTTGCCGCCTGTAGCAACGCACATCAATTTACCGAGGAGCACACCGCAGGCAGTACCGATACTGAATGCTATAACACCAAGTATGATGACCTTTGCAAAGGAAAGAGTCATGATAGAGCTTGCAGTTGTTGTAGCACCAACAGTAGTACCGAGGAATATAGTGATTATATTCATAAGCTCATTCTGAGCAGTTTTAGCTATTCTGTCGCAGACACCGCTCTCCTTAAGAAGGTTGCCGAACATGAGCATACCCACGAGCGGAGCAGCAGAAGGGATCATAAGAGCTATAACGCAGGTAACAAGTATCGGGAAAAGTATCTTCTCTACCTTGGATACAGGTCTTAACTGACCCATAACTATAGAACGCTCTTTCTTTGTGGTAAGAGCTCTCATTATAGGCGGCTGGATGATAGGAACGAGCGCCATATATGTATATGCAGCAAGTGCTATTGTACCAACGCCGATAGAGTCTTTGTTAGAAAGAAGAATAGACGAAACATAGATAGCTGTAGGGCCGTCAGCACCGCCGATGATAGCGATAGAACCGCACTCAGCAGCAGTCATGCCAAGAGCAGCTGCGCCGATGAAGGTGAAGAATATACCGCCCTGTGCAGCAGCACCGAGAAGGAAGCTCTTAGGGTTAGCAATAAGCGGACCGAAGTCTGTCATTGCACCTATGCCAAGGAAGATAAGCGGAGGATATATCTGCAGCTTTACGCCCATATACAGGATATCCAATAGTCCCCCGTGTTGTAGTATATGCCCGTAATCTATGTAGTGTTCGTTCTCAACACCGTCTTCAATAACGGTCTTATATACCCAGAAATCAGGATGATAAAGCCCTGCCTCGGGAAGGTTTGTCAAAAGCATACCGAATGATATCGGAAGAAGCAGAAGCGGCTCAAAGCCCTTTGCTATTGCAAGATACATAAATAAGAAAGAAATAAGTATCATTACAAGGTTTTTCCAGCCGCCCTCAACGAAGAAGCCGGCAAGTCCGGAGGTATTTGCAAGCTCTGCAATAGTACCCAAAAACTGATCCATTATCTCACTGTCCTTTCAAACACCTGTGATTTGATTAAAACGGTCTTGTAAGCTCTGCTCTTGCAGCAGAAGACCAAGCATTAGCACTGCCCTTTGAGCCACCTGCTCTCTTGATACCGGCAACTCTGAGCTTTTTACCGCTTGCAGCGCCGTAAGCCGATATAGCAGCCATAATGACCGCCACCGTCTCCTCCTCGATGCCGCTTTCTATCTTAGCAGCAGGAGCGGCGGGCTTGGGGGCAGGCTTAGGAGCCGGCTCTTCCTTTTTAACAGCGGCAGCCTTCGCAGCGGCAGCTTTTTCAGCCTTGCTTTTATTCAAGCTTTCAAATATTTTACCATAGAGCATTACGAGCACAATAAGAATAACAAGCCCTGCGAAAACGACACTCATACCCGTAAGCACCACTGCTACTATATCAAGGGCATCATAGTCATTACCGCTGAGCTGCTTGCTCATAACGGATAATAGATTGATATCCATACATTAACTCCTTTTTTGATATTTGTTCCTTCTTTCGTCAGAACACCAATTACTATTATTATACTACAATTCAAAAAAAATTACAAGCCCCTGACGTGTTATTTTTTTAACATAATAAAAACTTTTTTATCTGTTGTTCTTACCGTAAACAAATTCCTATACTAAACTCTGCTTATTTGACTAAAAGTATAAAATGTGTTATAATGTATCCAGCATTATATTATAAGGAGGATCACATCTATGAGCGAAAAGCTGTTAGAAAAAATGCTCTCCTGGCTTGAACATATGGGACCTTTGTTCCTTGAAGCCGCTGTTATACTCTTAGTCGGAAAGATAACCGCAAAGCTCGTCCTTAAGATAATGTCAAAGGGTCTTAAGAATAAGCATATAGATAATACTGCACATACCTTTATGATGTCTATCGTCAAGACGCTTATCTATATATTTGCCACTATCATGGCACTTTCAGCACTTAACGTCCCGATGTCATCTATCGTTGCAACAGTAGGTGCGGCAGGTCTTACATTAGGTCTTGCACTTCAGGGAAGCCTTTCTAATGTTGCCGGCGGATTTATTATCCTTTTCTCAAAGCCATTCCAGTGCGGCGACTATGTTGAGATCAATAATTACGAGGGCTATGTCACAGCCATTTCGATACTGTACACAAGGATACTGACGATGGACAATAAATCTGTTTTCATCCCAAACGGCACTGTATCAAGCTCAACTATCACAAACTACACAAGAGAAAAGCACAGACGTCTTGAGCTGACCTTCTCTATTTCCTATTCAAGCGATTTTGACAAAGCCTGTGATGTTATCAGGCAGGTCATAGAAAGCTCTCCCCTGTCGCTCGATACTCCTGCAAAGCCTCTCATCGTTATGTCTGAACACGCAGATAGCGCAATAAAGATACTCACCCGAACATGGGTCAAGACCGAGGATTACTGGGATTTCAGGTTCTATATGTTCGAGCACGTCAAAAAAGAATTTGATGCAAATGGTATTGTTATTCCTTACAGTCATGTTGATGTTACACTGATAAACAAATAATTACGCACAAAACGGCACGGGGTCATAAATCGACCCGTGCCGTTTATTCATCGTAGTATTCACTTTCGTGATCTTCCTCATACTCATCATCAGCGAGCTTTTTCGGGGTGATGCATATCGAAACACATATTACCGTCTCAAAACCAATTGATTTTAAAAGCCCTGCACATACATCAAGCGTCGAGCCTGTTGTAAAAACATCATCAGCAAGAATACACACCTTATATGAAGGATCTTTTTTCTTATTCCCGAGCATATATGTGTTCTTGGCGGCATCTCTCCTCTCACTTCCTGTCAGCTCGTGCTGTTGGGAAGCGCTTTTTCTGTGTGCGAGCATTCCGTCTGCAACAGGTATTTTCAGCGCTTCGGATAACACCTTTGCATATTCTTCAGCCTGATTGTATCCACGCTTGTATTCCTTCTTAGGATACATCGGCACATATGTGATACAATCCACCTTATCAAGAAGACTGTATTTTTCGAGCTGTTTATAAATATACGGCGCACTGAGCTCTGCAAGGTTAAAAGCATATCTGCGCTTGAAGTTGTACATAGCCTTCTTGCCCTTGTCTTTATACCACATAGCCCCGAAAACAAAGTCATAGCTGTGCTCGCCTTCACATTTATCATCAGGGGCGTGCTTTCTGCCGCATCTGCCGCATAAGGCATCTTCTTTGATAAACGGGATATCCTTTATACAGTCGTCACATATCAGCTTGTCCCACCTGATAGCACGCATACACACCGGGCATCTGTTCGGGAATATCAGGTCAAGAAGAAACCTTTTTGTCTTCTTAGATAATATCTGTTTCATCGCTGTCATGCTCCTTAAGCATATCCTTAAGACAGGTAAACCGCTGATTTCTCACGTTATTGTTTATCATAAACTCAACTCGCTTGCTCGAACCTACGATTATAAGCAGCTTCTTTGCCCGTGTGACGGCGGTATACAAAAGATTTCTGTAGTACAGCTTATCATATCCGGTAAACACAGTTAGAATAACAGCATCAAATTCGCTGCCCTGGCTTTTGTGTACAGTAACAGCATAAGCAAGCTCTATATTTTCAAGCATCTGGTAATTGTATACAGCCACTCGCCCGTCAAAATCAATTACAGCCGTCTTCAAAAACTTGTTTACTGAGACTATTTGCCCGATATCACCGTTGAAGATGCCTGTACCCTGCTCCTTTGTATCATCTGTCTCTCTTGACCAGACGATATCATAGTCGTTCTTGGTCTGCATAACCTTGTCGCCTGTGCGGAAAGTATAAATAAACGCTTTTATCTCGCTCTTTTCCTTACTTGGCGGGTTGAGCTCACTTTGCAGCTTCTTGTTGAGTTCAATAGTCCCTGCTCCGCTCTTTCTTGTAGGCGAAAGCACCTGTATATCAGTTATCGGGTCAAAGCCATATGCATTAGGGAGCCTTTCTTTGCAAAGCTCGACCACAAGCTGCTGTATTCCGGCCTGATCCAGCCTTTGCATAAAGAAAAAGTCCTTGCTGTCCTTGCTCGATAGGTCTATCATTTCGCCGCTGACTATCTTGTGAGCATTTGTGACTATAGCACTCTCTCTTGCCTGACGAAATATCTCAGTAAGCCTTACCACAGGCATAACACCGCTGTCAATTATATCTCCGAGAATGTTTCCTGCCCCGACTGACGGAAGCTGATCACTGTCGCCAACAAGTATCAGCTTGCAGCTTATGGGCAATGCACGAAGAAGCGCTTCAAAAAGCTCCGCATCGACCATAGACATCTCATCGACTATCATCACGTCGCAGTCAAGGAGATTAGACTCTTTGTGCAGAAATATCAGCTTGCCGTCTGTACCATGCCCAACTTCAAGGAGCCTGTGAATAGTCTTTGCTTCATAGCCTGTCAGGTCTGATATCCTCTTTGCAGCCCTGCCAGTGGGCGCTGCAATAAATACAGTCAGCGCCTGCTGTTCAAACAGCGATATCATCGCATTAAGAGTAGTCGTTTTGCCTGTACCCGGGCCGCCAGTAAGGACAAGAAAGCCCTTTGATAATGCAAGATTAATAGCCTCACGCTGTTTTGTTTCATATTCTATGTTGTTTTCCTGCTCGTCGATATCAATTATAGCCGAATAGTCTGTGCCTGTGTCAAAAGAAATGCTGCTCATAACACTCAGTCTTCTTGCTATGTAGTGCTCTGCCGAATAGTATCTCTTAAGCGCCACATAAGTCTTTTTATCCCTTATGTGGTAATACAGCTCTTCATCATCAGTCAGCTCTTCAAGAACGCTCATAAACAGCTCTTCATTTATGTTCAGAAAACGGCAGCTGACCTTTTTGAGCGGCCCAAGCGGAACACAGGTATGCCCTGTAGCTGCGTTCTCCTTAAGCACATACCTGATGCCTGCCGATATCCTGTTTTTGTCATCTGTGCTTACGCCGAGCTTCTCTGCGATATTGTCACACACATCAAAATCGAGCCCGATATCATCATCTGCAAGGATATACGGGTTACTGCTGATATATTCCTTTGCATATTTCCCCCACTGCTTCCACGCCCTTACACTGTATATCGTTTCTACACCGAGTTCGTTCATATACATCATAAGTATCCTTGCAGCAAGGTTTTCCTTAAGGTCTTTGTTTATCTGCTTGGCTTCACGATTTGAGATACCGCTTATCTCGGTAAGTCTCTGCGGTTGGTTTTCTATTACATCAAGCGTATCCTCACCGAATGTATCAACTATCTTTTTAGCAAGCACACGTCCTACACCCTTGATAAAGCCGCTTGAAAGGTATTTCTGTATAGCCCCGAGAGACTCAGGCAGGCTGCTGACACACATCACAGCATTGAACTGCAGTCCGTATTTATAATGCTCAACAAATCTACCCGTCAGCTCGACCGATTCACCCAGATCGACCAGTCCAAGCTCACCCACGGCAGTAACAGGCTCATTGTCAACATCGAGCAGCAAAACAACATATCCGTTATCCGGGTTTTTATACTGAATATCTTCGACTGTACCTTTTATCACAACAAGCTCATCAGATAGTGCTTTGTTCATCTGTCTCTGTCCTTTTTCTTAAATACTCATCAATCTCGCCCATAAGAAGATAATCCGCAAAACCAGTATCATCACACATCTTTGATAACTCCTCCCGGAATATATCATCAACTATAATGATCTTTCTTGCGCCGTTCTTTCCGGCAAGTGATTCTTCGTAGTAGATCTCCTTTATTCTTTTGCCTATCCTCTTTATATCGTTCTCACCAGATACAAGATAAATAATATATTCATCGCTCTGCTTTACACTCATCGAAAACATTCCGAGCACAAAAGCCGATATAAAGAGCACAAACACATAGATGATCAAGACATAAATATAATACATATACATCACCCGTATATTCTATGCAATGTATATGATCTTTGCCAATGCCTTTTATAAAAACACCGCAAGGTTATTATCCCTTGCGGTGTAAGTATTTGATTTATGCGTTCTTCTTTGCTTCGATATCAGCAAGAGCGTCCTTTCTTGAAAGGTTGATCCTGCCCTGATCGTCGATCTCCATTACCTTTACAACGACCTCGTCGCCAACGGAAACAACGTCCTCTACCTTGCCGACTCTCTGCTTGTCGAGCTTGGAGATGTGTACAAGACCTTCCTTGCCGGGTGCGATCTCAACGAAAGCACCGAATGTCATAAGCCTTGTAACCTTGCCTCTGTAGATAGAGCCTATCTCAGGGTCATTGCCGATAGTATTGATTATGGATATAGCAGCCTGTGCCTTTTCAAGATCAAGACCGGAAACAAATACATTACCGTCTTCATTGATGTCGATCTTGACATCGCACTCAGCGCTGATCTTCTGGATAACCTTACCGCCGGAACCGATAACTTCTCTGATCTTGTCAACAGGCACCTTAGTAGTAAGCATCTTGGGAGCCCACTTGTTAACAGTAGGTCTTACCTCAGGAATAGCCTTGAGCATTATCTCATCAAGGATATACATTCTTGCCTTGTATGTCTTCTCAAATGCTTCAGCAATTATATCATATGTAAGGCCGTCTACCTTTATATCGACCTGGATAGCTGTGATACCATTCTTAGTAACGCCAACCTTGAAGTCCATATCGCCGTAGAAGTCTTCAAGACCCTGGATATCTACCATAGTCATGTAGCTGCCGTCTTCCTTGGTGATAAGGCCGCAGGAGATTCCGGCAACAGGATTCTTTATCGGAACACCAGCGTCCATAAGAGCAAGTGTCGAACCGCAGATAGAGCCCTGCGATGTAGAACCATTGGAGGAAAGGACCTCAGATACGCATCTTATAGCATAGGGGAATTCCTCAACAGAAGGAAGAACAGGAACAAGTGCTCTCTCAGCGAGTGCGCCATGACCTATCTCACGTCTGCCGGGGCCTCTTGAAGGCTTTGTTTCACCTACAGAGTAGGACGGGAAGTTGTACTGATGCATATATCTCTTGGAAGTCTCTTCATCAAGACCGTCAAGCTTCTGAGCATCGGATACAGGGCCGAGTGTTGCGATAGTCATTACCTGTGTCTGACCTCTTGTGAACATACCCGAACCATGTACTCTCGGAAGAAGACCAACCTCAGCAGCAAGAGGACGGATCTCGTCAATACCTCTGCCGTCAACTCTCTTGCCCTCATAGAGCCAGTCTCTTACGATAGTCTTCTGGAGCTTATACATTACCTCACCTATTATCTCAGGAAGGTTCTCATACTTCTCGCTGAACTTTTCAAGAATTGCGTCCTGAATAGGAACAAGTCTTGCATCTCTTACATTCTTATCATCTGTATCAAGAGCATACTTAAGCTGTTCACCGAACTCGGAATTAAGCTCATCAAGCATATCATGGTCAAGCTCCTGCGACTCAAACTCAAACTTAGGCTTGCCTATCTGAGCCTTGATATCGTTGATAAAAGCAACCATTTTCTTTATCTCAGCATGGCCGAACTTGATAGCATCGAGCATAAGCTCGTTAGGAATCTCCTTAGCGCCAGCCTCGATCATAACTATCTTCTCAGCAGAGCCTGCAACTGTGAGGTTGAGGTCATTCTTTGCTCTCTGTTCAAGTGTCGGGTTTAAAACGAGCTCGCCGTCAACATAACCTACATTGATAGAAGCAACAGGGCCGTTCCACGGGATATCAGAGATAGAAAGAGCGATAGATGTAGCTATCATACCAGCGATCTCAGGTGAGTTGTCAGGGTCAACAGCCATAACTGTCATAACAACAGAAACATCATTTCTCATATCCTTGGGGAAAAGAGGTCTGATAGGTCTGTCAACGCATCTTGATGTAAGGATAGCCTTCTCGGAAGCCTTGCCCTCACGCTTTGTAAAGCTGCCAGGTATACGGCCTACAGAATACATCTTCTCCTCAAAGTCAACAGAAAGCGGGAAGAAATCAACGCCCTCTCTCGGCTTGGGGCTTGCTGTAACATTGCCGAGTACAACAGTTTCGCCGTATCTTACAAGGCAGGAACCGTTTGCAAGACCGCACATCTTGCCTGTTTCAACAACAACAGGCCTACCTGCGTATGTTGTTTCAAAAGTTCTGAAATTCTCAAACATTTTATAGTCCTCCGTTTTTAATTTCACCGGTCAAGACTTTAGCAATAAATACAGCACACAAGCCCTTATGCACTCTATTTAATGCTAATACCTTTTCCGGCGCAGTTTTTAATAAACACCGAAAGGCAAAGGCGACACTTCGCCCTTGCCTCCCGTGATTATTGCAAAATTAGCCTCTGATACCGAGCTTCTCGATGATTGCTCTGTATCTGTTGATGTCCTTCTTCTTAAGGTAAGCAAGAAGGTTTCTTCTTTTACCGATCATCTGGAACATACCTCTTCTGGAGTGATGATCGTTCTTGTGGCTCTTGAGGTGCTCAGTAAGGTCAGCAATTCTCTTGGAAAGAATAGCTATCTGTACCTCAGGCGAGCCTGTGTCCTTTTCGCTGGTTCTGTTAGCTTCGATAACAGCTGTTTTTTCTTCTTTTCTCATCATGGTGTTTTACCCCTTTTCTTGATTTTCCTTCGTAAAAGGGTACGGCAGGTAAATCTCCCCTTTGGGGCTTGACCCGTACTCTGTTGCGAGGATACTGATTATTGCTGTGTTTTCACAACAAATAATATTATACTATAATAATAAGCACTTGTAAATAGAGTTTACAGAAAGTTTACATTATTTCTTGACCCTACTTATCTGTGTTCTGTCAGTGGTTATTATAATAGTTTTTTATAAAACCCACCTCTGTTACAACATAACCGTTTACAAAACAGTATGTTCAACATCAATAGCAGTTATAAAGAAACTTGATTTAGTTGGGTTTACAAGTGTTTAGCAATTATTTGCACTTATGTTCCTTACCGGCAGTAAGAGTATTCTGCATAAGCATAGCTATAGTCATAGGCCCTACACCGCCGGGAACAGGTGTTATGAACAATGCCTTATCCTTGCAGTCCTCAAAATCAACGTCACCACAGAGCTTGCCGTTTTCATCTCTGTTCATGCCGACATCAATTACAACAGCGCCTTCCTTGATGTATTCCTTGGTTATCATCTTAGCTCTGCCGACAGCAGCTACAAGTATATCAGCTCTTGAACATACCTCAGCAAGGTTCTTTGTCTTTGAGTGGCATACAGTTACTGTACCGTTCTTATGTAAAAGCAGCATAGCCTGCGGCTTGCCAACTATATTGCTTCTGCCGATAACAACGCACTCCTTGCCTGCTATCTCTGTGCCTGTTGAAGCGATAAGCTCCATAACACCAGCCGGTGTGCAGGGCAGGAAGCTGTAATCACCTATCATTATCTTTCCGACATTTACCGGGTGGAAAGCATCAACGTCCTTGTCAGGACGGATATTGTCTATAACGACCTTGTCATTTATGTGCTTAGGCACAGGCAGCTGCACAAGTATACCGTCTACCTTGTCGTCATTGTTGAGCTTATCAACAAGCTCCAAAAGCTCCTGCTCTGTAGTCTCAGCAGGGAGCGCATACTCATAGGAATTGAACCCCACATACTCGCAGGCGAGCTTTTTATTTCTTACATATACCTTAGATGCAGGATCATCGCCTACTATTACTACAGCAAGGCCTATCTCTATACCCTTAGCCTTAAGCTCTGCGACCTCAGCCTTTATGCTGTCCTTAACACTCTGTGAAACAGCCTTTCCGTCAATTATCTGTCCCATATCATTTTCCTCCTGTGACGCTTACTTGCGAGATTTCTTACCTTTTCCTTTGTTATTTCCTTTGTTTTCCTTTTTTGGCTCTGTTTTTTCTTCTGTCTTGTCCTCGGCTTCGGTGTTTTCTTTTTCCTCAGACTCAGAAGGAGCTTCATCTTCTTCCTTGCTGTCGGATGTGCTGTCGTCATTCTTTTCAGTATCTTCCTGCTCGTCCTCATCATCGCCTAAGATAGAATGATACTCAGGATCCTTGCTTTCAGACTTGTCCTTCTCAATGGCATCCTTTTCCTTATCCTTAGCGCCCTTGCCGAACTTCTCGTCATATTCCTTTTCAAGCTCGATAAAGCTCTCGCCCTTTTCCTTGGCTTCTCTTATCTTCTTTTTGAGCTCTTTCTTTTCCTTTTCGTTCTCCTCATATGAATCATACGCCTTAAGCTGCATCTTGGAAAGCTCTGTCTGATAGAAGAACTTATAATCGCCGTCACGCTTTACCATGCTTCTGAAGATAATAATAAGTATGAGCGAAGCCACGAAGCAGGCACCTGCAAGCAGCTGTGAGACCTTTATGTTCATAAGATAGAGACTGTCGGTTCTTGTGCTCTCAATGAAGAATCTGCCAAGACCGTAAAGGCCTGTATACATAAGGAACAGCTCGCCGTCAAACTTGCGGCGGTTTGTATAAAGATGTATTATCACAAAGCAAAGCAGACACCAGAGCGATTCATATAAAAAGCACGGGTGAACAGGTGCATAGCACGAAACACTTACACCTGAGTTTGCTGCAATAGTCTCACGGTTGTCTGCGAGGAAAAACATGGTGTTATAGCTCATCATGCCCCAGGGAGCATCTGTGTTTGCACCAAAGGCTTCCTGGTTAAAAAAGTTGCCCCATCGGCCTACAGCCTGGCCTATCAGGAAGCAGGGAGCTACTACATCGAGCATAGCTGTGAGTTTGAGATTTCTCAGCTTTACAATAATACCGCCGACAAGTATCGCACCGATAATACCGCCGTAGATTGCAAGACCGCCGTCTCTGAACTTGAAGAAGTCCTTGAAGGTCAGGCCTGTGGTGTTAAAAGCGATATAATAAAGCCTTGCGCCGAGTATAGCACCGATAAGTCCGCCTATAACGCCGTCAGTGGCCCTGTCAGGGTCGATGCCGAACTTTCTCATTCTCTTATAGCCATAAATCATAGCCAGAAGTATACCAAGAGCTATAAGGAAGCCGTACCAGTATATGGTAAAGTTCGTGCCAGGTATGGTAAACATTTTTCTGTCAACAGTAATACCGTTAGTAAAGATGTTATCTCCGCCGAGATTAGGGAAATAGACTTTGTCCTTGTTTTCCCTGACCGTCTGCTGCATTTCCTCACTTACGTCCTGAGCTAAAATTGTCGGTAAAAACATTAAGATGCCTCTTTTCAATTAGTTTTGTATAATAGAGACTGAGACCCGTTTCGTATCAAACAATGTATCCAGACTCTCCATAAGATCATTCTCTGTAAGCTCTGCGAGCATATCTATAGTATCAAAAAGGTCAACGCCCATGAGCCCCGAGCCCACAAGATTATTCACACATATCTCCGTGTTGTTGAATTCCCACACAAGAGCACCGTATATCGACTTTTTGATAATCTCAAATCTTTCGCTGTCTATGCCTTCTTTTCTGACCCTCTCGATCTCATCAATTATCATATCACGGACCTTTAACGGCTCATTTGACTCTCCGTCAAATATGCAGGAAAAGTATCCGTCACCAAAGAAGACCTCGCTTGAAAAGGCATTATTTATAAGCCCCTGCTCATACATATTCTTATATAAAGGGCTTGCAGAATTCGATATCAGCTGTAAAAGAACATTCGCGTAAAGCTGCTTCTTTAAAAGCTCTTTCCCACTTGCAGGGTCGCACTTGAAGCCGATATTGAAAAGCGGCATACCTACAGTAAAGCTCTCGGAAACTACTTCCTGAGCAACATCATAAGGCTCATCAGGAAAGCTGACTTCAAGCTCGCTGTCCTTTGAAGGCTTTAAATGCTCATCACAGACCGCAAGCACTTCTCCCTCATCAATATCACCGGCTATAACCAGTATCATATTGTGAAGATCATAAAAAGCATTATAGCATTTATATAAAAGGTCTGCATCTATCTCCTGTATCGACTCAACAGTACCTGCAATATCATATCTCACAGGGTGGCCGGAATACATCGCCTTAAGCAGATTATAAAAGCACTGCCTGTCGGGTGAATCAGCGCACATCTTGATCTCCTGTGCTATTATTCCACGCTCTTTTTCAACTGTCTGCTCAGTAAAATACGGGTCCTGAACAAAGTCAAGCAGTATCGCAAGCGAGTCAAGATAATTATCTGTACAGCTGAAAGTGTATACCGTCTGATCGAATGAAGTGTAAGCATTGCCGTTAGCGCCGGTCTTTGCATAAAGCTCGAACACATCACAGTCTTCATTCTCAAAGAGTTTGTGCTCCAGATAATGGGCTATACCCATTGGCACCGTGACAAATCCTTCATCGTCCGCTGTCTTGAATGTCGTGTTCACAGAACCGTATCTTATCGCAAACGCCGCATTGACAGTCGAAAAGCCCTCCATTTTCATCAGATATATCTTTAACCCGGAGGGGTGTTGAAAGACTGTATACTCTGCGCCTATCTTTTCGTTCTTATAAACTATCTTCTCAGTTTTCATTCTCGCCCTCCGTTATCTGAATCGGGTGAAACAACATATACTGTGTCAAGTCTCATAGCCGCTGCAGATTCTATTATCTGCTCTCTTGTGATCTTGTTCAGTCTTTCACATATCTCCTCAGGCGTACAGTGCTCATTTCTTGTAAACTGAGTAAGATACCATGCCGTCATATCAGAAACAGTGTCGTTGTTTGATTTAAAGCCTGTACATAGCGCAAGCCTTGCATTGTCAAGCTCCTCATCAGTAAAGTCGCCCTCCGCAACGGCTTTCAGCTGAGCGAGTATCTCATCTTTAGCTCTGTCGCAGTTTTTCTTTTCAACGCCGCTGTCAACTATCATAACATTCTTAGTGTCAGCAAAGCCTGCTGCACAGTAATAGCACAGAGACAGCTTTTCCCTGACATTGGTATACAGCTTTGAAACAGATGAAGCACCGTAAAGCATTATCATGAGCTTGTTTACATATATGTCATCATAAGATGTCTTGAAAGCCATGACGAGCTTTGTCTGGTTAACATCAATGCTTTCCTCAAAGAAAGCAGGTTCAGGCTTGATAGGAGAAAAAGACCTGTAGTTGATATCAGGTATATCATCACGTCTGATCTTATCAAACGCATCAAGGATACGGGATACATTCTTTTCAGCATCACTGTGACCGGCGACGAATATCTCAACTCTTGCGGTTCTAAGAAGCTCTTTATACTCCTCAGCCAACGCCTTATTGTCAAGCTTCATCGCTTCTTCAAGCTCTCCGTAAGCTGAATTCTCAGCAGGCTCGCCTTTGTATATCTCTTTTCTTGCCTTTATAAGAGCATAACCACGTTTATCGTTAACGGAAGATTTGACAGTATCAATTACATCCTGCTTCCTTATCCTGAAATACTTTTCATTAAACCCGTTTTCGTCAATATCAGGAGAAAACAGGCAGTCGAGCAGCATATCTGTCACCTTGCCGGATATCTCCTCACCGCCGATCGTGTATTTATCACACAGGCAGCTTGCACAAAGGCCTATCATCTGATGATCCCCCGCCCTTGTAGATGCTACAGCTATCGACGAGCCATATAATCTCATAAGCTCTTTATTAAAAGCTGTTCTTGACTTGATCTTGCTGTTGGAAGTTATCAGCAGCTTTGATATCAGAGCATTTGATGAGATATTATGCTTATCTATCTTTGTAACAAAGAAAACATAGGCGGAAACTGATTTGAACTTATCATCATATATCCTTGTAAGACCTATACCTCTGCCGCATTCCGTCTTGCTGAAGCTAACCGACATAAATAAACTCCTTTTCACACCGGCAGATACCGCCGGACGTTAACATACATCAACTTTATTATTATACCACAACTCAAAGGCTTTTTCCATAGTTTTCACAAAATTTTCATATATTATCGCAGTCTCTTTTTAAAAGGCAGTACAAAATATATACTTATGACCCGAAAGCGGCCAAAAATGAACGCTTACGGGTCATGAAATAATAGTCAGAAGCTATACTCCCTCTGTAATATGAAGCCTGCGCTTATCCTAAAACTATTTCAGCAGCTTCTTAAGATATTGCCCGGTATATGATGCCTTGCATTTGCATATATCCTCAGGAGTGCCGGTGCAGACAACTGTTCCTCCGCCGCTGCCGCCCTCAGGCCCGAGGTCGATTATATGGTCACATACCTTTATGACATCAAGATTATGCTCGATGATAAGGACGGTGTTTCCGCCGTCTGCGAGCTTCTGAAGAACATCTATCAGCTTGTGAACATCTGCCGTATGAAGACCTGTAGTAGGCTCATCAAGGATATATACCGTTCTGCCGGTCGAGCGCTTTGAAAGCTCAGTTGCGAGCTTTACTCTCTGCGCTTCACCACCTGAAAGCGTCGTTGCCGGCTGGCCTATCTTGATATAGCCAAGACCCACCTCATAAAGCGTATCGAGCTTTCTTTTTATCTTGGGGTGGTTGGAGAAGAACTCAACACCCTCCTCGACTGTCATTTCGAGAACATCATATATGCTCTTGCCCTTGTAGCGGATATCAAGGGTCTCCCTGTTGTATCTCTGCCCCTTGCAGACCTCGCAGGGAACATACACATCAGGCAGGAAGTGCATCTCTATCTTGATTATACCGTCGCCCTCGCAGGCCTCACAGCGCCCGCCCTTGACGTTAAAGGAGAACCTGCCGCTGCTGTAGCCTTTCATTTTTGCATCATTAGTCTGTGCAAAAAGGTCTCTTATATCCGTAAAAACGCCTGTATAAGTCGCAGGGTTTGAACGGGGCGTTCTCCCGATAGGCGACTGGTCTATGCAGATCACTTTATCAAGATTCTCGTCACCAAGGATATCATCAAAATCGCCGGAACGTATCTTGGCACGGTTAAGGCGGCAGACAAGCTCTTTATAGATTATCTCATTGACAAGAGACGATTTGCCTGAGCCTGAAACACCTGTAACACAGGTCATTGTTCCAAGAGGTATATCGACATTGATGCCTTTGAGATTATTTTGTCTTGCACCTTTAACTGTAAGATACTTGCCGTTGCCTTTGCGTCTTGTCTCTGGAACAGGTATCTTGCGCTTTCCGCTCAGATACTGGCCTGTCATAGATTCCTTGCATTTCTTGATATCGTCAACTGTTCCCTGGCAGACTATCTCGCCGCCGTGAACGCCTGCTCCGGGGCCTACATCAACGATATAGTCAGCAGCATACATAGTATCCTCATCGTGTTCTACGACGATAAGGGTGTTTCCAAGATCACGCAGGCGCTTAAGAGTTGATATCAGCTTGTCATTATCACGCTGGTGAAGACCTATAGACGGCTCATCAAGTATATACAGAACTCCCATAAGATACGAGCCTATCTGCGTTGCAAGCCTGATACGCTGGCTCTCGCCGCCGGAGAGAGTTCCGCTCGAACGTGAAAGTGTCAGATATTCAAGGCCTACGTTTCTTAAAAAGCCGAGCCTTTCCTTTATCTCTTTGATAATACGCTCGCCTATCAGCTTTTCTCTGTCGGTAATGCTGATATTCTCAAAGAAATCAAAGGCCTCGGAGACTGACAGCTTAGTAAGCTCAGCGATATTTAGTCCGCCGACCGTCACTGAGAGCGATTCTTTTTTGAGCCTGTTGCCCTTGCAGTGAGGGCATTCTTCGTCAGACATATAGTTTTCGATCTCATTCTTTGCATAATCGCTTGCCGTTTCTCTGTAGCGGCGTTCAAGGTTATTGACTATGCCCTCGAACTCTGCATTGAACTGGCCGCTGAAATAGCCGTTCTCTCTTGTCATCGTCAGCTTCTGACCCTGTGTACCATAGAGAAATATATCAAGAGCATCCTTATCCATATCCTTTACCGGCTGGTCTATAGATATGCCGTAATTCTCAGATATAGCCTTAAAATACATCATGGCTATAGAATTATCATCAAGGCTGTTCCAGCCGCTCGCTTTGATAGCTCCTTCTCTGATAGACAGGTTCTTATTCGGGATTATGAGCTCGGGATCTATCTTCTTGAAAACGCCAAGACCTGTACAATGCTCGCAGGCACCGAAGGGGTTATTGAACGAGAACATTCTCGGAGTAAGCTCATCTATAGAGATATTATGCTCGGGACAAGCATAATTGAGCGAGAAATGCATTTCCTCGCCGTCTATAACATCAACAGTGAGAGTACCGCCGGTAAGTGACGTAACGATCTCGCAGCTGTCCGCAATTCTGGACTCAATTCCTTCTTTGATGACAAGTCTGTCAACAACGATATCAATATTATGCTTCTGATTCTTATTGAGCTTGATAGTCTCGGAAAGGTCGTATATTATGCCGTCTATCCTTACTCTTACATAGCCTGATTTTCTCGCCTGGTCAAGTTCCTTGGCATACTCGCCCTTTCTTCCCTTGACTATAGGAGCAAGCAGCTGTATCTTAGTGCCCTTTTCAAGCTCCATGAGCTTATCGACTATCTGGTCTACCGTCTGCTGTTTAATCTCTCTGCCGCATATAGGACAGTGCGGAACGCCTATCCTTGCATAGAGAAGTCTGAGATAGTCATAGATCTCTGTGACTGTACCGACTGTCGAGCGAGGATTCTTTGATGTCGTCTTCTGGTCTATTGATATAGCAGGAGAAAGACCTGAGATAGAGTCAACATCAGGCTTTTCCATCTGCCCGAGGAACATTCTCGCATAGCTTGAAAGCGACTCCATATATCTTCTCTGGCCGTCGGCGTATATAGTATCGAACGCAAGCGACGACTTACCCGAGCCGGAAAGCCCCGTAAAGACGATCAGCTTGTCTCTCGGAATCGTAAGATCTATGTTTTTGAGGTTGTGCTCTCTTGCACCTTTTATGGTGATCTCATTTACCGTCATGTTGTCACTTCTCCCCCTTTAGCTCTGCTATCTTATCACGCAGGAAGGCTGCGTGCTCAAATTCAAGCAGCTTTGCAGCTTCCTTCATCTGTTTTGTCAGCTTATCAATAAGAGCCTGCTGGTCACGCTTGCTCATCTTTGTCTTCTGACGTGCTGAATACTCGACTTCTTCCTTAGTCGATATTTCTATTACATCTCTTATATCCTTGACTATCGTCTTAGGTGTTATACCGTGGTCTTTGTTAAAACGTTCCTGTATCTCACGTCTTCTTGCCGTCTCAGTGATAGCGCTCTCCATTGAGCGTGTGACTGTATCGGCATACATTATTACCTCGCCCTCGGAGTTTCTCGCAGCACGGCCTATCGTCTGGATAAGCGAGCTTTCCGATCTCAGGAAGCCCTCCTTATCGGCGTCAAGGATAGCGACGAGCGATACCTCCGGCAGGTCAAGACCCTCTCGAAGGAGGTTTATCCCGACAAGCACATCAAACTCACCAAGTCTCAGGTCACGGATTATCTCCATACGCTCGATAGTGTCTATATCATGGTGCATATAGCGCACTTTGACGTTCATACCCTTAAGGTATTCTGTAAGATCCTCGGCCATTTTCTTGGTAAGCGTTGTGACGAGCACACGCTGGCTCTTTTCGATACGCTTATTTATCTCACTGAGCAAGTCATCTATCTGACCCTCGGTGGGCTTGACGGTTATCAAAGGATCAAGCAGGCCTGTAGGTCTTATAAGCTGCTCGACTATCTGAGCCGAACGCTCCTTTTCGATAGGGCCGGGTGTTGCTGATACGAACACTGCCTGGTTTATATGGCTATAGAATTCATCAAATGTAAGCGGCCTGTTGTCAAGTGCTGACGGCAGGCGGAAACCATAGTCAACAAGCGTCTGCTTTCTTGCACGGTCGCCTGCATACATTCCCCTTACCTGCGGCAGCGAAACATGAGACTCGTCCACCATTAGCAGGAAATCCTCAGGCAGGTGGTCAAGGAGTGTATAAGGCACAGCGCCGGGCTTACGTCTTGCAAACACACGGGAATAGTTTTCTATACCCGAGCAGAAGCCTACCTCCTCAAGCATCTCGATATCGTAGTTTGTGCGCTGCTCGATACGCTGGGCTTCTATGAGCATATCCCTGTCCTTGAAATACCTGATACGCTCATCAAGCTCCTGCCTTATCTCCTCGATCGCCTCACGCATCTTTTCCTTGCCGACGATATAGTGAGATGCAGGGAATATGACTGTATGCGAAAGGAAAGCGAGCACCTCGCCGGTGATGACATTTATCTCGCATATCCTGTCTATCTCGTCACCGAAGAATTCGACTCTTATAGCAGTATCGGTAGATGCAGCAGGATATATCTCGACCACATCGCCCCTTACACGGAACTTATTTCTTGCAAAGGCTATGTCATTACGCTCATACTGGATGCCCACAAGGTCTGCGAGCAGCTGCTCACGGGATTTTTCCTGACCCTTGCGGATAGAAACACACATCGAACGGTATTCCTCGGGGTCACCGAGCGAATAGATACAGGAGACTGATGCTACTATTATAACATCACGTCTCTCAAACAGCGCAGAGGTGGCCGAGTGGCGCAGTTTGTCTATCTCGTCATTTACCGAGCTGTCTTTTTCGATATAAACGTCCTTGCTCGGGACATATGCCTCGGGCTGGTAGTAGTCATAGTAAGAAACAAAGTATTCCACGGCATTATCCGGGAAAAACTCCTTGAATTCGGAGCAGAGCTGGGCTGCAAGTATCTTGTTATGCGCAAGCACCAGTGTCGGGCGGTTGACACGCTCGATGACATTTGCCATAGTAAATGTCTTACCGGAGCCTGTAACGCCGAGCAGCGTCTGCTCCTTCATGCCGCTTTGAATGCCCTTGACGAGCTTATCTACCGCCTCGGGCTGATCACCTGAGAGCTTATAATCGGAAACGAGCTTGAATCTGTCCACAGCCTTTCTCTCCTTTACAGAATATAGAACAATCGTTTTTATATTATAACATATATATTTTTAAATGTAAAGCATTTTTTATGAACAATGATACCCCGATATTTGACGATTTGAGAAAGATATGGTATAATAATACCAACATATAACAGACAGGTAAACAGGAGAAACTATGAAACAGCTGATAATATACGTTCACGGCATGGGCGGCAGTGCTGATGAAGCGGAGCATTACAAATCGCTTTTCCCGGGCAGTGATGTGGCAGGATTTGATTACAAGTCACAGACGCCGTGGGAGGCAAAGGAAGAATTCCCGGAATATGTCAGAAAAGCAAGCGAGGGGTATGATGATACAATACTTATCGCCAACAGCTTAGGGGCATATTTTTCGCTTATGTCGCTTGGGGGTATCCCGATATCAAAGGCATTTTTAATATCGCCTGTAGTAGATATGGAAAGAATGATAGCAGGCATGATGAAAAATGAGAACATAACAGAAAAAGAGCTCAAAGAAAAAAGTGAGATAAGATGCACGAGCGGAGCTGTGCTTTCGTGGAAATATCTTTGCTATGTAAGGAATAACCCGATAGAATGGGAAATACCCACATTCATTCTCTACGGCAGCAATGATATGCTGGTGGAGGCTGACACGGTGAGGAGCTTTGCTGACAGGACAGGTGCGCCGCTCACCATAATGGAAAACGGCGAGCACTGGTTCCACACAGAAGAACAAATGAGATTTCTTGACAAATGGATAGAGGAAATGATCAGAAATGAAGAATGAACACATACGCCGGGCCACGGCAGAAGATGCAGGCAGGATAGCTGAGCTGATAGTTACAAATTACAGGGTCAATTTCTATCGGTTCTTTAAGAATGATGAATTCTATTTCAAAGAGCTGAATGTGTTAGACACCGCTAAGGAATACACAGAGGAGCCGGGTGCGATAGAAAACACATACGTCTATGACGACGGCGTGGTAAAGGGGCTAATATACATCAACGGCAGCGAGATAGTAAAGCTATATGTCGAGCCGCAGTTTCAAAGCTGCGGGATAGGCAGAGAGCTGCTGAGATTTGCAGTCGAGGACAAGCAGGCAGACTGGCTATGGGCGCTTGAATTTAACAAGCGTGGGATAGCATTTTACAAACGCAACGGCTTTGAGCTTACAGGCGAAAAGATGATAGAGGACGAATGGGTGCCTCTTGTAAAACTCAAACTAAAAAAGGACAGCGTATGAAAGAGTTTATTATAAACAAGAATGACTCAGGGCAGAGAGTGGACAAATTCCTGACAAAGGCTGTGCCGAAGCTGCCGAAAAGCCTTATGTACAAGTATCTCAGGCTCAAAAGGATAAAGCTGAACGGCAAGCGCTGCGAGATATCCACAAGGCTGAATGAAAATGATGTTATGCAGCTTTACATCAATGACGAGTTCTTTGAGAATGACAACACAGAGCAGGTGTTTTTATCTGCTCCGGCTGATATTGATATAGTATACGAAGATGAGAACATTCTCCTTGCAAACAAGAGAGTAGGGCTGGTAGTACACGAGGACGAGAGCGGCACTGCTGACACGCTGATAAACAGGATAACGCACTATCTATATCTGAAAGACGAATACGACCCGGACAAAGAAAGCTCCTTTGCGCCGGCGCTTTGCAACAGGATAGACAGGAATACGAGCGGCATAGTGATAGCCGCAAAGAATGCCGAGTCTCTGAGGATACTCAATCAGAAGATAAAGGACAGAGAGCTTCACAAGAAATATCTATGTGTAACGGTAAGTGTACCTGAGAAAAAGCAGGCTGAGCTGAAAGCCTACATGATAAAGGACGAGAGCACAAAAATGGTCGCTGTATTCGACAAGCCGAATGACAGGACAAAGACCATGATCACAAAATACCGTGTACTCAAAGAGAACACAGAGCTCGGGCTGGCGCTGGTCGAGGTAGATCTCATAACGGGCAGAACACATCAGATAAGGGCTCACATGGCACACATAAACTGCCCACTGTTAGGCGACGGCAAATACGGCTCGAACAGGATAAACAGGCAGCTCGGTGTCAAGACACAGGCTTTATGCGCATACAGCTTAAGATTTGATTTTACGACCGATGCAGGCATACTTGGATATCTGAACGGCAAGGAATTTACGGTAGATAATGTATGGTTTAAGGACAAGCTGTTTTGAATAATGCAACAAGCAGACAAAGTGTGCTGTTAAAAGCAATAAAAATATAACGTCAAATTTGTGCAGGAATTACAATCTTGTGCTTTTTTGACGTATTTTTATGTCATTTTAAATAATTTCTATTGTAATTGGTCAGAAATTATGGTATAATTATTTGTGATATTTTGAATACCTATATAAAAAGAGAGTATTTATACATATCTGATAAGCATATTTCGATTTGAAAGGAGCATTTAAAATGGCAGGAGATCTGCATTGCCACACGACACTTTCTGACGGCTCACTTGGCATAGAAGAGGTAATAGCCCAAGCAAAAAGAGTTGGGCTTGATTATTTAGCAATAACAGACCACGACACACTTTCATCCTACAGCAGGGCTAAGATACTTGCGGAGAGATACGATATTGAAGTTATACCGGCCGTTGAGCTTTCGGCATGGGACAAGAAAAGAAATCAGAAGGTACACATACTTTGCTATGCGCCTCAGAAGCCTGACAGGCTGGAGGGTCTTTGTCTCAAGTCCTGCCAGATAAGAAAAGAATGTGCAAAGGAAATGCTTGAAAAGGTAATGGCGCTTTATCCTATTACCGAGGACATGGTATACAAATATGCAAAGAGCTCAAAGAGTCTTTACAAGTCGCACATAATGAGAGCTCTTATCAACTACGGCTATGCTACCGAATTCTACGGCTCGATAAACGATGAGCTTTTCAAATACCCGGACGGCAAATGCCTTGTACAGAGAGAATATCCTGATGTAAACTTTGTAGTTGACCTTATACATTCCTCAAAGGGCGTGGCTGTAATGGCTCACCCATATCATTTCGGCAATATCGAGCTGCTTGAAGAGCTTATCGCTGCCGGGAAAATGGACGGCATTGAGGTAAATCATCACTCGGCAAACGAGGAGCAGAAGGAATATTTAAAGAAGCTCTGCACTGAGAATAACCTTATAATGACAGGCGGCTCGGATTTCCACGGGCTTTACAATGACAGAGTGACATACATCGGAAGCAATGTATGTGACGATGAGAATATCGACAAGCTCAAAAAGCTGATAAATTTAAATTCACAGAAAGCTTACAAAACAGTCCCTAAATCAGATGAATAATATGGTATAATAGATATTTGTAAGAAATACTGTGAAAGGACGTTTTAAAATGGACATTATGGAAGCATCGCTCAAAAAGCATGAAGAATGGCAGGGCAAGATCGAGGTCATTTCAAGAACAAGGATAAATGACAAGGAAACTCTTTCTCTTGCATACACTCCCGGTGTTGCAAAGCCCTGTTTAGAGATACAGAAAGACCCCGAGCTCTCTTACACATACACAAGGCGCTCAAACCTTGTAGCTGTTATAACAGACGGCTCGGCTGTACTTGGTCTTGGCAACATCGGCGGCATAGCAGGTATGCCTGTTATGGAAGGCAAATGCGCTCTTTTCAAGGAGTTTGCTGATGTTGACGCTTTCCCGCTCTGCATAAAGAGCAATGACACAGACGAGATAGTTAGAACTATCGAGCTTATATCTGACAGCTTCGGCGGAATAAACCTTGAAGACATTTCCGCGCCGAGATGCTTTGAGATAGAGCAGAGACTTAAGGATAAGCTCGACATACCTGTATTCCATGACGACCAGCACGGAACAGCTGTAGTCGTATCAGCAGCACTTATTAATGCTTGCAAGCTCTCGGGCAGAAAGCTCGAAGACCTGACGATCGTTATGAGTGGTGCAGGTGCAGCTGGTATAGCTATTGCAAAGATGCTTCTTGCTATGAATGTCAAGGAGATAATCATGTGCGGAAGCCGTGGCATAATCTGCGAGGGCGAGCCGCAGAAATACTCCACACACGAGGAAATGGCAAAGATAACTAACAGACAGCACAAGAAGGGCACTCTTGCTGATGCTTTTAAAGGCGCTGATGTATTTATAGGTGTTTCTATGCCCGGCCTTGTTACAAAGGAAATGGTAGAGAGCATGAACAAGGATCCGTTCATTTTCGCTATGGCAAACCCGACACCCGAGATCATGCCTGATGAAGCAAAGGCAGCAGGCGCTTACATCATAGGCACAGGCAGATCGGATTTCCCGAACCAGATAAACAACGTTGTTGCATTCCCCGGAATATTCAAGGGCGCACTCAGAGTAAGAGCAACACAGATAAACGAAGCTATGAAGATAGCTGCTGCAAATGCTATCGCAGGCTGTGTAGCTGACGATGAGCTTGCTCCTGAATACATTCTCCCCAACGCATTTGACAGAAAGATAGCTGATGCTGTAAGCGATGCTGTTGCAAAGGCTGCTGTTGAATCCGGCGTTGCAAAGTTAAAAGCATAAAGGAGCAGCATAATGACATACAGCTTTATACCGAGCGGTGTATGCTCACGAATGATAAACATAGAGCTTGACGAAAACGGCGTTATTGAAAAGGTACAGTTTATCGGCGGCTGCAACGGCAACACCAGCGGCATATCTCAGCTTGTAAAGGGTATGCAGGCTGAAGATGTGATAAGCAGGCTCAAAGATATAGACTGCAACGGCAAGGGTACATCATGCCCTGCACAGCTGGCTATTGCTTTAGAGCAGGCACTTGAGGAGATATAGCTTCTTCTCAGACATAGAAAGGAGGGGCTGATAATGAAGGTCACAGATATACACAGTCATTGTTTGCCCGGGATAGATGACGGAGCCAAGGACATAGATGTGTCTTTACAGATACTTGAGACTATGGCCGAGAACGGCATTGAAAGGCTCGTTTGCACTCCGCACTTTTATCCGCATGAGAACACTATAGAAAGATTTATCTACAACAGAAACAACGCATACGAAAAGCTGAAGCCGCATCTGACAAACGGAATGCCCAAGCTCTATCTCGGAGCTGAGGTGCTTTATTCAAGCAAGCTGCTTAGTGACCCGAAAATACATGATCTCTGCCTTGAAGGCACGGATTATCTTTTCCTGGAGATGCCTTACAAAAAGCTCTCGGGCAGATACATTCAGGGTGTATCTCAGTTAGTTGACAACATGGACGTAAAGATACTTGTTGTTCACATTGAAAGATATCTGAACTTTACTGACTGGGACGATCTGATGAATCTGATGTCGCTCGATGTACTGGGGCAAATAAATGCAAAATCGCTCACATCTATGAGGTCAAGGAAATATGCGATAAAGCTGTTCAAGGAGAATTATGCGCAGTTTCTTGGAAGCGATATGCACAACATGAAGCGTGGAGACGTAACTGTTAACAACGCTGAGAAATACTTAGAAAAGAAGGTAGGCAACGGTTTCTACACGCACATTATGCACAACTGCGACAAGCTGTTTGCCAATAAGGACATATACGACATACGTTAAAAGAAAATTTACATTAGATATTATGTCGTATATTGACAAATAATAATCAATGTAGTATAATTTATAATGTTATAAAACATAAGTTTTGTAATACCTTATCAAGAGCGGCGGAGGGAACAGGCCCGACGATGCCCGGCAACCTAACAATTACTGTTAAGGTGCTAAATCCTGCGGAGATCTCCGGAAGATGAGGAATTATTACGTTTAATTCAGGCGTTCCGGTATGGAGCGCCTTTTTCATGCCTAAAAGGAGGAAACAAAATGTCAAGATTTTTATTCACATCAGAATCGGTAACAGAGGGACACCCCGATAAAATATGCGACAGAGTATCAGATGCTATACTTGATGCTATGCTGGAGCAGGATCCCATGTCAAGAGTTGCCTGCGAGACTATAGCCACAACAGGCGTTATCATGTGCATGGGCGAGATAACAACAAAGGCTATTGTTGACATTCCCCAGATAGTAAGAGACACAGTTGTAG
The DNA here is from genome assembly GCF_000686125.1 of Ruminococcus sp. NK3A76. NCBI lineage: Bacteria > Bacillati > Bacillota > Clostridia > Eubacteriales > Oscillospiraceae > Ruminococcus > Ruminococcus sp. NK3A76. The sequence goes on from NZ_JMMA01000002.1 coordinate 1,491,238, forward strand.
AGATAGGCTATGACAGAGCAAAATACGGCTTTGACGGAAACACCTGCTCGGTATTCACAACCATAGACAAGCAGTCGCCTGACATTGCTATGGGCGTTGACAATGCGCTTGAAGGCAGAGAGGAAAATGCCAACGACACCGGTGCAGGAGACCAGGGCATAATGTTTGGTTTTGCGTGCAACGAGACACCCGAGCTGATGCCTATGCCTATAAGCCTTGCTCAGAAGCTCGCTAAGAAGCTGACTGATGTCAGAAAGCAGAAAGTTCTCCCCTATCTCCGTCCGGACGGCAAGACACAGGTGACTGTTGAATACGTTGACGGAAAGCCCAAGAGAATAGATGCAGTCGTTGTATCTTCACAGCATGACAGCGCTGTAACTTTAGAGCAGATAAGAGCCGACATAATCGAAAAGGTAATAAAGACTGTTATCCCGGCTGAGCTGCTTGATGAAAATACAAAGTATTTCATCAACCCTACAGGCAGATTTGTTGTAGGCGGCCCTCAGGGCGACAGCGGCCTGACAGGCAGAAAGATAATAGTTGATACATACGGCGGTTATTCAAGGCACGGCGGCGGCGCATTCTCCGGCAAGGACCCGACAAAGGTAGACCGTTCGGCTGCATATGCTGCAAGACACGTTGCAAAGAACATTGTAGCAGCCGGTCTTGCTGACAAGTGCGAGGTAGAGCTTGCTTATGCGATAGGCGTTGCCAACCCTGTATCAATAATGATAGACACATTCGGCACAGGCAAGGTAGATGATGACAAACTGTCTGAGGCTGTAATGAAGGTATTTGACCTCAGACCTTCGGCAATAATCAAGGCTCTTGATCTGAGAAAGCCGCAGTACAAGGCACTTTCGGCATACGGCCACATGGGCAGAGAGGATCTTGACGTTGCCTGGGAGAAGACTGACAAGACAGCTGAGCTTCTGGAGGCTGTAAAATGATGATGTGCCACAAGATAGGCGGCGGCTGGGTGATAACTCTGCCGGACAGCTTCAAGGCTGAATACGTTGAAAGTGATAAAATGTACCAGCTGACTGATGAACAGAATGGTGTGACAGTAAGGCTTGCGCCGATGTCTGCAAGAAAGGAAAACGGCGAGCTCATACCCAAGGAAGGACTTGGAAAAGCATATGCTCACTCGCTTGATTCGCTCGGCGGAAGGGCTTCGGTAAAGGAAGCTGAGCACGACATAGGCAACGGGTTTCTTTCTATGTCGTTTGAATACACACAGTTTGTAAAGGGCGAGCTTAACTTCTTCATCAGTTGCGGTATCTACTGCGACGGGGCTATCCTTTCGACAAGCATCAGCGGCACTGTAAGAGAAGACTGCGAAAAGGTACTTGAATACATAAAGGAAGTAGTCAGGGAATGATCTTTGCTTTGATAAAAAGGTAGCATGGATCTTCACACAAGTCAATAGCAAAGCATAACAGATTTTCGTCAGACTACTATGCAACAAATGAACAGAACATACAAACACCGCTCGGACAAATAGCCGGGTGGTGTTTGTGCATTATAGCTAAAATTAATTCACAAGCAAGAATAATATTTTATCATAATTTCATTAATTATTAATAGAAATATGTTATAATACTGTAAAGGAGCTGATAATATGAAAAAAATGAACATACAAATGAGCTTACTTATGGCTACAACCATGAGTTTTTTCCTGTCAATGACCGGGCTTTTATCGGCTGGAAAGTTTACAGTACCGGCATTTATAATCAGTTTTATTGAGAGTTTTTTCATAAGCCTTATCATCGGGTTCTTTATTCCCATGAAAAAAATCGGTGATTCTGCTGTTGAAAAGGCCGGCATTGAGCCGCACAGCTTAAAGGCAAGGCTGCTTGAAACTCTGATATCCGATCTGATATACACGCCTGTTATGACATTCTGCATGGTATTCATGGCATACAAACAGGCTTCAAAGGAAGGCACCCCTCCCCCATTCGGGATAATGTTTGCAAAGTCTTTAGTTATTAGTCTGGTAGTTGCTTACATAATCATATTTATTGTACAGCCGATATTCATCAAATTCCTGATGAAGAAAAACGGGATCGGCGGACCGCCGGAAATGGGCGGAAGGCCTCCTATGGGTGGAAGACCGCCTGAGGAATAAGTGTTAAAAAGCCCTTAAGCAAGATACGCTTAAGGGCTTGAGTTTATATTTGGGTTAGTCGTTCTTGGACTTTAATATCGGAGACAACGGCTTATAGATAAGGACAGTCACGAGAGCACAGAGCACGCCCTTGATAAAGGTAAAGGAAAGGTTGAAAATGCAGAGTGCTTCAAATGTCGAATCAGTCGAAGGTCTTATAGCCTTATATGCACCGAGGATAGCTTCTTCACCGCCGTAAGCCTTGAAGTAGATAGGATAAACGATAAAGTAGTTTAGCGGCAGGCTGATAAGAGTGAAGACGATAACGCCCACGATACAGCTGATTACTGCGCCCTTTTTTGTCTTATTCTTAAGATAGATAAAGCCGGCAGTAAGAGCGAAAGCTGCGCTTGTAACGAAGTCAAAGATATCGCCGATACCCATTGTAGTACCGAAGCCCTTGATAACAAGGTGAACTACATTCTTGATAAGGCAGACGGTTATACCAGCCACAGGACCCATTGCAAAACCTGCAAGGAGCGAGATAACATTTGACAGGTCGAGCTTAATGAAAGAGGGCATAAACGGTACCGGGAAGTCAAAATAGTAGACCACTATTGCCACAGCGCTCATCATAGCTGTGATGACCATTTTCCTTGTTGAGAAAAGCGTCTTCTTGTTGTTGATTGTATTTTTGTTGTCGATCGTGTTTGTCATAATTGATTCCTCCTGTTGATACCAAGGAGAAACAGCAGGTGTTTAAAACAAAAAGCCCCCGTAAACGCACGGGGGCTTGGTTGCATAATGCAGCTGTTGCTTCTTCCATCCGGACTATACCGTCGGTTTCGGAATTTCACCGAATCAGCGCATAAAATGCGGTAGAGGACTATCACCTCCGGTGTGGAATCTCACCACCCCTTGAAACAAATATTGATATTAATTAAAAACGAGAATTACTCCTCGTCTTCAAGCTCGGAATAATCGAACTCTATCTTCTCTCCGCAGTTAGGGCAGTCAATAGAGCCAAGCTCTACCATGCTCTCGCCCATACGGATAGAATCGCCGCAGTTAGGGCAGATGCACTCATAGAGAGCATCTTCGTCAAAATCATCGGCAGGATCATAATCGTCATCGTCGATCTCGTCGTAGTCGTCAAGATCATCGTCATCATAGTCATCGCCGAAATAAACCTCTTCCTCAACATCGCCGAGGTCTTCATCTATCTCGTCTATGATATCGACCATTTCATCGACTTCGTCTGCAACGTCCTCAATATAAACTGCCATATCCTCAAGGATATCAGCCATGAGCTTAAGTATCTTGCCCTGGTCGGTAGAATCATCTATCTTCAGACCGTCCATAAGACCCTTAAGATATGCAACTCTCTGTGAAAGCTCCATTTATTACCCCTCCTTACTGAAAGCTGAAAATTGTGGTTTATGCACGCTCCATGTACTCGCAGGTCCTTGTATCGATCCTGATCTTATCACCTGTATTGATAAAGAGCGGAACCTTGAGCTCAGCACCTGTCTCAACAGTTGCAGGCTTTGTAGCATTAGTAGCTGTATCACCCTTGAAGCCGGGGTCTGTATCAGTTACTTCGAGCTCTACGAATGTAGGCGGCTCAACACCGAAAACCTTACCCTTATAGGAAAGGATCTTACATACCATATTTTCTTTAACGAACTTAAAGTTATCGGAAAGCTCGCTGCCGTTTACGGGAACCATATCGTATGTCTCGGGATCCATGAAATAGTAAAGATCGCCGTCAGCATAGGAGAACTCCATATCCTTTCTCTCGATGAAAGCAGTCTCGAACTTAGCACTGGGGTTATAAGACTTTTCAATAACAGCGCCTGTAATAACATTCTTAGTCTTTGTTCTTACAAATGCTGCGCCCTTACCAGGTTTAACGTGCTGAAACTCTACGACCTGCAGAACGTTGCCGTCCTCTTCAAAAGTTACACCGTTTCTGAAATCACCAGCAGTTATCATAAATTTACCTCCAAATCAGTTTTACAGACACTATTACACAGTATCTCTATAGATATTTTATCATATTTTCCATTACATTGCAAGAGCTTTTTCTGCATTTTTTGCATTCTACACGAAAACTTTACAATTACAATATGATAAGCTGTTTCGGAGCTTTTGTCATATTTACGCAGCCGTCATTTTTAACTATCACAAAGTCCTCTATACGCACACCGAATTCATTTTCGATATAGATACCAGGCTCGACTGTCACGATACTGTTTTCAGGCAGCGGTTTATCATAGCTTTTAGCGGCATAGGGCGGCTCATGAATCTCGACACCGACACCGTGGCCGAGAGAGTGGCCGAACTGCTCGCCGAAGCCTTCTGCTGAGATGATATCTCTTGCTATCTTATCAAGCTCACGCCCTGTTATACCTGCTTTTACTGCGTCAAGTGCAGCGAGCTGTGCCTTAAGGACAATATCATACACACGCTTCATTTTTTCAGAAGGCTCACCGACACAGACTGTTCTTGTCATATCACTATGATAGCCGTCTACAACTGAGCCGAAATCAAGGAGCACGAAGTCGCCTTTCTCGATCTTTTTATCACCGGGGACGCCGTGAGGGAGCGAGGTATTCTTTCCAGAGAGAGCTATGGTATCAAATGAGAGTGCTTCTGCGCCGTTTTTTAGCATGAAATAATCAAGTTCAAGCTGGAGCTCACGCTCAGTCACGCCCTCATGGATAAATTCGAGCATATGCTCAAAGCCTGTCTCGGCGATACGCTGAGCCTGTATCATTTTTTCAGTCTCATCAGGGGTCTTTATCATTCTTATTGTATTTATACTGTCAGACAGGTCATCAGATGACACGACCTCGGCTGAGAGCTTATTCTTATAGCTTTCAAGCTGGCTGACAGTCACCGTCATAGACTCGACAGCGATAGTTTCAGCGCCGTGCTTCGCTATAAGGGAATTAATCTGCTCATAGAGCTTATCCTGCAAAACGACCTCGATAAACGGGTCACCGGCGAGGAGATTTTTAGCTTTTTCAATATAACGGAAATCTATTATAAGATATGCCTTATCCTTAAAAAGGAGCACCGTGCCTGCGCTTGACTTCATACCTGTGAAATAGCGTCTGTTTATGTCAGAGGTGATGAGGGCGCAGTCGGTCTTTATCAGCTTTGAAAGGCGGTCAAGTCTGCTCATTTCTTTGCAAGCCCCCAGCCTTCTTCGCCGCCGAAGACCTCAAAGAGCGCTTCTATAGCAAGGAAATATGATGCCTTACCGAAGCCGGCGATAGAGCCCTTACATACAGGAGCTATAACTGACTTATTCCTGAACTCATCTCTTGCGGCGATATTGCTCAGGTGTACCTCGATAACAGGTATCTTGATAGCCTCGATAGCGTCTCTGATAGCATAGCTATAGTGGGTATAAGCACCTGCATTGAGGATAACGCCGTCATAGACATTTCTCGCTTCATGGAGCTTATCAATGATAGCACCCTCGAAGTTTGACTGAAAGATATCGCAGGAAAAATCCTTACGCTCAGCACGGGAAACTATCTGGTTATTGATGCTCTCGAAAGTATCGTTTCCGTAGTGCTTAGGGTCACGCTCTCCGAGAAGGTTAAGGTTAGGTCCATGGATAACAAGTATTCTTTTCATGATCATCACTCCATTATTTGTTTTACAGTATGTTTAAATCCCTGCCAGTACGACAGGGATATAGTTACATCATATTTACAGGCATATTATACCTTGCAACGACTCTGTACGGCTCACACCTGACAAGTGCTGATGATCTGAACCGACAGGAAAAAGGCTCGAAAAAGCCCTTAAGACATTCACGAAGTTCAAGCGCATCTTCATAGCAGGGCTCATAGCCGACAGTGATATAAGGCTTCCAGCAGGACGGAAGAAATCTGCCATTGAAGCCTGCATCAAAGTGTTTGGAAAAGGTAGCATAGGTCTTATAGAAATCAGACTTAAGCCTATCGTCCATAACAGGACTAAGATAGACCGTGCCGTTTTCAAAAACGCCGATATCGGTAAAATCAAGCACGAACGGCTCTAAGATATGAGCAAGGCCGCTATAGAAATCCAGAATGACAGACTCTCTTTCACTCACAAATGCGCCGATATTGATACTCGGGCGTATCTTTTTATTTATGATAGATTCAGAGCTGACATATTCAAGCAGCCTGAGCAAGCCCTTATTATCAGGCTCGAGCAAAACGCAGTACAAAGCCATGAGCTACTCCTTAAAGGACAGATAGCAATTCTTCATTGTAAGTGCATCTTTATCCTGAGTGCCGGCGCTTTCACAGATAAACGTCGGGGCAAGGCCTTTCTTTGCTACAAGCTCCATAAGCGGCTCATAGTCAGGCCCGAAGCCCTGGTTATCATCGAATGTGAGGTGCATTTTCTCACCGCCGGGTATGGTGAACATTATCTTTGAAAAATGGCTATGGAAGACCTTAAGGCGGTCATAGCCGAGGGCGTTCTCTACATCAGAGAGCATCTTCTCATAGTCTTCCTTGCCGTTAATACAGCCGAAGCCTCTTGCATTAAGGTGGCCGAAGTCGATAGTCGGGAGGAATGTATCATCGAGCTTACAGAGCTCGATAACTTCTGCAAGGTCGCCGAGCTGGTTGACCTTACCCATAGTTTCAGGGCAGAAAACAATATCCTCAAAGCCCTGGTCGATAGCAGCCTTTCTTGCACGGGAAAGAGTATCCTTAGCAAGTTCGAGAGCCTGCTCTCTTGTTATCTTTGCGCAGGAGCCGCTATGTATAACTATCCTTTCAGCGCCGAGACGCTTTGCAGCATCGCAGGTCTGGAGAATATAGTTTATACTGTTATCACGCTTTTCCTCCTCAACGCTTGAAAGCGAGATAAAATACGGCGCATGGACTGAAAGGGTTATACCGTATTTTTCAGACTCAGCCCTGAGCGACTGGGCGAGCTTATCTGAAACACGCACTCCCCTGCCGCACTGGTACTCGTAGTGGTCAAGCCCTATCTCATTTAAGTATTTTGGGACATCGACTGTTGATTTATGCGTTTTGGAATAGGCATCACTATTACCGGCCGGGCCGAATTTTGCAAGCATTATAACATACCTCTCTGATCGTTTATAGGACTATTAGCTGTCATCTGCATCTTTTTAGCATAGGCTGCTTCTACGACCCTGGCAAATTCCTTACCGTTTTTAGTCGATGTCGGGACAGATATCGGTGTACCGTCTGAAAGCTCGACACGAAGCGTGTTCTTATTGGTATACATAAGGCTGAATATCTCGTCGTAGCTGACATCACGGGTCTTACCGAAGACATTGGTATAGGAAAAGCCGTTTTCATCAAACTCATACTTTATCATAAAGTACATAAGTATAACAGCTATACCTATAACAGCGCCCAGAATACAGAATATATAATCAGAGTGCTGCTTATTGACATCATTCTCGGAAAGACCGTGTACAAACTCAAAAGCACCAAAGCATAGAAAGAGCAAGCCAAAAAACAGCGAAGCTATATGGCTTCTGACAGTTATTCTCTCATTCATGCCTATCAATTTTTAGTGTCGATAGGATTATTCTTTACATCATCTTCCTCAACGAGCGAGGGAGATACCTTGATAACGAAATCAAGGTTGATATACTGGATATAGCCCTCACAGTTGAGCTTGATCCAGCCGTCATAGACATCGAGCACAAGGCTTGAAGCGAAATAATCGTTAGTTGTTTCGATATCGTACTTACCGCCGATGAATTCTCTCATAAATCTGTTCATAATGATCTTCTCCTTTATATTTTATTTATTTGGGAACTTAGGTAAAAACGGGCGCTCACACCAGCGCTTGAAGCGGAACGGGCGGCTCGTTTCAGGCTCTATAGGGAACACAAAAAGCGAGCGGATACCCTTAAGGTTACAGCCAAGGACATCGGTAAATATCTGATCGCCCACAGATGCAACATATTTTTTAGGGATACCGAGGCGCTTTATTGCCCTTGTATAGCCGAAGGTAAGCGGCTTTTTGCCCTCACATTCAAAATCGACACCGAGCTTATCAGCAAACGGTCTCACCCTTGGGGGGTGGTTATTTGAAACTATGATAAGGGCTATACCGGCTTTCTTCATAGTATTTATCCAATCGAGGCTCTTTTGAGGCACCTCGGGGTTATTATGTGTAGTAAGCGTATTATCAAGGTCAAGTATAAGCGCCTTGATATGCTTATGCTTTAAGAACTCGGGGGTGATATCCCCGACCTTATCAAAAACATAGGTTGGCTTGAATAACATTTAACTCTCCAATCAGACAAAGCAAAAAGCGGACAAGAAACTTGCCCGCTTTTGATCACTTATCAGTATTTACGCTTACGAGCAGCTTCGGATTTCTTCTTACGCTTTACCGAAGGCTTTTCGTAGTGTTCTCTTTTACGAACCTCGGCAATAACGCCGTCCTTAGCACAGGACCTCTTAAAACGCTTAAGAGCTGTATCTAATGTTTCGTTCTTACCAACACGAACTTCTGCCAAAATTATTCCCTCCCTTTGCCACCTTTAACAGAGGTAACAAGTATTGGTGTATCGGAGCTCTCGGTGTTTAGTGAAGGCGCTTGCTGTGCAAACAATATGAACGCTTTTACACGTTCGCTTTTCTCTGTTACTAAAAAGCTCAAACACATTACCCAATATGATTACATCTTATATTATACTATAATTTTATCACAAAGTCAATAGCTTTAGAGGAAAAATTTAAAATTATTTTATGACGATATTAACGAGCTTACCGGGAACGTAGATCTCCTTGACTATGCTCTTGCCTGCCATTGCTGCGGCAACTGCTTCATCAGCCTTTGCCTGGGCTATGATATTCTCCTTAGAGTCATCAACTGCAATATTTATCCTGGACTTGATCTTACCGTTGAGCTGAACAACTATCTCGACGGTAGCATCAACACAGAGAGCTTCATCGAAGGATACCCACTCCTGCTCATCGAGCTTGCCCTCAAAGCCGCAGATCTCATAGAGTTCCTCTGTGAGGTGAGGTGCAAAAGGATAAAGGATAACGAGAAGGTCTCTGTATTCCTTCTTTGTGATAGAGCCTGCCTCATATATCTCATTAAGCAGCGACATCATAGCAGCTATAGCAGTATTGAACTTCATAGCCTCGATATCCTCTGTGACCTTCTTGATAGTCTTATGCATAGAGGAGCGGAGCTTTTCGCTGTACTCATCACCGTCGGTGAGCTTATCCTGGAGAGCCCAGATCCTGTCAGCAAAACGCTTACAGCCCTTGACGCTCGACTCGCTCCAGGGAGCAGCCTTTTCATAGTCACCCATAAAGAGCACATAGAGTCTCAGGACATCTGCGCCGTATTCATTTACAACATCGAGCGGGTCGATAACATTTCCACGGGACTTACTCATCTTTTCGCCGTCAGGTCCTAAGATAAGACCCTGAGCTGTTCTCTTTGCATAAGGCTCAGATGTAGGAACAAGGCCGAGGTCATAGAGGAACTTATGCCAGAAGCGGCTATAGATCATATGTCTTGTAACGTGCTCCATACCGCCGTTATACCAGTCAACAGGCATCCAGTACTTAAGAGCCTCAGCAGATGCGAACTCATTATCATTATGCGGATCGCAGTATCTGAGGAAGTACCAGGACGAACCTGCCCACTGAGGCATAGTATCTGTCTCACGTCTTGCGTCTTTACCGCACTTAGGACACTTACAGTGAACGAAGCTGTCTATTCTTGCAAGAGGGCTCTCACCGTCTGTACCGGGGAGGAAATTCTCAACAGGTGGGAGCTTAAGAGGGAGCTCGTCATAAGGAACAGCTACCATACCGCAGGTATCGCAGTGAACTATCGGTATAGGCTCGCCCCAATAGCGCTGTCTGTTGAATGCCCAGTCCTTCATCTTATACTGAACGCCTGCCTCGCCGCAGCCGAGCTTTGCAAGCTCATCAAGCATACGGGCGATAGCGTCCTTCTTATTAGTGATACCGTTAAGGACACCGGAGTTTACCATTTCGCCGTCGCCTGTATAGGCTTCCTTAGAGATATCGCCGCCCTTAATAACTTCGATGATATCTATACCAAACTTCTTAGCGAACTCATAGTCTCTTGTATCGTGAGCAGGAACAGCCATGATAGCGCCTGTACCGTAGCCCATCATTACATAGTCGGAAATATATATCGGTATCTCTTTATTTGTGATAGGATTGATAGCTGTGAGACCGTCTATCCTTACACCTGTCTTATCCTTAACGAGCTGTGTTCTTTCAAATTCGCTCTTTTTAGCGCACTCTGCCTTATAAGCATCGAGGTCAGCTATATTCTTTATGCTGTCTCTGTACTTTTCGATGACAGGGTGCTCAGGTGCGATTACCATAAATGTTACGCCGTAGAGTGTATCGGGACGTGTGGTATATATCCTGAGCTGCTCGTCCTGCTCTTTGAGCTTGAAGTTTACGAATGCGCCTGTAGACTTACCTATCCAGTTCTGCTGCTGGAGCTTTACATTGGGAAGGTAATCTACTTCTTCAAGACCCTGGAGGAGCTTATCAGCGTACTCGGTAATTCTTAAATACCATACTTCCTTTGTCTTCTGAACGATATCGCTATGGCAGATATCGCACTTACCGCCCTGAGAATCCTCATTTGAGAGAACGACCTTACAGCTGGGGCAGTAGTTGACAAGTGTCTTATCACGAAAAACAAGGCCGTTTTCAAACATCTTAAGGAATATCCACTGTGTCCACTTATAGTAGTTCTCATCTGTTGTATCAACTACTCTTGACCAGTCGAAGGAAAAGCCTACCTTTTTGAGCTGGCCTGTGAACTTTTTGATATTTCTGTCGGTAACGATACGGGGGTGGATATTATCCTTGACAGCAGTATTCTCGGTAGGAAGGCCATATGCGTCAAAGCCTATCGGGAAGAGGACATTATAGCCCTGCATCCTTCTCTTACGGCTGACAACTTCAAGGCCGGAATAAGCCTTGATATGGCCGACGTGCATACCGTGGCCCGAGGGGTAAGGAAACTCAACGAGCGCATAGAACTTCTTCTTTGAGTGGTCATCGCTCGCCTTGAACGTTTCGTTTTCGTCCCAGTATTTCTGCCATTTTTCCTCAATGGCTTTGAAATTGTAATCCTTCATTTATATCATATCCTTTACAATAAATTACTTGAAATATTCTCTTACGTCCTTATTGGCGACAAGTGTGAATGCGCACACGCAGTCGATTGCCGCTTCGGCAAGATAGAGCACCTGAAAGCCCTTGATATTATCCTTGATATGGATAAGCACGATAGCAACAAGAAGAACAGCTGTTATATAGTTTGTCATAGGCTTTTTTTGCAGCATAAGATATGCAAGTGCTGCGAAAACCACAAGGATAACTATATTGCTGAAGCTAAAGCCAAGCACGAGGTTAAGTATACCCTTTATGACAAAATACACACCGCAAAGACCGATAAGGTTTCTGCCGTTAACTGAATGACCCATACGGCATTACTCCTTGACAACAAAGGGAGAAATATCTATCTCCTCGCCGTCTGCCCAGAGGCGCTCTAAGTTATAGTGGTCTCTTGTCTGTGTATAGAACACATGGACAACGATATCCTCATAGTCGAGGACTATCCAGTTTGATGCGCTGTAGCCTTCGGTATGATGAGGATCGACACCGAACTTCTGCTTCATCTGATACTCCACCTCATCGGCAAGAGCCTTAGTCTGAGTTGTGGAGTCACCGTTTGCTATTACAAAATAATCAGCAATAATTGTAAGATCCCTGATACCTATCGCCTTGATATTCTCAGCCCTCTTGGAATCGAGTGCGGAGATTATACATCTGAGCTTTTCATTGGCAGCATCGTTTTTCATTCAACCTGCTCCTTTCCTTGCTTTATCATTTTTTTCCTTTTTTATTGTTTCAGTTAGAAATCTGTTATATGCTTCAAGGGTTGACACGGGGATAGTATTACCCTTTACAACAGAATCAGTTATCGAGAATTTAAGCGCTTCGAGCATTGCCCTTTCAAGGCCGCTGACTGCGAGCTTACGCATACGCTTAACGTCTTTATAATCTCTGTCAGCCGATATCAGGTCAGCAAGATATACGATAGCCGCAAGTCTTGACATATCCCCTGCCGCTACGGTATGATACCTGATAGCGAGGATAACATCCATATCTTCTATACCGAAGACGAGCCTTGCAAGCTCTGCACCTGCGACTGCATGGAAAAGTGCGTGGGAAACTTTTTCCACCGCATCTACATTCAGATACGACTTCAAAACATACTCACGCTGTTTTTCTATCGGCAGCTCCTTTGCAACATCGTGCAGAAGGCCTGCAACAAGAGCCTTATCGGGGTCTTCGCCGTATAGCTTTGCAAGCTCAACAGCTGCATCTGACACATTGACAGAATGGTTATACCTTTTCTTTGAAAGGTTAGCCTTAAGGTATTCCTTATACCTTGTTATCAGTTTTTTATCAGTCAATTCAATACTTCTTTCTGATAGAGTGAATTCTCATATATATATTTTACTACATTTTTATCCAAATAGCAAGATGGGTCATCACCGCTTAAAAACATTTTTCTTATTTCAGATGATGATACCTCTAAAGGCTCGGCATCACAAATAACGACTCTGCCGCCCTTTTGCTCCAGGGTTCGCTTTGCATCTTCAAGTGCTGCTCTGTCGCCGTTAAGGCGGGAAACACACACCAGAGTACAAAGCCTGAGTATCTGCTCATACTCATACCATTTATGAAAATTACAAAGGCTATCGCTGCCGACGATGAAATAGATATCAAAGTCGGGACAGCTTTGATGAAAATGCTGTATCGTAAAGAGCGAATAGCTTTTGCTCTCACGCTTAAGCTCATAGTCAGAAAACTCTGTATTCTCACATGAACCAAAAGCAAGACGGAGCATATTCATTCTATGCTCACCCGATACAAGGCCGGTGCTTTGTTTATGAGGCGGTATGGCATTTGGAATGACGATACAAAGATCAGGCTCAACAGCTGCCCTTGCAGCATCAAATGCATTTTTATGGCCGTTATGAACAGGGTCAAAAGTACCGCCGTATATGAGCAGTTTTTTCATATCACTTATTCTTCAGCTTGATGACAGGCTCTTTTTCATTGCGCTTATAGAGTATAGCTTTTGAGCCGATACACTGCACCACCTCGGCGCTTATACGCTCTGCTATATCTATAGCCGCCTCCTTAGCTGTAAGGAGGGAATTATCGAGCACCTTTATCTTTACAAGCTCATGCACTCTTAAGTAATCGTCTATCTGAGCCACCTGAGCGTCATTGACGCCGCCCTTGCCTATCTGGAACACGGGCTCAATTGAATTTGCTAATGCTTTGAGCTCTGCTCTCTGCTTTGGTGTTATCATACATTTTCCCCTTTATCAAGTTGTTCAAGAAGTGCCTTAAGAGCGTTTGCTCTATGAGACACGCTGTTTTTTACATCGCTGTCCACATCGGCAAAGCTGACACCGTCATACAGGAAAACAGGGTCATAGCCAAAGCCGTTACTGCCGGAGGGAGTGTGGGCGATAGTTCCGTATACCCTGCCCTCGACTGCAAGCTCACGGCCATCGGAATAGATAAAGCAGATAGTACACATAAAGTGAGCACCACGCTTTTCATCGGGAACGTCTTTGAGCTTTTCAAGAAGCAGTGCAGTACGCTCAGCATCGGTAGAAAGGCCGCCGAAGCGTGCGGAATATATACCCGGAGCCCCGTCAAGAGCATCAACGCAAAGACCGCTGTCGTCAGCGAGAACACACTCGCCGCTGAGTTCATGGATAGCCCTTGCTTTAAGTGCTGAGTTTTCGGCAAAGGTAGTGCCTGTTTCCTCGACTTCGACATCAAAGCCTGCCTCCTTTGCAGAGACGACCTCATAGCCGAGAGGAGAAAGCAGCTGAGAATACTCTCTGAGCTTACCCTTATTCGAGCTTGCTATAATAAGTCTCATCATCACACCTCGTTAATGATCTCGCTCTTTCCCTGCGAGAGCTTTTCAAGGAATTTCTTTTCCTTTTCAGTATCCATAGTACCTATGCAGGCCTCGTTATAGATCATATACAGATCATACTCAAAGCCGCCGACTGCTGATGCACCGACAGAGTTGCCGCCGTCAACGCCGCATATCTCGACCTTCTTGACATTACGGGCTCTCATAAACTCACCGAGAGCGTCATTAAGGAAAGCATTAGGCTTTGACTTGGTATACATATTCTTTGAAACGACCTTAAGGCCTGTAACTATATCAGACTCAGCAGCCTTGCCGTTAGGCATATTGCTTTTGAAAAGTCCCTTGGCAACTGTTCTTACATAGAATACTTCCTCAGGAGCATACTTTTCTATACGCTTATTGATATTATCAATGAGCTTTTTACGGTCGTAGTTATACAGATCTTTATTTCTGAATTTACCTACATAGTATTCCTGCATATTGATTATAAGCAAAACGTTATCCATTATATGTTCCTCCCTATATTTCTTATTTAGAATTATTTATTCAAAAAGTGCATTTACAAAATCCTTTGCAACAAACGGCTGGATATCCTCGATCTTTTCGCCGACTGTAACGAGCTTTACAGGGATCTTCAGTTCGTCTGTGATAGAGATTATGATACCGCCCTTGGCTGTACCGTCGAGCTTTGTAAGGATAATACCTGTGATATCAGCGACCTCATTGAACTGTCTTGCCTGGTTGACTGCGTTCTGGCCTGTTGTGGCGTCGAGTGCCAGAAGCACCTCGAGCGAGCAGCCTTCTGCCTGCTGATGAACTATCCTTGCTATTTTTCTGAGCTCATCCATAAGGTTCTTTTTATTATGAAGTCTGCCGGCGGTATCACAGATAACTATATCTGCATTTCTTGCCTTGGCAGCGTTAAGTGCATCATACACAACAGCCGCAGGGTCAGAGCCGGCATTATGCTTGACTATATCAACGCCTGCACGCTGTGTCCAGACTTCGAGCTGGTCGATAGCTGCTGCACGGAAAGTATCTGCTGCTGCAACGATGACCTTTTTGCCCTGCTGAGAGAGCTGGTACGAGAGCTTACCTATAGTAGTGGTCTTTCCGGCACCGTTAACGCCTATAACAAGTATTACAGAAGGCGTTGTTGAAAGGTCAAGAGGCTGATCCTCGCCGAGCATATCGGTTATTACCTCTTTGAGCATATCCTTGATAAGCGAAGGGTCTGTAATCCCCTGCTTCTTGACACGGTCTCTGAGCTCCTCGCATATAGCGACAGAGGTATTGACACCTATATCGCAAAGGATAAGTGTCTCCTCGAGTTCCTCGAACAGCTCGTCATCTATTTTGGTAAAGGAATGAAGAAGGCGCTCTATCTTGCCCATCATAGAGTCCTTGGTCTTTTTTAGTCCTGCTTTGAGTTTTTCAAAAAATCCCATTTAAAAAACTACCTCCGATCATTGTTCATTATCCATATCGTAAGCCTCATCGGGGCTCATACGCAGCAGCTTTGATATACCCTTCTGCATGGTGACACCGTAGAGCACGTCGGCTTCTTCCATAGTACCACGTCTATGGGTAATAGCTATAAACTGCGTCTTATCAGTAAATCTATGCAGATACTGAGCATATCTTGCAACATTGACATCATCGAGCGCTGCTTCTATCTCATCAAGCAGACAGAAAGGCGAAGGACGCAGCTTAAGGATAGCAAAGTATATCGCAATAGCCACAAAAGCCTGTTCACCGCCCGAGAGAGACACAAGGTTCTTGATGACCTTTCCGGGAGGGGCGACTCTGATATCGATCCCACATTCGAGCACATTGTCAGGGTCAGCAAGTATAAGCTCTGCCCTGCCGCCGCCGAAAAGCTCGGTGAATATCGCCTTGAAGCTCCTGTTTATCGCATCAAAGCTCTCAGTGAATATCTCCTTCATCTTCTCGGTCAGGTCATCAATCAGCCCTGCGAGCTGGAGCTTGGAGTTATTGACATCATCAAGCTGCGAAGTCATAGTCTCAAAGCGCTCGCTTACCTCCTCGTACTCCTCGATACTTGCGAGGTTGACGTTACCGAGAGCCTTTATCTTGCCCTTAAGCTCGGAAAGGCGCTTATTTGCCTGTGCGACATCTATTGTCATATCAGCAAGCTCCTGAGCCTGCGAGCGTGTGAGCTCATAGTTATCATAGAGCGATGCAACTATCCTGTCGAACTCGGCAGTTTCACTTCTGACGCTTTCTTCAAGGCGTGAGAGCTGACCCTGGAGGTTCTCCTTCTCGTTGAGCTTTGAGCGCTGCTCGCTTCTGAGCTTTTCTGCGCTGTCGCTGAGGGTTGATCTCTTGACAGATCTTGATGTTATATCATCTTCGATCTGCTTGATAACACCAACGCTGTCCTTAAGAGACTGCTGAAGGCTTGATATCATATCATGCTTATCAGCTATCTGCTTATTCAGGTCGTCTATCCTGTCACGGCTGTCGCTGCTGTCAGCGGCGGAGCGTGTGATAAGCTCCTTAGTCTGCTCGATAGTTGACTTTATCAGCTCGATATCCTTTTGTATCTGTACACCTTCTATTCTAACCGAAGAGAGCTTTTCTGTCAAGTCCTCACGCTGGCGGCGAAGACCTTCGAGCTTGCTCTTTGAGCTTGCGAGCTCGCCCTCACGCTCGGCTATACGGGTATTCAGCTCATTAAGAGAAAGGATAGCCTCGTTTATATCATTATCAAGCTGCTTAAGGCGCTTCTTTGACGAATCTATCTGAGCGTCATATTCATCGAGTTTCTGCTCGCAGTCTTTTCGTATCTCGCAGATACGCTTTATCTCCATATCGAGCTTCAAGGTCTCACCGGAGAGGGTGTTTATTGTTTCACGCTCACCCTCAGCCTGAGCGGAAAGGTTTGCACATTCTTGTCTGAGCTGTGCTGTGCCAGACTTCATATCATTGAAGGATTTTTCAAGTGCTGCGCATTTTGCAGAGAGGTCGTCTATCTCATTCTTTCTTGAAAGCAGGCCGGCTGTCTTTGAAGCAGAACCGCCCGTGAAAGAACCGCCTGCATTTATGACCTGGCCGTCAAGAGTACATATCTTGAAGCGGTAGTTATACTTTTTAGCGATATTTGATGCGAGATCGATATTCTCGGCGATACACACCTTTCCAAGAAGATATCTTGCTATGACATCATATCTGCTGTCGCAGGTGACGATATCGCTTGCAATGGCGACAAAGCCTTCTTCATTTTCAACTCCCTGCGCATCGAGCCTGCCGACCTTGACAGATGTGAGCGGAAGGAAAGTCGCCCTGCC
Source organism: Ruminococcus sp. NK3A76 (assembly GCF_000686125.1). Taxonomy (NCBI): domain Bacteria; kingdom Bacillati; phylum Bacillota; class Clostridia; order Eubacteriales; family Oscillospiraceae; genus Ruminococcus; species Ruminococcus sp. NK3A76. The sequence goes on from NZ_JMMA01000002.1 coordinate 1,508,650, forward strand.
CGCCTTAGTTTCCTTTAAGAACTTGATAGCACGTTTAGCACCCGACTCATCGTCTGTAACGATATTCTGCATTGCTGCACCGAGGGCAGTTTCTATTGCAAGGTCATATTCTTTTCTTGTGGATATTATCTGGGCTACAGAGCCGCAGATGCCCGAAAGCCTTCCCTGCTTTTTAGCTTTAAGGACGCTTTTAACGCTATAGGCAAAGCCTTCCATATTGCTTTCGAGGTCTTTGAGGATATTAAGGCGCTGAGATGTCTGTATAAGCTCACTCTCGGCCTGTCTTATCTCATTCTCCTGTTTTTCGAGCTTCTGGGCTTTATTCTTAAGAAGCAGCTCGAAGCCGGATAGTTTATTCTTATGCTCATTGAGGTTTTCCTCTGCCTTGGCAAAGGCTGACCTTTTAGCTTTAAGCTCATCGGAAAGCTGCTGCTCGTCCTTCTCGCCCTGAGCGAGATCTGCTGTGAGCTTTTCAAGGCTTTCTTCAAGCTCATCAGTAAGATTCTTATTATTCTCTATCTTAAAGCCGAGAGAAGACTTTTCAAGGTAGAGCTTACTGAGCTCGTCGTTGGAATTCTGTAGTTCCTTATCAAAATCCTCTGTACTTGAAAGGAGCTTTGAAAAGCTATCCTCCGTCTTCACTTCGAGTGATTTATTCTCATCGAGCTTTTTCATAAGTGCTTCGAGAGATGCGTTATGCTTAACAAGCTGTTCATCGAGGTAGCCGGCGTTTGTTTTAAAGGCTTCTATCTGCTCCTCAAGCTGTGTTATACTCTCTTTTAGATGCTCGATATCATTTTCACAGACGGCAATTTTTGATGTGGCCTGTGTATTATCAAGCTCTGTCTGGTGTATCTTTTCACGGAGCTCTGCTATCTCCTGCTCACAGGCAGCGCTCTGTTCAAAGGCCGACTGTATCTTATCATCAAGCTCATTGACTTCCTTTTCCAAAACATCATACTGCCCTCTGACAAGAGTGAGCTTTTCATTTGTTTCATCTATACTTTTTGTTGACTTATCGAGTTTCTGCACCCAGACGGATATTTCAAGGCCACGTTTTTCTTCTTCAAGAACGATGAATTTCTTAGCCTTTTCCGATTGGGTCTTTAAAGGCCCGAGGCGTGAGCTGAGTTCCGAGAGGATATCTGTTATCCTTGATATATTATCCTCAGCTGCAACGAGCTTACGCTCGGCTTCTTCTTTTTTATAGCGGAATTTGGAGATACCGGCGGCTTCTTCAAATATCTCACGCCTGTCAGTAGACTTACTCGAAACTATCTCCGCTATCCTGCCCTGACCGATGATAGAATAACCGTCACGGCCAAGACCTGTATCCATAAACAGCTCGACGATATCCTTAAGGCGGACATTCTCGCCGTTGATGATATATTCGCTGTCGCCGTTTCTATACAGCTTACGGGAAACACGAACCACATCGCTGTCAACATTAAGTGCTTTATCTGTATTATCTATCGTGAGTGTGACCTGTGCAAAGCCTACAGACTTTCTCTGCTCTGTTCCGGCAAAGATAACGTCCTCCATCTTTCCGCCTCGGAGCGTTTTAGACGACTGCTCGCCCATTACCCAGCGCATAGCGTCACCTATATTGCTCTTGCCCGAGCCGTTAGGCCCGACAACAGCTGTGATGCCCTTATCAAAATCAAGGGATATCTTATCGGGGAAAGACTTGAAGCCCTGCATTTCAAGACCTCTCAGGTACATTTTCTCACTTCCCTTACTGCCAAATATTTATTACCTGATATTTATCATTGGTATCATCAGAAGGCACGAGCCTAAGTTCAAAGCCTTTATCTGCAAAGTACCCGACGTTGCTCTTTTTCTGGCCGAGTGCTTTACTAAGGTTCTTTGAAGGGACAGCAAATTCTGCGATGCCCTTTGAAAGACCTGTTTTATTTATTTCTGCATCAAATGCCTTACGGTAGCAGACCGCCTCACAAAGCTCCCGGAAAGCCGGGTGGTAGAAGCCGCCGAGCATATCACGCTCAACAAACTCGCTTGCGTGAAGGCCGCATTTGATGACCTTTATATCTGCATTATCAAACTCGGTGAGCATATCTGCACAGAGTTCAACAACATCGTCAAAGCTCATAGTCTGGTATTCACCTGACTGATACAACGAACCGAGCTTTGTGCCCTTTAGTATCACTACGGGGTAGATACGGACTGTCTGCGGGCGGATATCAATTATCTTACGCATAGTTGCAAGCTCTTTTTCACGGGTGCTTTTATACAGGCCGACCATCATTTGCAGGCCAAGCTCAAAGCCATATCGGCGGATAAGTTCACTTGCATCAACAACATCCTGTGCTGTATGGCCACGCTCATTTGCTGCAAGCACTTCATCGTCAAGAGACTGAGCGCCGAGCTCTATTGCTGTAACGTTATACTTTTTCAAAACGCCAAGCACGTCGTCATCAATATAGTCGGGACGTGTTGAAAGTCTTATGCCACGAAACTTACCCTCGCCGACAAACTCATTGGCGGCTTCAAGCAGTGCTGTCATATAATCATGCCTTATAGCAGTAAAGCTGCCGCCGAAGAAGGCTATCTCAGTGTTTTCAGGTGATGATATCTCATCAAGAGCCTGAGCGCATATACGCCTTACATCATCAGGCTTAGGGGCTTTATCCTCACCGCTTATCGTGCGCTGGTCGCAGAATGCACAGAGGTGGGGACAGCCGATATGCGGCACGAAAATGGATATATTACTATGCTTCATTGACGCCCATAAGTGCAAGAGCTTCTTTTGCAGCGGCCTGCTCTGCTGATTTCTTAGAGCGGCCTGTGCCCTCGCCTATCACATTATTATTCAGGAGCACCTGTATAGTGAACTTCTTGTCATGGTCGGGGCCTGACTCGGAGCTCAGATGATACTCTATCTTCTCCTCGGGATTATGCTGAATGACCTCCTGAAGGAGAGTCTTATAATCGTGGAATGCATCTGTGCCCTTCGGAGTGATATCCTCAGGGATAAATGACAGGATATAGGGAGCGACCGCCTCCATACCGCCGTCAAGATATATTGCTGCTATAACTGCCTCAAAAGCATCGGAGACTATCGAGGGGCGTGTTCTGCCGCCTGTCTGCTCCTCGCCCTTACCAAGGAAGATATATGAACCAAGGTCAATTCGCTTTGAAAACTCAAAGAGTGCATTCTCACAAACAAGCGAAGCACGCAGCTTTGTGAGCTCACCCTCGGGGATATGCGAAAAATGCTTGAATATATGGTCAGAGACCACTATTGAGAGCACAGAGTCGCCTAAGAATTCAAGGCGCTCGTTCGAGCAGCGTGCTTTCTTGCTCTCATTCGCAAAGGAGGAATGAGAGAGCGCTTCAAACAAGAGCTGCTCGTCTTTGAATGTATAGTTTATCTTTTTCTGAAATTCCTTCAGAGCTGTATTTTCGTCCATTGCTTACGCCTCTTTACTGCTTTTCATTGATGCGAGAGCTTCTGTTATAGTATCTATAACGCCTGTCTCGGTAAAGATCTTTGCCTGTCTTACAGCGTTATAGAAAGCCTTTGCATCAGAGCTGCCGTGTGCCTTTATTACAGGTTTTGCAGTACCAAGGAGAGGTGCACCGCCGTACTCGGAATAATCGACTTTTTTCTTGAAAGCCTTGACGTTATTCATAACAAGAAGTGCTGCGAGCTTGCTCTTGGCATTAGCAGTGAGGAGAGTTTTAAGCTCACCTGCGAAGAATTTAGCCATACCCTCATAGAGTTTGAGCATGATATTTCCTGTAAAGCCGTCAGCAACTACAACATCAGCATCACCGAGGGGCACCTGTCTTGCTTCGATATTTCCTGTAAAGTTAACAGGAGCAGTCTTTAAGAGCTTATATGTTTCAAGCTCGAGCTCTCTGCCCTTTGACTCCTCAGCGCCTATATTTGCAAGGCATACTCTCGGCTTTTTGACACCGAGCACCTTTTCCATATAAGCAGAGCCCATGATACCGAACTGCACGAGCATCTCAGGGCGGCACTCTGCATTTGCTCCGCTGTCAAGAAGCATAGTTGGTGCGCCTGCTGTCGGGAGGACTGTTGCAAGAGCAGGACGCTTGATGCCCTTAAGTCTCTTAGCGATAAAAGTAGCACCGACAACGAGAGCACCCGTAGAACCGGCAGAAACGAAAGCATCGCCCTCACCGTCTGCAAGCATCTGAAGGCCGACTGCCATCGAGCAGTCCTTCTTGCTCTTGATGACCTCTGTAGGTTCATCGCATATCTCGATGACCACAGGTGTATGCTTTATCTTAAGTGATGATATATCTATAGAATTATCCTTGGCACATTTCTTTATCTTTTCCTCATCGCCGACGAGGGTGACATCTACCTTGAAATCGGCAACAGCATCTACTGCGCCTTTTATAACTTCGAGAGGGGCGTTATCGCCGCCGAATGCGTCCATTACAATATTCATTTTCTGACCTCCTCATATATATTATCAGATACCTTCAAGCACCTTGTCAAGGTCTGCAAGACCACGGGTAGCAAGGGCAAGGTATTTTTCTTTCTTATCCTTTATCCTGTCAGGAAGCATGGGAAGGATACCCATATTACAGCCCATAGGCTGAAAATCAACTACTGTATCATCAGAGATATATTTTGTAAGCGCACCGATCATCGTTGTTGCAGGGAGCGATATCTGCTCTTTGCCGGTGAGCTTTCTTGCAAGGCTGAGGCCTGCGATCATACCGCTTGAAGCTGACTCTATATAGCCCTCGACCCCTGTTATCTGCCCTGCAAAATAGATATTGCTGTGTGAGCGCATATTGAAATGCTCATCGAGCAGTTTGGGGGAATTGATAAATGTATTTCTATGCATAACGCCGTAGCGGATAAACTCAGCATTTTCAAGGCCGGGGATCATTGAGAAAACACGCTTCTGCTCGCCGAATTTAAGATTTGTCTGGAAACCGACGATATTATAGAGCGAGCCCTCGGAATTCTCGGCACGGAGCTGAACGCAGGCGTAGGGTCTTCTGCCGGTCGAGGGGTCTGTAAGACCTACAGGCTTAAGAGGCCCGAAACGCATAGTATCCACGCCACGCTTTGCAAGCACTTCTATCGGCATACAGCCCTCATAGACCTTAAAGCCGTCCTTTGAGAAATGCTCCTTATCAAAATCGTGGAGCGGAGCGCTCTCGGCATTTACAAGCTCGTTATAGAATCTAAGATACTCGTCCTTTTCAAAGGGGCAGTTTATATAATCAGCTTCTCCCCTGCCATAACGTGAAGCAAGGAATGCTCGTGACATATCTATGCTTTCCTTTGTTACTATAGGAGCAACTGCGTCGTTGAAATACAGATAATCGCCGACGAGCTCACCTATCTTCTGAGCAAGTGCGTCACTTGTAAGAGGGCCTGTAGCTATAATGACATCGCCATCGGGGATATCTGTGACCTCGCCCTCGATAACAGTTATATTACTGCGTGAGCGGATACGCTCTGTGACAAGGTCGGAGAACCTTTCTCTGTCGACCGCCAAAGCACCACCTGCGGAGACAGCTGTTTTCTCAGCGCACTCCATAGTGAGAGAGCCGAGCCTTCTCATTTCCTCTTTGAGCATACCGGCAGCCGACTCGATACGGCTTGCCTTAAGTGAATTTGAGCAGATAAGCTCTGCAAAGCCTTTATACTTATGTGCAGGGGTGTATTTATGAGGCTTCATCTCATAAAGCTCGGTTTCAATACCGGCATTTGAGAGCTGCCATGCCGCTTCTACACCTGCAAGCCCTGCACCAATCACCTTAGCCTTCATCGCTGAGATCCTTTTCATAGCCGCAGCCGACCTTATGGCAGACGAGCTTGCCGTTCTTGCCGCCCTTCTGGAAAAGCGAGCTGCCGCAATCGGGACACTTATGCTCTGTAGGGATATCCCACGTCATAAAGCCGCAGGTCGGGTTATCCTCACAGCCGTAATACTTCTTGCCCTTCTTGGATTTTTTGAGCAGCACCTTTTTGCCGCAGTAAGGGCAGTCAGCACCGGTCTCGGTAACTATACGCTTGGTATTTGTACACTCCGGGAAGCCGGAGCAGGCAAGGAACTTACCGAAACGGCCTATCTTTATGACCATAGGCTTGCCACAAAGCTCGCACACCTGGTCAGTCTCCTCATCAGGCACCTTGACACGCTTTCCGTCCATAGCTTCCTCAGCCACAGAGAGCTCGCTGTCAAAATCCTTGTAGAACTCATCGAGAGTCTTGACCCAGCCCTTTTTGCCGTTTTCTATCTTATCAAGGTTTGTTTCCATATTAGCGGTAAATCCCACATCAACGAGCTTGCCAAAGTGGTCGCTCATAAGAGAGTTAACCGTTTCACCTAAAGCTGTAGGCTTTAGCTGCTTACCGTCACGCTCGATATAGCTTCTGGATATGATAGTTGTTATTGTAGAAACATAGGTAGAAGGTCTGCCTATACCTGTTTCCTCGAAAGCCTTTACAAGAGATGCTTCGGTATAGCGTGCAGGCGGCTGAGTGAAATGCTGGTTGCCCTTAAGCTCTTTGAGTCTGAGCTTTTCACCCTTTTCAAGAGGAGGGAGAACGTTCTTTTTCTCGTCGTCGTTATCCTTAGTTTCCTCATACAGAACTGTAAAACCGTCAAACTTGACAGAATAGCCTGTGGTCTTGAACATACAGCCGTTAGCAAGGATATCAACAGAAACTGTATCCATGATACAGTTTGACATCTGGCTTGCTATAAAACGCTCCCAGATGAGCTTATAGAGCTTATACTGGTCGTTTGTTACGCCGCTTTCCTTTACTTCATCAGGGGTGAGCTCGGGGTGAGTCGGGCGGATAGCCTCGTGTGCATCCTGAGCGTTGCCTTTTGATTTATACTTCTTCGGTGTATCGGGGATATACTTATCGCCGTATTTGTCTCTTATGAAATTATAGGCAGCTGCCCTTGCTTCATCAGAGATACGAAGCGAGTCGGTTCTCATATATGTGATAAGACCGGTAGCGCCCATGCCCTTGATATCAAGACCTTCGTAGAGCTCCTGAGCTGCCTTCATTGTACGTCTGCCCTGGAAGCCAAGTCTTCTTGAAGCCTCCTGCTGGAGGGTAGATGTAGTAAACGGTGCAGCCGGGGATTTCTTATGCACGCTCTTTTTTATCTTATCAACAACATAATCAGCGTTTTCAAGTCTTGCAAGGATAGCATCTGTCTGCTCCTTATCAGCAAGCTCGACCTTTTCACCGTCAACTGTTGTGAGCTTTGCGCTGAAGGTCTTTTTTGAGCCCTTTGTATGGAGCTTGGCATCTATCGACCAGTATTCAGTCGATTTGAATGCACGTATCTCCTCCTCCCTGTCGCATATCATCTTGACAGCGACAGACTGAACTCTGCCGGCAGAAAGGCCACGTCTTATCTTTCTCCAGAGGAAAGGTGACAGCTTATAACCGACTATGCGGTCAAGGATCCTTCTTGCCTGCTGTGCATTGACAAGGTTAAGGTCTATTGTACGGGGATTCTCCATACCGGCCTTGATACCGCTTGCAGTTATCTCATTGAATGCAACACGGTTCTTATCATTCATATCAAGGCCAAGGAGCTGTGCAAGGTGCCATGAGATAGCTTCGCCCTCACGGTCAGGGTCTCCTGCGAGATAGACATGATCGGCTGCCTTTGCCTTTTTCTTTATTTCCTTGATAAGGGATTCCTTATCCTTTATATTTATATACTGCGGCTCAAAGCTATGGTCGATATCGACACCGAGCTTTGACTTAGGAAGATCACGAAGATGACCCATTGAGGCCACGACTTCATAATCACTGCCGAGGTATCTTTTTACTGTTTTAGCCTTATGAGGCGACTCAACTATAACAAGATCAGACAATATTTACTCTCTCCAATCAAATGTATTGATATCTGCATCAGAGCAGATAGTAATTCTTATTAACGTCCTGTGCGAGCACGTCTTCAAGCTCAAGTTCTGTTATCTCGTTGACCAGCTCCTGTGCAGGAAGACCGAGTTTTATTGAAAGCTCATCTATGCAGAGCGGCTTGGTATCAAGTGCGAATATGATCGAGCGCTGAGTTTCAGACAGCTCCTCAAGCATCTGCGGTGTGAGCAGCTTATGCTCATAGCGCTTATTCTTTTCCATACGCTTGACCTTTTTCTTGGAGCCTCTTTTCACAGGAGGAACTGTAGGATTATACAGATAATTCTCATTGACATCGAGTATACTCAGATCAACGGCAGAGCTGTTATCCTTATTCTGGCCATAGACGATATCAGCCGAGCTGAAAAGCGGAGTAAAGCCCTTTCTGAGAAGGTCTCTCTGCCCGAAATAGCGTGGATCAAATATATCCCCGGGCGGGACTACATACACACGCTTACCGAGTGCTGTAGCATAGCTTATATTATCAAGGCCCTTGCCCCACTCACCCTCCTGGCAGACGACAAGTGCATCTGAAACGCAGGTCATAAGACGGTTACGCAGGGTAAAAGTCCGTGGCGCATGGAGCTTTGCACAGGGTGCGAACTCTGAGATCACTGCGCCGCCCATAGCTATCTTACGATACTCTGTAAAATCGCCGCACTTATCAAGCGGCTCGGCAAGAAAGACTGCATTATCCGCCATATGCTCTCTTGCAAGGTCATTAGTCAGCTTATCAACACCGGCGGCATATCCCGAGATAAACGAGAAGCCGAGCTTTGCGAGCGGTGCTATAATATTAGGCATTATATCCTTTGTATACTGCGAAGGCGAACGTGAGCCGATAAACTGCAGTTTAGTTTTTTCATCGTTTAAAAAGTCAAGGCTACCGAATGAATACAAAACAGCAGGCGGATTAGCAAGCGCCCTGAGCTTTTCGGGATAGCCCTCACTTTCATAACAATAAATATTTATCTTTTCATTATCGCACAGTTTAAGGATACCGTCTATAAGCTCCTCGGGGAGATTCCTTGCAGCGATCATCTCCTGTTCGGTGGCGGTCTTCTCCTCATGATAATAAAGAGCGTAGAAGAAGTTTTCGGCACTAAGGTGATGTCTGAGCATTTTATATAAACGCTTACTGCCATAGCCGAAAACGAGCGACAGCTTTATCCAGCTGAGGTAATCGCCGTCAGCTTCGATCATCTTAGCACCCCTCCTTGGACATTTCCCACATAATAACTGCTGCTGCAACTGATGCATTGAGCGAATCAAGGCGGCCGTGCATATCTATAGTGACTTTTTCGTCACAGAGTGCGATATGTTCTTCACTGAGTCCCCTGCCCTCGTTACCGATAACTACAGCGCACTTTGGAGCAAACCTGTAACGGCTGAGCAGCTCGCCTTCTCTGACGACTGCCGCAACAACGCAGATGCCTGAATCCTTAAAAGCCGAGCAGACTTTCTCGAAGCTATTCTCGACATAGGTATCAGTTCTGCATATACTGCCCATGGTACTGCGTATGACCTTCGGGTTATAGAGTTCAGCGCAGTTATTTGTAAGGATAACACCGTCTGCACCTACTGCATCTGCTGTACGCAGGATAGTGCCGAGATTGCCGGGATCCTGGATATTATCGAGCACTACATAGCGTTTACCGGAAAGAGACTCCGGCAGAGGCTTATGAACAGCCCTTGCAACGACGAAAGCACCCTGGGTATTGCCTTCAAGAGACACCTTATCTGCAAGCTCCTTAGTTATCTCAAAGCAAGCCGAATTGTCAAAGTGTTCAAATACGTCCTTACCGAGGCGTTCTTCAAGATCATTTTTTGCATCATCAGTAAAGTAAAGAGACTCAACATCAAGCGAACCTTCGAGGCTTTCCTTAAGTGCATCAGCACTGCTTCGCACGCCCTCGACAACGAACACGCCCTCGGCAGAGCGATGCTTTTTACTCGACAGAAGTGCTGCAAGTCTTTTGATTTTCGGGTTATCCTTACTGCTTATAAACAAGATATTCACATCCTAATATAACACAAAACACGCAGGTCTATTAAAACTTGCGTGTCGATGTGTTTAGATCAAAGTGCAGCCTTAGCCTTTTCAACGATTGCGCTGAAGCCTGCGGGGTCGCTTATTGCGATCTCGGAAAGCATCTTTCTGTTGAGTGTGATGCCAGCCTTCTTAAGACCATTCATGAATGTGGAGTAGTTAACACCATTCATCTTGCAACCAGCAGAGATTCTTGTTATCCAGAGTCTTCTGAAGTCTCTCTTCTTCTGCTTTCTGCCGATATATGCGTACTGTCCGGACTTCATTACGGCCTGCTTAGCCATCTTGAAGTGCTTGCTCTTAGAACCGAAATAGCCCTTTGCAAGCTTAAGAGTTTTATTTCTTCTCTTACGAGTCATCATTGCTCCCTTAATACGAGCCATAGTAATTCACCTTTCCTTATCTTTGAGTTAGTTTTGGTTGTTTCCCTATACCTCGATATTATTTGTAAGGGATAAGTAACTTGACATTTGCGATATTTGAAGAATCAGCATATGCAGCGCCTCTTAGTATTCTCTTGCGCTTATGATCCTTCTGCGTAAGTCTATGTCTCTTGTTGGTGTGCTGGAACTTAACCTTTCCTGTGCCTGTAACCTTAAAACGCTTCTTTGCACCGGAATGTGTCTTGATCTTTGGCATGATTTATTTCCTCCTTAATTGTTTTTACCCGGTTTGGGAACGACGAACATCACAAGGCTTCGTCCTTCCATTTTAGTAGGCTTGTCAACAGCTCCGTACTCGGATATCTCTGCCTTGAACTTTTCCAAAAGCTCTTCACCGAACTGAGGGTGAGCAACTGTTCTTTTCTTGAAACGGACTGAAACCTTGAGCTTATCGCCGCCCTTCAAGAACTTTACAGCCTGATTGACCTTTGTCTCGAAATCATGAGTATCGATAGTTGAGGACATTCTTACTTCCTTTATATCTATGACCTTCTGATTTTTCTTTGCTTCCTTTTCACGCTTGCCCTGCTCAAAAACGAACTTGCCGTAGTCCATGATCCTGCACACAGGCGGTGTAGCCGTAGGTGCTATCTTGACAAGATCAAGATCCTTTTCATAAGCGAGCTCGAGCGCTTCCTTGGCTGATATTATTCCGAGCTGACCTCCGTCAACGTCGATAACACGAAGCTCCTTATCGGTTATCTCTTCGTTGATCTGATGTTCTTTCTTTGCTATTTTCAAACACCTCCAAATAAAACTAAAACGGGCACAGACTTAAAGACCCGTACCCGTAATATGCAAATAATATTCTTTCAAATACTATGCTATTTCGTTTTTGACCTTGTCGCTTATCGCTCGAGGTGAGAACGGATCAATGTTCTGCTTTGTTTACCAAAATATTATATCACATAGTTTTTCATTTGTCAATACCTTTTTTGAGATTTTTCAAAAAAATATTTCTCTGCCCTTTCCGAGCCAGAATGAATAGATATAACAGCTCTTGACAGGCTTATCAAGCACGAGGTCAAACGCTGCCTTATAGATGCGAAGCTGCGTCTTATACTTATCCATAGCCTGCTCATTCTCGAAACGGTCTGTCTTATAATCAACTATGACATAGCCGTCATCTTCCTCAAATATACAGTCGGCAATACCCTGAACGCAGGCGTCGGTGCCTTCATACTCCTCAAAGCCCTCGCCGAGCGAAAGCTCGGATATCGTCGCAAGGAAGCTGCGCTCACGCATTATCTCAGTGGATGCAGACATTCTCTCAAAGAAAGGAGAAGCAAAGAACATTTCAAGTGCGCTGACATAGACACCCTTAGCCTGAGCCGGGGTGAACATACCAAGAGATGTGAGCCTTTCAAGCTCATCGGAGACGCTTTGTTTTGCCTTGTCATAGTCTGCAAGCTCCATGAACAGGTGGGTGTAAGTACCACGTTCGGCATGAGACAGCCTGCCTATCTCGTCGTCAAGGCGAGGAAGTCGTGGATAGAACTCGGGGTCTTTATCGCCATAGAGCTTTTCCTGCTCAGCTCTTACTATCTCTGTGACTGACAGCTTTGATATGACCTGAGAAAGAGGGTCATTATCGTCATAGGCAAAGCCTTTGATGAGCTTTTCTGTAAGCACTTTATCAGCCGGTCTTGGTACAAAGTCCGGCAGAGCGTTTTCCCTTGGCTTTATATCAGCCGGGCGGACACTGAGCTTTGAGAGGCTGTAGACAGGTTTTATATCAAACTCGTCTTCGGTATTATCCTCAATAAAATGGACAAACGGAGCGAAGTCCTCATGGGCTGAGAGAGCTGCGACTATCCATTCTGCATAGCTGCCGCAGGAGGATACAAGGCCGCTGTCAACACCGCCGAGGGTCTCGGCTGCGGAAAGGAGCGATGAATACTTGTTAAAAGCGTTGGTCTTTTTACCGACCTTGACAGGCAGTATGATAGTCAGGCGTTCCTTTGCACGGGTAAGCGCAACATACAGAAGGCGCATCTCCTCACTTAGTTCTTTCTTAGCAAGCATGAGTGACATAGCGTCATAGGAAAGGTTAGAGCCGTTTGAAAGGTCATACACATTATGATAGCGAAGGGCTGTACCTATATCCCTGTCGATAATAAACTCAGGAAGGTCGCCTGTTCCCTTGAATTTATACTCCATATCACAGAGTATAACGAACGGGTATTCCAGACCCTTTGAGCCGTGCATTGTCTGAATGATAACACCCTCGCCTGACGAGCTGAGAGCTGCCTGCTTGAAGTCCTTCCCTGCACCGGCTATCTTTTCATAGTAGCGCAGGAAACCAGTCAGACCGCCGCTGCTGCCCGAGCTGTCATATGCTGCTGCATATTCAATGAGCATTCGCAGATTAGCACGCATCTGTGTTGAATTCTCAAATGCTGCCGCTGAAGAATAGAGGTCGGTAAGCTGATAAATCTTACCTATCAACGCTTCAAGCGGCATACTTGCAGCGTAGTAGCGAAGGCTCTTGACAAGAGCTACTGCTTTTCTGCACTTTTCTTCGAGCACGGGATCATCTACATTTATCTTGCCGGATTCACGCTCGTGGGTCTCGTCTTCTTCCTTGGAAACAGCATTCATTATCTGATAGAGCTTTTTGCGGACACCGCTGTCAGATGAATCGCACAGGAGCCTTATCGTTGTGACCTCATCAGCTGTGAAGCCCATGACCTGAGAGAGCATGACTGAAAGCATTGCAACATCATTAAACGGAGAATCAATAACTCTCAGCAGGTTTATGATAACAAGTATCTCACGGGCTCTCATATAGCCGTCGGCTGTTTCGTAGAAGGAATCAAGGCCGACTGTTTTGAGGGCGGCAGCTATCTTTGACTGGACTTTATTTGTCCTGACAAGAATACAGAAATCTGACGGGCGGCAGGGGCGCTGTTTTTTCTCGTCGCTGTCGTAAACAAGTGCGCCGCTGTCAAGCATATCACGGATATGATTAGATGCGGCGATATACTCAGGGGCTATGAAGCTATATGAGGAGCTGTCATTAGCTTGTGAGCCGTCGCTATCATCTGAGTCATCTTCTGCGCTGCTGTCATCGCCATAGGAGAAGAAAAGCACATCTGTCGGGATATCTGCGGCAGGATACTCTGCGCCGAGGTAAAGCATCTCGTCATCATCATAGGTGACATCGCCGACATCTGATGACATTATTACGCTGAATATGTCATTTACAAAATCGATGACATTTTTTCTGCTGCGGAAATTTGTACGGAGCCTGATGTTTTCGAGCTTTGCCTGATTTTCAGGGCGTTGAGTATCAGCTATAACATTTAAAAACAGCTTGGGGTTTGCCTGTCTGAAACCATATATCGCCTGCTTGACATCGCCGACAAGAAAGACGTTTGTACCCATTATGCTTATATCATCAGTCTCGGAGACGGCTCTGAAAATAAGCTCCTGAAGGTCATTTACGTCCTGGAACTCATCTATGAGTATCATTTTATAAAGGCGGCTCTTTACTATATCCTCACAAAGAGGGGTACGCACAAAGCCGGTTTCTGTCTTTTCAACAAGAAGTCTGACTGTCATATCCTCGACATCAGCAAATGAAACTGCGTTGCGTTCGAGCTTTTTCTCCCAGAGAAGCTCTCTTGTTCTGAGTGTAAGATCACATATGCCTGAATAGAGCTCGCCTGCAAAAGCAAGGCGCTGCTTCTGAACCGGGACATTGATATCGAGCATGGTGCCGAGCTTATCTATGAGCTTTTTATAAGCATCACGCTCGGTCTTGAAATGCTCGTATGCCTTATGGTATATCTGGCTCTCGTTGACATCAAAGGTCTTATCTGTCGTCTTATCGGTATAGCCATAGAGTGATGCCCACTTGCGGCCGTCACGCAGCTTATGTATCATATCGGTATCACGGTCACCGACCGCCTGACAAAACTTTGTTACAAAGGTAATATCATCATCTATACAGTCGCAAAGCTTAGGGATAAAGCTGAACGTCCTGCGCATAGCTTCATTTGTAGTCATTGCTGCCCTTGCTCTTGACAGCTTGCTTTCGGCATACTCAAAGAGCATATCTGTATAGTGTTTAAAGCCCTCATCGGTAAAGAAAAGCTCCTTCTGAGCCTGCGCAAACGACTCGGGAAAAGGCACTGAGCCAAGAACATAGCACATTTTCCTGATATGTGCTGAAAGCTGCTCGTCTGTTTCCTGGCAGAGCGAGTCGTTGAGCTTTTTCATCATCTCGGGTGAGTTTTTATAGGCTTCTTCAAGGGCTTCGTCTATAGAGCGGTCGAGCAGAAGGCTCTCGTCATCGGGCTCGATGATCTTTACATCGTCACGGATATCGAGAAGGTTGAAATTCTCCTTGACAAAGTCAAGGCAGAATGCATTTATAGTCTTTATCTTTGCAGCTGCAAGCATAGACTGCTGGCTTTGCAGCCAAAGATCATCAGGGCAGGCAGCTATCCTCTTTTCAAACTCGGAGGAGAGCTTTCTTTTCATATTCGCTGCAGCATCTGTTGTAAAGGTAACTGCGAGCAGTCTGTCAGGGGTGACGTCGTTCGAGGGGTCTGCAAGGATATCTATTACCCTCTCGACCAGAACCGTCGTCTTACCGCTGCCGGCAGCAGCAGGCACAGCTATTCCCTTGCCACGAGCGTTTATCGCCTGTATCTGTTCTTGTGTCCAACTCTGCGGCATCAGTTCTCACCCTTTCTTATCTTTTCAATACGAGCAAGCATAGCCTGCTTATCGTTTTGCTTATCAACAAGCCGGTGCTCCTTTGCAAAAGCGTTTCGGCAGACGCCCTTATAATCACACCAGCTGCACGGTGTGCCTCTGTCCTTATGGGGGTTCTTTACGGTATAGAGAGGGTCAGCCTCTATCCTGCCGTCGATGAGCTTATCGGCAGCCTCAACGAGCTTTTCTCTGGCAAACTCTTCAAAAGCCTTTATCTCCTCCTCGGAGAGCATGAGTGAAGCACCGTATTTCTCGGGAGTTTTTGTCTTTCTGTCAACGGAATACTTCAAGAACCTGTTGCCGGCGGCGTCCATAGCCTTTGTGGTTATCTCGTTATCAACAATAAGTCCGAAGCGCCTGAATTTATTATTACGGTAATCGCTGAGCGATTTTTCAAGATCACCTTTAAGGCCGGCGCTGTATGCCTTATCAGAATCCTTATCGGCGTTGATATGTATAGCCGGCATATAGAGAACACCGGCAGGCTTTACATCGCCTGTGGAATTGAGCTCATTATCATTTTCCGTGACAGCAAGGAGATAGATGAGCATCTGCAGGTTAAGGCCGTTATACAGCTCTTCGAGCTTAAGCTCCTTATAGCCGGTCTTATAGTCGATTATCCTGAGATATTTCTGCTTTTTACCTGTTTCATCTGTATGCTCATAGATATCTACTCTGTCGATACTGCCGTATACATTTATAGTATACTTGCCCTGAGAGGTGATTTGCAGGATACTGCCGCCCCCGGCCTTGCTTAAGCTATACTCAAAGCCAACAGGCTTGAACAGCGTATCAACAAGCTCATCACGGAGGTTCTTTACAACGTAGAAAGCAGACTCCTCCCACCTTTTTGTGATAAACTCAAAACGGCTGGTCTTGCCGAAATCACCGCCGAGGTCATTCTTTACATATGACAGGAAGTATTCATGTATCTTTTCTTTCAGTTCTTTATCGGTAAGAGATTTGAAACTCTCGTCATAGACTATGCTGCCGTCCGGGGCTGTCTTTGACAGTATGCCTTCAAGGCAGCTATGCACGAATGTACCACGGTTTTTAGGGTCTATCTTATTACCGGAGGGCGGAGATATCTTTAGGCCGTATTTACAAAAATACATAAACGGGCACTTATAATACGTTTCGAGCCTTGTGGCTGAAAGGTTGATACTGTCGGCGTTGAAAAGCTGTGCTGCGTGCTTTTTATCGAGCGAGAAGGGCTTTCTTGATGCGATATCAGAAAGTCTGCTGATACGGGATGAATAATCCGGGTCGGTAGACAGGGCTTCTTTAAGTGAGGAAGTAATATCGCTGCGGTCGTGGCAGCGTTCGAGGTATTTAGTATATGCACTGCCGAATGTCGGGCAATAGAAATCCACAGGCATATCCTGAGCCCTTATCTCCGTCTTACCGCCGAGCATTGAATCAACTGAGCTGAGCAATGACGAACGTCTTAAGCGGCTGCCCTTTGAATCAGTCTCATGCCAGAGAAGATACAGGCGCTGAGTTGATGATGTAAGGGCACTATAGCAGACGAGCCTTTCATGGGCAAGGCGTGCTTTGATACCACGGGGAAGCTCGATGCCGTCAGCGGAAAGGCGCTGCTTCTCACGGTCAGAAAACAGGCTGTCGCTCTTGACATCGGAGGGGAAAGCGCCGTCATTACAGTTCATAACGAAGACTGCACGCTTTGAGTTGAGTCTTGAATGAGAGGAATCGACTATCATGACACAGCCGAGCTTCTGAGGAGGAGCGGAGACTGTGATATTTGAAAACATGGTAGATATAAGCTCATAATACTGTCTGAGAGAAAGCACCTCGTCGGGGATATTTCTAAACACTGCACTTATACAGGAAACAGCAAGCTCCCACAGCTGGCGGAACTGTCTTGCAGCTATCTTCATATCGTCATCGCCACGCATAGATGCGGCCACCATTGAATAGGACTTCTGCGACAGCTCAACATCGTCGAGCAGCTTATACAACGCACGGCTTATCTCGCCGGCAGTTGCGTTAACACAGGCTGATTTGAAGCGTTCAAGAGGCTCGATGACCTTTCTTCTGATACCGTTAATTATTTCAAGATAGCGGCTGTTATCGCTTATCCTTTTATCCTTGGCTGTAAATTCATAGAGCCACATATCGCCGTCAACATTCCATTCGGTACAGTATTCTTCAAGCATTGAGGCTTCATACTCATAGCAGTTGGAAAGGCCGGATTTGATACAGCGCATGATATTCTCGGTGTTATAGCTCTTACCGAGGACGCATTTGAACAGACCCTCGAAATACATAACGAAGGAATACTGTGTTATAAGCTCAGGGCAGTCAAAGAATACAGGTATGCCGTATCGCTCAAAGACACTTGACACTGCGCTTTTATATGCGGCAGGGTCTCTTATATAAACTGCACAGTCATCAAACGAAAGCCCTTCCTCACGGGTAAGGCGTATTATCTCGGAGCAGACATATTCGCTTTCCTCATAGATATCGCAGCTTTTGACGATAGTTACATCGCTGCTTTTATCAAGCACCTTTTCAGATGACAGGAATATCCTGTCATTTATCACGCTGATATCCTTTGACACATCAGGGCAGCGGGGGGCTTGTGAATACGAGACATCAATGCCGAGCTGAACAGCATAGCTTTCAAGTTCTCTCCTTGTTTTTAGCGGCTCAGCAAACGGTGTGAGCGGAGAAGCTGCATTAGCCCCCGAGCCTATGAGCAGGCCGACTGTGACATTATCCGCCTGCGAGAGCATGACACGGATAAGTCGCAGCTCATCATAGGAGAAGCTATGGAAAGAGTCGATAAAAATATCAGTATTCTCAAAAAGGCGCTGCTTTTGTGCTATCTCGACTGCACGGACAACGCCATGGGTATTATCGCAAAGTCCTCTGCTTTCGAGCTCGTTCATATAATAAGAATAGAGCTTTGAGATATCTGTCAGCTTTTTAGAAAGCATAGAGCCGCTGCCGTCAACAGCAGCTGACAGCATCTCAGGAGTTATACCGGCAGAGCGCAGCTCCTTGATAAGAGATGTCATCTTACCGATAAACGAGCCCTTTTCAAAAGCCTTTTTATAATAAAGAGCACCGCCCTCATGCCTTAAACGTCTGATAGCAAGATACATAAGTATCATCGAGAGATTTTCATCAGCATTCTCGCCGGCAAATCCTTCGTTTTTACGGCCTATGAGTTCACAGATACGGTTAAAGCCGCCTGTTGTCAGTTTATTGAAAGCCTTGACACCGAGGTGCTTATACAGAGCTTTATCATAGTCAAACGAAAACTGGTCAGGGACTATGACAAGACATTTACGCCCCTGAGAGAGGGGGCTTTTTATTCTGTCTGCCATTGCAGATGTTCTGTCGCACAGCGCATCAGCGCATATAAGATCAAGCACATTATTCACCCGTTTCTTAATAGAGTTTTTACACGTTTGTTTCTCTATATACTATTGTACCACATAATAAAAATAAGTCAATAGACAAAACAAAAGCTGTACGATAAAACGTACAGCAAATCATAGCATCAGTCAAAAAGTTCTTTTATCAGCTCATACAGCTTAAAGCCATACTCCACATCATCGGTATCTTCATCATCGCATTCGCTGCTTGAAGGGATAGTAAGAAAAGAGCATATACAGCCATTACTTATCTCAAGACCCTGAGCACCGGCGGACGGCAGATCAAAGCTGCAAAAAGCAAGTGCAGCGGCAGTGGAAATGATAAACTTGTTCATATAAAAAAGTCAACTCCTTAATAATTTCTTACAAGGAGTATTGACATATCAGGCTAAATTATACAGCGGCATCAGTTACTGCTGTCATCACTATGTGTCACGACCTGGACACCACGCTCGTCATAGAGTACTTCTTCAAGGGTAGTAGACATCATGTAGGCACAAAAAGCAAGCAGGAGCGCAATAAAGCTGACAGCTATAAGCAGCCCCAGGCGGTATTTCATTCTTTTTTGCTTAAGCATATTTCTCACTCCAAAAGTTTTTACAATTATGATTATAACACATTTTAAGGTCAAATTCAAGTGGAGTACTGGTTTTTTGCACGAAAAATTAAACTTATGACAGTATTTGGTCTGAAAAATGGGTCAAAATTGTAGGCTTTGCTATTGAAAAGATAATAAAAATATAGTATAATACTAATAGGGCATACCGCACAATGTCGTGCGGCTGTAGGGTCTGCTTGGCAGACTCTTACGGAGTTATGCCTTTTTTTATTTGAAAGGTGAGGTAATTATGTGCGGATTTGTCGGCTTTACAAATTACATCAATGATAACGGCGACACGCTTGGAAAAATGATGGACAGGATAAGACACCGTGGCCCTGACTCTGACGGAAAGTACATTGACGAGAATGTTGCAATGGGCTTTCGCAGGCTTTCTATCATAGACCTGTCAGACAACGGCAGCCAGCCGCTTTTCAATGAAGACAGAAGTCTTGTACTGACCTTTAACGGTGAGATATACAATTACAGAGAATTAAAAGAGGATCTGCTCAAAGCAGGCCACAGCTTTTACACAAAGACTGACTCTGAGGTGCTCATTCACGGCTACGAGGAATGGGGCGAGGAGCTTTTGCAAAGGCTAAGAGGTATGTTTGCTTTTGTTATTTACGACAAAGCAAAGCGCAAGCTCTTTGGTGCGAGGGACTTCTTCGGCATCAAGCCTCTCTACTATGCTAAAATGGGCAACACATTTATGTGGGGCAGCGAGATAAAGGCATTTCTTGACCACCCGGAATTCAAGAAGGAAGTAAACGAAGATGTACTCGAAACATATCTGACTTTCCAGTACTCCCCTACTGAGGATACATTCTTCAAGGGCGTTAAAAAGCTGCCTGCTGCGCACTGCTTCACATATGAAAACGGCATACTCGATGTAAAGAGATACTGGGAGATCAAATTTGACGCTGACGAAAAGCCCACGCTTGAAGAATGGGTAAACAGGATATCAGACACCTTCAACAATTCAGTAGAGGCTCACAAGATCGCTGATGTTGAGGTTGGTTCTTTCCTTTCAAGCGGTGTTGATTCGAGCTATGTTGCAGCTGCTGCAAATGTTGACAAGACATTCACTGTAGGCTTCGGCGAGGACGAGAGATATAATGAGATAGGCTATGCCAAGGAATTTTCAAAATACATCGGCAAAGAAAACACGAGCGAGGTAATAGACCCGAACGAATACTGGGGTAACCTGCCTATGATACAGTATCACATGGACGAACCGCTCGCAGACCCGGCAGCAATCGCACTGTTCTTTGTATGCAGGCTTGCATCAAAGAGCGTAAAGGTATGTCTTTCGGGCGAGGGCGCTGACGAGATATTCGGCGGCTACACTATCTACAAAGAGCCGACAGATGTTGCGATTTACAACCACATTCCGAGGCCTATCAGGCGTGGTATCGGTGCTGTGTGCGAGAAGCTGCCGCAGAAGAGAGGCGTAAATTTCCTGGTAAGGCGCTCACGCAACCTTGATGAGAGGTTTATAGGCAATGCGTATATGTTCTCTGAAAAAGAGAGAAAGCAGCTTTTAAAGATAAAGACCAATGCTCCCGATGCAATGCAGATAACCAAGCCTTTCTACGACAAGGTAAGAGACAAGGACGCACCGACACAGATGCAGTATCTTGATCTGCACCTCTGGATGACCGGTGACATTCTGCTTAAGGCTGACAAGATGAGCATGGCTCACTCGCTGGAGGTCAGAGTGCCCTTCCTTGACAGAAAGGTAATGGACATGGCAGAGGGAATACCTGTACGCTACAGAGTCAACAACGAGAACACAAAGTATGCGATGAGAATTGCAGCCCTTAAGGACTGCCCTCCTCAGACTGCAAACAAGCCCAAGCTCGGCTTCCCTGTTCCGATAAGAGTATGGCTCAAGGAAGACAAGTATTACAACATCGTAAGAGAAAAGTTTGAGAGTGACATATCAAAGCACTACTTTGACACTGATATGCTCATTAAGCTGCTTGACGAGCACAGAGACGGCAAGTTTGACAATTCAAGAAAGATATGGACAGTGTTCTCATTCCTTATCTGGTATGATGTTTACTTTAACGACAAGTGGGAATTATAAAAAATATCGCCTCACCATAGCGGTGGGGCGATTATTTATTCCTGCCTTTTATCTTATCCCAGTAGGCTTTAGATGCCTGTTCGTTCTTATTCTCACCGTAGGTATAATAGGTCTTATTCTTAAGGCTGTCGGGGAGATACTGCTGTTCGACCCAATGATTTGGGTAATCATGCGGATATAGGTAGTGCTGACCCTTTATTGCAGCACCCTCACCGTCAAAATGCTTATTCTGCAAATGTCGTGGGAAATCGCCTGTGATACCCTTTCTGATGTCAGAGAGGGCAGCATCAACTGCAAGGTAAGCGCTGTTTGATTTAGGAGCGGTAGCAAGCAGCACAACTGCATCAGCAAGCGGTATCCTCGCTTCGGGGAGGCCGAGCTGCATAGCGCTGTCAACACAGGCTTTGACTATCGCAATAGCCTGCGGATAAGCAAGGCCTATATCCTCACTCGCTATTACGAGCAGGCGGCGTGAAAGTGATATTATATCGCCGGCTTCAAGGAGCTTGGCAGCATAGAATATAGCAGCGTCCGGGTCAGAGCCACGGATAGATTTCTGTAGGGCTGACAGCTCATCATAGTGCTCATCTCCTGCCCTGTCGTAGCGCATATTACTGCGCTGAGTAAGGGTCTTGACTGTTTCCATACGCACGGTGAGCGTTTCGCCGTCGTTATCTGCTGAAAGAGCGCAGAGCTCGACAGTGTTGATACTCTTTCTTACATCGCCGCCGCAGCCTCTTGCTATATGCTCGACAACGCCGGGCTCCAGCCTTAGCTTCATACCTATATCATCTGCTGCGAGCTGGAAGGCACGCTTGATAGCAGGAATGATATCCTCAGGGGTCACAGGCTTGAACTCAAACACGGTAGAACGGCTGATTATCGCATTATACACATAGAAATACGGGTTCTCGGTAGTTGAGCTGATAAGGGTTATCTTTCCGTTTTCTATATATTCAAGGAGCGACTGCTGCTGTTTTTTATTGAGGTACTGTATCTCATCAAGGTAGAGCAGGATACCGTTATAGCCCATAAGCGTATCAGTCTGCGAGATGATATCCTTAATATCGTTGACTGAGGCAGATGTACCGTTGAGCTTACACAGCTGCATATTGGCATTCTCGGCGATTATCCTGGCAACAGTCGTCTTGCCAACGCCTGATGAGCCATAGAATATCATATTGGGGATAGTGCCGCTCTCAATTATCCTTCTGAGCGGTCTTCCCTCGCCCAGAAGCTCACGCTGGCCTACGACCTCGTCGAGAGTTTTAGGGCGTATCCTGTCCGCAAGGGGGGCCGGCATTACACGTTCTCCTTCCCTATCATATCAATATCAAACGGAGTTCTCTGGTATACGCAGTAATTGAGCCAGTTTGCATACATAAGGTTTGCCGAGCACGACCAGTTGAATATCGGTTTATTCTCGGTGTCATTATCAGGGAAATAGTTATACGGAAGGTCTATCTTAAGGCCTTTTTTCTTATCTCTGAAATACTCCTTTGCAAGAGTACGCCTGTCATACTCCCAGTGACCGAAGACGTAGAAATTGCGCTCGATCTTATCTGACACGACATGAACGCCGGCCTCGAATGATTCTGCGACAACTATAAGGTCATCGACCTTTTCTATATCCTCACGTCTTACCTCGGTATGTCTTGAATGCGGGCAATGGAAAACATCACCGAAACCACGCAGAAGGAGGCTCTTAGGATATTCGATATGGTGTTTGAAATTACCGAACATCTTAGCTTCGAGGGGGTATTTCGGTATACCGTAGCGGTGATACAGCGCCGCCTGAGCGCCCCAGCAGATATGCAGCGAGGAGAAGACATTGGTCTTAGCCCACTCAAACACATCACAGAGCTCGTCCCAGTAGTCAACTTCCTCAAAGTCAAGCTGCTCGACAGGTGCGCCTGTTATGATGAGGCCGTCATACTTATTCTCACGGACTTCATCAAACGACTTATAGAAAGCGAGCATATGCTCCTGAGGGGTATTCTTTGACACATGGTTCATCTGCACAAGGTCGATGTCAACGTGCAGAGGGGTATTACTCAGAAGTCTGAGCAGCTGCGTTTCAGTGGTTATCTTATCGGGCATAAGGTTGACTATAGCTATCCTGAGCGCTCGGATATCCTGATGAGCTGCTCTGTCATTGGGAATGACGAATATATTCTCCTTCTCAAGTGCCGCAAAGGCAGGAAGATCATTTGGTATCTTAATAGGCATTAAGCATCAGTCCTTGTAAATATAATGTATTATATTATTATAGCATACTTTTTTGCATTCTGCAAGGGGTGAGCAAGCTTTTGAAAAACATCTCATTTCAGCAGATATTCATAAACGAATTCCATAAAGTACCAGTATACAAAAATTCCCGCAATAATAAGCATAAACAGCTTTTTCAGAATACCGAGAAATATCTTTTTCCAGTATCTTTTATCGTAATAGTCACGTTCAAGACAGACTGTTCTATGGTCTTTTCTGTCAACTACTATATCTATCGGCAGGTCTTTTTTAAGTGCTTTTCTGAATGCTATATCATCAGCATCGGCGTCATCATCAAGTATATAGCTGTGTTTTTCCTTATCCTTTGAGGCACCGCCACGAACCATTCTGTCATAGTACAGAACGGGAAAAAGGTCGATACGGGCAAGGTGTCTGCTGTTATCTTCAAGATGATACTCTATACGAAGAGTCATATACTCGGTATAAAGGTAGTTTTTCTCTTTTTCGGGTCTATCCCGGACAATTGCTTTTATTTCAGGGTCTGCAAAATCAACGGAAATGAGCCTGCCTGTAGTTTTTTCTCCTCTTATTTTAAGAAAAAGCGGTCTGATATCCTTTCTGACAAACTCGATAGTATTTCCGAGATATAAAATAAAGCCGACAATATAAAGTATAACATAAAACAGATCAAAAAAAGCGTCGCTATTCAATATTCTGACACGTCCTTTTAAAAATGCTCCCCCGAATGACCGAGGGAGCAGCAAATGTTATAAATTATTCGTAAAGCGGATACTTCTTGCAGATCTCAGTAACGCCTGCACGGATCTCATCAGCCTTATTATCAAAATCAGAAGCTGTGAGGTAAATGAAGTGAGCTATCTTCTCCATATCCTCCTCAACAAGACCTCTTGTTGTAACAGCAGGAGTACCTATTCTGACACCGCTTGTTACGAACGGCTTTTCAGGGTCGTTGGGGATAGCGTTCTTATTGACTGTGATGAACACCTCATCGAGCTTCTTTTCGAGCTCCTTACCTGTGATGCTGAAGGGACGGAGGTCAACGAGCATGAGGTGGTTATCTGTACCGCCTGAAACAAGGTCAAAGCCCTTGGAGAGAAGACCCTTTGCAAGAGCCTGTGCGTTCTTAACTACCTGCTCACCGTAAGCCTTGAACTCAGGCTTAAGAGCTTCGCCGAGGCAGACAGCCTTAGCAGCGATAACGTGCATAAGAGGGCCGCCCTGTGTGCCGGGGAATATTGATTTGTTTATCTTCTTTGCTATTTCCTCATCATTTGTGAGTATCATACCGCCTCTGGGGCCACGGAGCGTCTTATGAGTTGTAGTAGTTACTACATCAGCATAAGGCACGGGAGACTGGTGCTGGCCGGCAGCTACAAGGCCTGCGATATGAGCCATATCTACCATGAAATATGCGCCGACTTCCTTAGCGACCTTAGAGATACGCTCAAAGTCGATAGCTCTCGGATAAGCAGAAGCGCCAGCTACGATGAGCTTGGGTTTATTCTCCTTAGCGAGCTTTTCGAGTGCATCATAATCTATAAAGCCTTCATCTGTAAGGCCATATGAAACGAAGTTATAGTTCTTACCGCTCATATTTACAGGTGAGCCGTGTGTAAGGTGGCCGCCGTCAGCGAGAGACATACCCATTATTGTATCGCCAACCTCGCAGAGTGCGAAATAAACTGCCATATTTGCCTGTGCGCCGGAATGGGGCTGAACGTTTGCAAACTTAGCGCCAAAGAGCTTACAAGCTCTCTCGATAGCTATATTCTCTACAACGTCTACGCACTCGCAGCCACCGTAGTATCTCTTAGCCGGATAACCCTCTGCATACTTATTTGTAAGAACAGAGCCCATAGCAGCCATAACAGCAGGAGAAACGATATTCTCACTTGCGATAAGCTCAAGATTTCTTCTCTGTCTTGCAAGCTCAGCGTCCATTGCCTTGCTTACTTCTTCATCAAACTGGCCTACAAAGCCGATAGTATCAACTATTTTCATTTTATGTACCTATCCTTTCGACATTATTTGAAAAATGCTACCCTTTTATTATAACTTATTTTCACCAAAAAGGCAAGAGGAAAAACAGAAAATTTATAAAAAATATCCGCCCCGAAGGACGGATATAATAATTTATGCTGATTTTCTCTTGCCTCTTACTATCTCAGGCTCTGCATCACCGTTGACGCAGTCCTCAGTGATAGTGATAGAAACTATAGTCTTATCGGCAGGGGCTTCAAACATTATCTTGGTAAGGATACCCTCTACGATAGCACGAAGGCCTCTTGCGCCGGTCTTCTGTTCAATAGTCTTCTTAGCTATAGCTGTCATAGCATCGTCTGTTACATTGAACTCGATACCGTCCATCTTAAAGAGCTTGGTATACTGCTTGATAAGCGAATTCTTAGGCTCTGCAAGGATACGACAAAGAGCAGGCTCGTCGAGTTCTTCAAGCACTGTGATAACAGGAAGTCTGCCGACAAGCTCAGGAACGATACCGAACTTCACGAGGTCATGAGGAACGACCTTTTTGAACACATCGTTATCATTCTTCTTATCCTTGATATTGCCGCCGAAGCCGAGGCTGGAGGAATCTGTTCTCTTTTTGATAACAGCTTCAAGGCCGTCGAATGCGCCGCCGCAGATAAAGAGGATATTCTTGGTATCTATCTGAATGAACTGCTGCTGGGGGTGCTTTCTTCCGCCCTGAGGAGGAACGTTTGAAACTGTACCCTCAACTATCTTAAGAAGTGCCTGCTGAACGCCCTCGCCGCTGACATCACGGGTGATAGAGGTGTTCTCAGACTTTCTTGATATCTTATCTATCTCGTCGATATAGATTATACCTCTCTCGGCAGCTTCTACATCGAAATCGGCAGCCTGGATAAGTCTTGTGAGCACGTTCTCAACGTCATCACCTACATAGCCTGCCTCGGTAAGAGTGGTAGCATCAGCTATAGCGAAAGGAACATTGAGCAGTCTTGCCATAGTCTGAGCAAGCAGGGTCTTACCTGTACCTGTAGGACCAAGAAGGAGGACGTTGGACTTCTGTATCTCTACATCGTCCTCATTGCCTTCCTCGTTGGAAAGAATTCTCTTATAGTGGTTATACACAGCGACTGAGAGGGCTATCTTAGCCTCGTCCTGACCGATAACATACTCATCGAGCACCTTCTTTATCTCGGTAGGCTTAACGAGCTTTATACCGCTCTCTTTAGCTTTTTTTATCTCCTTGACCTTTGCGGGAGCCTTAGCGCCTTTATTCTGCTTTGCTAAAATATCATAGCAGAACATAACACATTCATCGCAGATATGATTATCACCTGCTGAAAACAGGTTCTCGACTCTTGTTTCAGGCTTTCCGCAGAAGTTACATCTTTTAATGTCAGCCATTTTACACCGATCCTTTTTACTGTCTGTTGGTTATTATCTTATCAATAAGACCGTATTCGAGCGACTGCTCAGCAGTCATATAGTTATCTCTCTCAGTGTCGATATTGATCTGCTCGATAGGCTTGCCGGTATTCTGGGCAAGGATACGGTTCATTTTTTCTCTTGTTCTCACGAGGTGGTCGGAGTGTATCTTGATATCGGTACACTGGCCGGAAAGGCCGCCTGAGATAAGGGGCTGATGAATGAGTATCTCGCTGTTGGGGAGCGAGAATCTCTTACCCTTAGCACCGCTCGAAAGCAGGAAGGAACCCATTGATGCCGCCATACCTATACAGATAGTAGAAACATCGCACTTGATATAATTCATTGTATCATATATCGCCATACCGGCTGTTATAGAGCCGCCAGGGCTATTGATATAAAGGTCGATATCCTTATCAGGATCCTGACCCTCGAGGTAGAGAAGCTGTGCTACTACCACGCTTGCAACGTTATCGTCGATAGCATCGCAAAGCATTATGATTCTGTCATTGAGAAGCCTTGAAAAGATATCGTAGCTTCTTTCTCCTCTGCTTGTCTGTTCAACTACATAAGGTATAAGTGCCATATTAGAACCTCCATACATAAAATGACATTTTTAGATATTTCTCTTTATAGACAATTTCGCCCGCAGAGCGAGCGAAACCGGATTATCTTATACTATTAGTCCTGCTTGATAACAGCAGCGTTCTTGATGATATCAACTGTCTTGGAAACAGCAATATCCTTCTTAAGCTCCTCAGAGCCTACGAAAGTCTTAACCTGCTCAAGCTCGAGCTGGTAGTTATCTGCCATCTTCTTGAACTCTTCCTCAATCTCGTCATCTGTTACCTGAACATTCTCAAGCTGGGAGATCTTCTCAAGAGCAAGGCGGAGCTTGACCTGCTTTTCAGCCTGCTCAGCATATGCTTTCTTTACAGTGTCGATAGTCTGGCCTGTATACTGGAGATACATATCAAGTGAGATGCCCTGAGGACGAAGTCTCTGCTCGAGCTCGGAGACCATCTCATTTGTTCTGTTATCGAACATCTCCTGCGGGATATCAGCCTTAAGGAGCTCGATGACCTTATCGAATACTGCGTTCTCAACGTCAGCATCAGCCTTCTTCTCAGCATTTTCCTCGAGCTTCTTCTTAACGTCTGCCTTGAACTCATCAACAGTCTCGAACTCTGTAGAATCCTTTACCATTTCGTCATCAAGCTCAGGAAGCTCCTTCTTGGAGATAGCCTTAAGATTGATCTTGAATACAGCAGGAGCGCCCTTAAGATCCTCTACCTGATACTCCTCAGGGAAAGTAACATTGATCTCGAAGCTCTCGCCGGCGTTATGGCCAACGATCTGATCCTCAAAGCCGGGGATAAACTGACCGCTGCCGAGGTTGAGCTCAAAGTCCTCAGCCTTGCCGCCGTCGAATGCTACGCCGTCCTTAAAGCCCTCGAAGTCGATAACAACGTCATCGCCGAGCTCTGCTGCTCTGTCGTCAACTGTGATTATTCTAACATTCTTTTCTCTGAGCTTATCTACTTCCTTAGCTACATCGTCATCTGTAACAAGAGCAACTTCCTTTGTTACCTCGATACCCTTATAGCCGTCGATCTCTACCTCAGGCTTAGTAACAACCGTAGCCTTGAGCTTTACGCCGACTTCCTTGGATATCTCCTCAACATCTACCTGGGGCTGAGCAACGATATCGAGCTTGGACTCATCGAGTGCGCTGTTTACTACAGGGCCGTAAACGAGGTTTACTGCATCCTCAAAGAAAACATTATCGCCGTATGTCTTTTCGATTATCTTTCTGGGAGCCTTGCCCTTTCTGAAACCGGGGATAGCTATATTCTTTCTTGCCTTAAGATATGCCTTCTGGAGAGCTGCCTCGAACTCCTCAGCAGATATCTCTATTGCAAGCTCATACTTATTTGCCCCAACATTATTTACTGACTTTAAACTCATTTTAGATTTCCTCCATTTATAAATATATCCATAACATTATACCATATCGGGAAAGATTTTTCCAGTATTTTTTTATATTTTGGCACTTTGCACAATATTTGTTATATCAAGTGGTACAAATTTAAGATAATCAGCAGAAACAAGCCGCATTTGTATGCCATTATAAAGGCCATTGACTGATTTTGAGTGTGCCACACCGCCGTGAAGGTGGCCATAGAAACAATACCTGATATTATGTTTCATAAGCACATCGAATATCTCAACATTGACGCTGTCGGCAAATACAGGCGGATAGTGCAGAAAAACCACCGGAACGAGGCCCTGTATCTCCGCTGCCGTGATAGACACTTCGAGGCGCTGAGCCTCACGTTTTAAGACCTTTACATCATCAGGGTCGCCCGTTTCGTTTATCCAGCCACGGGAGCCGCAGATACCTATTCCCTCATACTCAAAGCAGTTATTATGCATTATATGAAGTGTGTCAAAGCCGTTAGCCTGAAAGAAGTCTTCCATTTTCTTACGGGAGTTCCAGAAATAGTCATGATTGCCCTTTGAGATTATCTTACGGCCGTTGAGCCTGTTGATAAAGTCAAAATCAGCTTTTGACTGTTCAAGGTTCATGCCCCATGAGATATCACCCGGGATAACCACTGTATCATCAGGGCTGACAAGGCGCTGCCAGTTTTCTTCAAGGCGCTGCACATAATTATCCCAGCCGCCGAAAATATCCATAGGCTTATCAACACCTAATGAAAGGTGAAGATCGGCAATAACGAACAAAGACAAACAAACGCCTCCTTTTTTGAAAGAATAAAAAGCGAAAAACCGCACACAATACTATCAAGCACGAGTGAAAGGAATGATAACATGGAACACAAGGCACTGAGCGGCGTACACTGTGATGTTGAAAGCTGCATCTACAATCAAAGCGGCAAAAAATGCACAGCAAGCTCTATAAGCGTTGACAGCACAAGCAGAAATGCGTGCAGCTGTGATGAGACAGCTTGCAGGACTTTTTTAAGCCGTGACTGACCTAACAAAGACCCCGACAGCATCGGGGTCTTTATTCTTAATCAGTTATCAGATACCGAGAGTCTTGAAGATGAACTTCTTCATATCTGCCTTGTCGATAGTCTCGTTAAATCTTACTGCCTTATCCTTAAGCTCTGCAAGTGATGCAGGGATAGGGAGCTTAGATACCTCAGCGAGCTTATCTACCTTATCGAACTCGTCCTCGCCTGCCTCAACGCCGATAGCCGAAAGCACGCTGCCGGAGAACTTATAAGGAGAAGCAGTAGATGCGATAACTGTTACTGTATCGTCGCCTGTAGCCTTCTTATAGTCCTCATATACCTTTACTGCAACTGCTGTATGAGTATCGCAGGTATAGGAATACTTATCATATATCTCCTTGATAGTAGCCTTTGTCTGCTCATCATCGCAGAAGCCGGCACAGAATTCCTCAGAGAGAGCCTTCTTGACATCGTCGCTTACCTCATATCTGCCTTCCTTTGCAAGAGCGCCGAACCACTCTCTTATCTGAGCGTCATTCTCGCCGCTGAGGTGGTAGAGAAGTCTTTCAAGGTTAGAGGAGATAAGGATATCCATAGAAGGAGAAATAGTTGTATGGAAAGCCCTGTTCCTGTCATAGACACCTGTATTTATAAAGTCTGTAAGAACATTGTTTGCATTTGATGCACAGATGAGCTTATTTACAGGCACGCCCATTTTCTTAGCATAGTAGCCTGCAAGGATATTACCGAAGTTACCTGTGGGAACAACGATATTGATAGGCTCGCCTACATCTATCTGCTGCTCCTTGATAAGCTGAGCATATGTGGAAACATAGTAGATTATCTGAGGTGCAAGTCTGCCCCAGTTGATTGAGTTTGCAGAGGAGAACATAAGGCCGTTGTCAGCAAGCTCCTTGCCTGTTGCAGGGTCTGTAAAGATAGCCTTAACGCCGTTCTGAGCGTCGTCGAAGTTGCCTTTGATAGCGCACACGCCGACATTAGCACCGTCCTGAGTTGTCATCTGCTTCTTCTGCATTGCAGAAACGCCGTCCTCAGGGTAGAATACAAGGATAGATGTACCCTCTACGTCCTTGAAGCCTTCGAGAGCTGCCTTACCTGTATCACCTGATGTAGCAACAAGGATAACTACCTTCTTGTCTGTGCCTATCTTCTTTACAGATGTAGTAAGAAGATAAGGAAGAATCTGGAGCGCCATATCCTTGAAAGCGCAGGTAGGACCATGCCAGAGCTCAAGCATATATGTGCCGTCGAAGAGATGAGAAAGCTCTGCTATATTCTCTGTATCGAAATTCTTTGTATTATATGCACCGTCAACACAGTACTTTATCTCAGCACCTGTAAAATCGGTAAGGAACTTGGAGAAAACGAAAAGCGCTCTGTCAGCATATGAGAGATCACCCATCTGTTTTATCTCATCAAGTGTGAGCCTGGGAAGCTCGCTGGGAACGAACAGACCGCCGTCCTCAGAAATACCCTGTGCGATAGCCTGTGCTGAGGTAACATTTACCTCACTGTTTCTGGTTGATTTGTAATACATACTCTTTACACCCTTTTCATAGTTTTAAATATATTAAAGGCGTTAGCCTTACTTACTTGCATCAAAGGCAGACACATAGTATCTCACCTTTTTTATCCTGCCGCCCTCATGCTCAGCGACTGCCACATCAAAACGTGCGCTGCACGGCTCACTTAGCTTATCAAGATATCTCTGCGCGGCATATATCAGATGCTTTTTCTTATTATAGTTGATAGCATCTTCACCTGACGTGAGCGGATCATGCTTACGGGTCTTGACCTCGACAAAGGCTATCAGCCCGTTCTTTTTTGCAATAATATCTATCTCGCCGCCTCTAACTGTGAAGTTGCGGTCAAGTATCTCATATCCGTGGCGAATAAGCATATCACAGACAGCCTGCTCACCGATATCGCCGGTCTGCCGCCTGCTCACTTGCCTTCCGCCTTTTTAGCGTAATACTTGACAAGGAAGGAGGGTCTGTGGATAGGCGACTCGCCGTATTCATCTATCATCTGATAGTGCAGCTTAGTACCGTAGCCCTTATGTCTGGCGAACTGATACTCGGGATATTTCTTATCCATTTCAAGCATATATCTGTCCCTTGCTACCTTTGCAAGGATAGATGCCGCTGCGACCGACTGGCTCTTTGCATCGCCCTTGACTACTGTCATAGTTTCAACACCGTCAAGGTCGGGAGCTTTATTGCCGTCAATAAGTGCAAGCTCAGGTCTGACACCGAGCCCTGCCACAGCACGCTTCATAGCGAGCATAGCACAGTTAAGGATATTTATTTCTTCTATTTCGGCAACAGAGGCTGTACATATCGCATAAGCCCTTGCCTTCTCGATTATCTCGTCAAAGAGCTGCTCACGCTTTTTCTCGGTGAGCTTTTTACTGTCATTTATCCCCTCGATAACGGTATCGTCATCAAACACCACAGCCGCTGCATAAACATCACCTGCAAGGGGGCCTCTGCCGGCTTCGTCACAGCCGCAGATAACAGAATGCTCTTTTCTTATCTCTTTATCAAACTCATAAAGTGTCATAGCTTACACCGGGAAAATCTTTTCACACACATTGATCTCTGCGCAGTCTTCTTCCGAAATAAAGATCTCAGCCGACTGCGACAGGTCGTTATCGCAGAACTTCTCGCTCTTTATAAGCTCAATGACCTTTTCGGCAGTCTCTTTAGCGTTCTCGGTATCGAGCCACACAGCAATAACGTCGTTGTCAAGGTAATCAAAGCCGTTATCGCTTACCGCATCGTTTGTATACTCCTCAGCCCTTACGGGAAGGTAGGATATTATATCAAGATCGGGATTTGAGAGCTTGCGTGAATCAAGTTTTATAATTATAGTCTGCATGATATCACCTCGTTATATCACTGGGTCTTTCAAGAGAAAACCTGCCTATCTTACCTCCACGGAACTCGTCGAGCACCATAATTGCTGCACGCTCGGTGTCGATATCGCCGCCCTTGATCTTAAAGCCACGCTTTGCGCCAATCCTCTCAAGTATCTCAAAGCCGACAACACAGCCGGCAGACTCATCATCGTTATCTGGGATATCATCAGTCTCTATCTTATATCTCTCACAAAGAGCCTCGTTATAGCTCTCTCTGAGCATTTCAAGCAGGCGGCAGGCAAGATACTCGGTATCCATTATCTGATCCTTAACAGCACCTGTAAAAGCAAGGCGCTCGCCCACCCTTTTATCTTCAAACTTAGGCCAGAGCACTCCCGGCATATCGAGAAGCTCCATATTATTATCAAGGCTGACCCACTGCTTGCCCCTTGTAACGCCCGGCCTGTCCTCGACCTTGGCACGCTTACTGCCGGCAAGAGAGTTTATAAACGACGACTTACCGACATTGGGGATACCGACTATCATTATCCTGATAGGTCGGCCTGCCATACCCTTAGTATTCCATTTTTCTATATCGTCTTTCAGAAGCTCATTAAGAGATGCGGAAAATTTCTTGACATTTCTGCCGCTGCGGCAGTCTGTTGCCAGGACAGACACGCCTTTTCTTTTATAGTAGTCGATCCACATGGAATTGACTGTTTCATCGGCTGCATCGCTCTTATTAAGGAGCACAAGTCTCGGCTTACCGCCGACAAGGTAATCCATCTCAGGGTTTGAGCTCGAATAAGGTATCCTTGCATCAAGTATCTCGACAACGGCATCGACGAGCTTAAGGTTTGATTTCATAACACGTCTGGTTTTAGCCATATGTCCGGGGAACCACTGTATATCATATACCTCACTCAAATTACTCACCTCCTGATCATTTTACAAAGCCTATACTCTTTTTGCCCTTAGGCGATGCATAGCGCAGTATCACCTTGCCTTCTACATCATTAAGGTCGATAAGGCCGAGCGCCCGGCTGTCGGTCGAGGCGTTTCTGTTATCGCCCATTATAAACACATAGCCTGTCGGCACTGTATAGACATATCTGTTATTATCTTTATCAAAATGCTCCTCGCTGAAAAAAGTTTCGGGGTCTTTGATATCAGACTGCTTAAGATAGCCCTCTGCGAGCAGGTCATTCTGCTCAGGCTCTTTATCATTATCACAGACATAGACCTTGTCGCCCTCATAATCAACGACGACCTTCTGCCCGGAAACTGCAATTACACGCTTGACTATCAGCTTATCAAGTATCTTGGATCTGACGACCACTATATCACCGTTTTTAGGGGTATAGAAGAAGTTCCACATAAGAAGCCTGTCGTCATCATAAAGCGTATCCTCCATACTCTCGCCGCTGACAGTCACCATTTTGAAAACAAAGGTGAATATACAGATAACGATGAGCACAGATGTCACGACAGTTTCAAGTGTATCAAGCACCGAATCAAGAGTGGCAGGCGCATCCTTAGCACGCTTCATCAGCTTACCTTACCTATATTATCAACAGGGTATATCCTGAATACAGCCTTACCGAGGATATCATCAGTATTAACAACACCGACTGCTTCACTTCGGCTGTCAGTGGAATGGTTACGGTTATCGCCCATAACGAACACCTGACCCTCGCCTATCTTCAGGTTATCAATATCTCTGCCCTCACGGCGCAGAGTTATCTCTTTTATATAATCTTCCTTAAGTACCTCGCCGTTAAGTGTAACAGTGCCGCTTGTAAAATCTATCGAGATAGTATCACCCTCAACGGCAATAACTCTCTTGATGATTGTTTCATCAAGGCCGGAGCTATTGAGGACAACTATATCTCCACGCTCGGGGGTATAGTTGAAATGTGTAAGCAGCAATCTGTCGCCGTCATGCAGGGTATCCTCCATTGAAGGACCCTCGACCTCAACGACTCTGACAATAAATGTAAGGACGAGTATGACCATAAAGATAGCGAAAACAAAAGACTCGACCCACTCGATAAGTTCATTTACGATATCAAAGCCATGTTCCTTTTTATTATCCTCAGAAGGCTTATTTTCGCTTTCTGTATTCTTATTTATTTCTTCAAGCTGTTCGCTCATAACAAACATTCCCTTCAAAAATCATAAAGATACTTATATATTATAACAAATCGTGGCGTAAATTTCAAGTGATATTACAAAAATTAAAGCCAAACACAGAGAACGTTCAAGTATTTTTACAGTTTATTAATATATATGCAATGAAAAAAGAGCCGGAAAACCGACTCTTTATCACAAGCTGAATTATCTGATAGCTTCTTTGACCTTAGCTGCCTTACCAACTCTCGATCTGAGATAGTACAGCTTAGCTCTGCGAACCTTACCGGATCTTACTACATCTACCTTTTCAACAACAGGTGAATGTACAGGGAATACTCTCTCTATACCGCAGCCGTGAGCAACTCTTCTGACAGTGAATGTCTCGTTGATGCCGCCGTGCTTCTTGGCAATGATAGTACCCTCGAAGACCTGGATCCTCGACTTGTCGCCTTCCTTGATCCTAACGTGTACTCTTACAGTATCACCAACGTTGAGAACAGGAGCGTCCTTCTTAAGGCTTGAATTTGAAATAAGCTTTAAAGCGTCCACTTTAAATACCTCCTATTATTTTCAGACATTCATACACCAAAGCACAGCCTGAGTGCTTATGGCCAGAGGACTATCCGCTTTAATGTCATGCCCGTTCAGGCAAGGCACTAACTCTCGTCGGACCTTCCGACGGTAATTCAAATGCTTATATATTATACCATAATTCCCATTTTGTTTCAAGAGTAGCTCACATAAAACTTTCAAGGTCTTTTGTCAGGATTTTTGTGCGTGTTGTATAAATAAGCCTGTAATCCTCACCGGAGAAGGCTTTAAAGCCGTCCATAAGAAGTGATGAATTGACGGTCTTATCATTACCTGAGGGAAGTCTTACGCAAAGCCTTGCTAGTTCACCTTCCCTGTCAAGCGAAAGAACTGTGACATCAGGCTTTATATCGACATCGACCATTCCTTTTTTCTTGGAATGCTTTTTGACTGTTATGCTTTCCTGAGAAAGATATTGCTCAAACAGCGGCAGAGGGTCATTTCCGCTTATAAGGCAAAAGCGTATCTCATACTCTGAGAATGCTATCTCCTT
Organism: Ruminococcus sp. NK3A76; assembly: GCF_000686125.1. Lineage (NCBI taxonomy): Bacteria > Bacillati > Bacillota > Clostridia > Eubacteriales > Oscillospiraceae > Ruminococcus > Ruminococcus sp. NK3A76. The sequence goes on from NZ_JMMA01000002.1 coordinate 1,544,614, forward strand.
ATGGTTCATCTGCGGCTTATAGACCTTATTGATATGCATTCCCTCAGGCATAACAGCGTTGACACGCTCCATAAGCACATTATCGTCAAGCGGCTCGGTAAGGGAGATATCCATTATCTCGACATCGCTCTCTGTACCGAGAGCAAGCGCAAGAGGAAACATGATATACAGTCTTGGGTTAAAGCCCTGGGTATACCACACAGGTATCCTTGCACGCTTGAATATACGGGAGAAAGTTCTCATAAGGTCGAGGTGAGAGATAAAGCGTGCCCTGCCTTTTTTGGAAAAGACCATACGGTAATCAAAACGCTCGACACGCAGAGCCATATTCTTGGGCTTATTAATGTTTGCCGCCACAGTAAACACCCCCATAGCATTTATCTATGCCGCAGCCCGAGCAGCCCTCTTTACAGTTGCGTGTAGTCACTGCGTCATGGGCTTTCTTATTCTCATTTATAAGAAATCGCTTTGAGACGAGGTAATCAAGGTGATCCCACGGCATAAGCTCATCATACTCACGCTTTCTGTTTGCATAAAAAGCCATATCAAGGCCGCATTCGTTGAAGGCCTCGCACCATTTATCGAATTTGAAATGCTCGCTCCAGCTGTCAAGCTCACAGCCCTTCTGCCACGCCTTATAGACGACCTTGCTCATACGTCTGTCGCCCTTAGCAAGGCAGGCTTCAAGGATAGAAGTATCGTCCTGATGTGTTGAGAGCTTGATCTTCTTTGATTGCAGGCGGCGGACAAGCAGCTTCTGCTTACGGTCTATCTCCTCTGCTGTTGCCTGCGGCTCAAACTCAAAAGGAGTGAAGGGCTTAGGCACAAAGGTCGCTGTAGAAACAGATATCTGTATAGAGCCGCCCCTGAGCTCTCTCGGAGTTTCAAAGTATGCGTCAAGTATCTTATGTGCAAGCTGAGCTATACCCTCGATATCCTCATCGGTCTCGGTAGGAAGGCCAAGCATGAAATAGAGCTTGACGGTTGTATAGCCGCCGGCGAACGCCGTTTTACAGGTGGAAAGGATCTCCTCCTCGGTGATATTCTTATTGATAACATCACGAAGGCGCTGAGTGCCGGCTTCACAGGCAAATGTGAGTCCGCTTTTTCGGATAGTTTTAAGTCTTTCAAGAAGCTCCTCGCTGAAATTGTCTATTCTCAGCGAAGGGAGTGACAGGCTGACATTCTCATCATCGGTATAGTCGGCAAGTGTTTTTAGCAGCTCGGCTATCTTGGTATGGTCGCTGGTTGAAAGCGACGAGAGAGACACCTCATCATAGCCGGTCTGCTCGCAGAGACACTTGGTCTCATTCTTTATCTTATCAACGCTTTTCTCTCTGAAAGGGCGGTAGATAAAACCAGCCTGGCAGAAGCGGCAGCCCCTGATACAGCCACGGAGCACTTCAACTACCGAGCGGTCGTGGACGATACTTGTATAAGGCACCACGAAATATTCAGGGAAATAGACATTATCAAGATCGGCGATAACACGCTTTTTTATCTTTTCAGGTGCCTCGGGGACATTGGGGGTCATGTTTGCAAGAGTACCGTCGGCGTTATACTCGACATCATAGAACTCCGGCACATAGATGCCCTCGATCTTTGCTGCAAGGCGCAAAAACTCCTGCTTGGTGCCGCTGCGCTTTTTGACCTCGTTATATAGATCCATAAGTTCGAGGTTTACCTCCTCGCCCTCGCCTATTATAAAGATATCAATAAAATCAACGAGCGGTTCGGGATTGCAGACACAGGGTCCGCCTGCGACGACGATCGGGGAAAGGCCTGTCCTCTCTGACTTAAGCACCGGGATATGTGCAAGGTCGAGCATCGAAAGGATATTGGTATATGACAGCTCATACTGGAGAGTGAAGCCTATCATATCAAACTCATACAGCGGGTCAAGGCTTTCAAGGCAATAAAGAGGGATGTCGTTATCTATAAGCACCTGCTTATAATCCTTTTCCGGCATAAAGCAACGCTCGCACCAGAAGTTCTCACGGTTGTTTTTAAGTGCATAGAGTATCTTCATACCGAGGTGAGACATACCAATATCATACACATCGGGAAAGCAGAAGGCAAAACGCACATCAACCTTTGATTTATCCTTTATCACGCTGCCGTGCTCGCCGCCGATATAACGGGCAGGCTTCTGCACGTTAAGAAGCAGCTGTTCTATTTTTTCCTTATTATTCATCAGATTCTCCTTATACTGTCATCTGTCAGAAGGCTTATATTAAAGTAACTGTTCATTACAGGTTTTATCTATTATAACACATATCTGCAATGATTGCAAGCTATACAAGTATCTCACAGAGAGCTATATAAACAAAAGTCACAAACAGCGAGATATTGAGGCCTCCCATAAGAGTAACAGAAAAGACAAGGCAGGCAAACATGAGGATAATGATGTTTTTTACAAGCTCGACTGCGGCTGACTGAGGAAAAAGGATATCCGCTATCCTGCCGCCGTCAAAATAGGCAAGCGGCAAAAGGTTAAAAACTGCACAGAACAAATTATACCCGGCAGCACTACTCAGGCCAAGCAAGGCAAGAAACAGCGCCAATGCCGCATTTGCAGCAGGGCCTGCAAGGAGAATGACACAGTCTGAGAGGTTTGATGAATCAATGGTTTTTTTTCGTCTGATAAGCATTCCGCCGCCGTAGAGAATAACTGCTTCTGCCTTTACGCCAAGAAGAAGCATAGCTGTCAGGTGTCCGAGCTCATGAAAAGCACAGCAGCAAAGACATACGAGCAGCTGACTTCCCAGCTCACCTTTACAGACCGTAAGAAAGCCGACAAGAGCCAGGAAACTGAATGAAACGCCGAACGTCATGCCTTTTATCTTAAGACTATACATACTATCACCCATATGATAATATGCAAAAGGCCGTGCAGAAAATGCACAGCCTTATGATTAAGTATGTTTACAGTTCCTTTTCTTTTTTGATGCCGAAAACAAGTCTCAGAATACCTGATAACGGCTTTGGAGCTTTGACAACTACTATTTTCATAATAACACCTCCGTTGATTCGGGCTATCTGATGCCCTATGGCATAATATGAAAACAGCAGGAAAAATGTTATTGATATTCTATTTATCTTTTAGAGCGGATAACGAGAAGCTCACCGCTTTCAAAAGAGATCTTTGCACCGGAAGATGAAGACACATGATTTGATACGGCAAGAGGAAAGCCGTTATCAAGAGTGATATCAGATGCCTCGTACTCTGCACCTGTTATGGAAAGGTGAGTTACCTTTTCAGAATAGGAAAACAGTGACAAGGAGTATCCCTGCATGAACGGCACCGTGTATCTTCCGGGCGGAAGCAGTGAGATAGTATCCCTCTCGCCTGTCATTAGAGCTTTGCCGCCGTGTTTCACTATGAAGCTGAGTGACTGGATATTACCTATCAGGTGGTCAGCGCTGCCGCCAAGGGCACCGTATATTTGAAAATCCTTAGACCCTGCGTCAAGGGCGTGCTTAATTGCAAGCATAAGGTCTGTATCGTCCTTCTGTGTGGGAAATACCAGTACATCATCACGCTCAGGCTTTGGCGAAGAATCATAATCTCCAAGCACGACATCACACTCGATGCCGAGGTCTTTGGCAAGGTAATAGCCCTTGTCTGCGCCGTACACGACAGATGAAACGATATGCTCCAAATCGAGAACTGCCGCCGAAACAGGCTCACCGCCGACGAAGATAGTACATTTCTCAGACATTTTTAAACTCCCACTCCTTAAGCTGTGAGGCTTCCTCATACATCACCTTGTAGCTGTCGTGGCGTGAACTGGGTATCTCGCCGTTTTTAACAGCTTCGAGCACTGCGCAGCCCTTTTCCTTGATATGGGCGCAGTCGGGGAAGCGGCATTTGCCCTCGTATTTTTCAAACTCAGGAAAGCAGCCTGCGAGCTTATCCTTGAAAATAATATCGTATCTGTTCGTATCAAACGAGGAAAAGCCGGGAGTATCGGCAACATATCCGCCGCCTGGCAGATTATATAGCTCAACGTGCCTTGTGGTATGCTTGCCACGGCCGAGCTTTTTGCTCGTCTCGCCGGTCTTGATATCTATTCCCGGGAAGATATTATTAAGCAGTGAGGATTTGCCGACACCGGTATTTCCTGTAAAGGCACAGAGCTTGCCGGTAAGTGCTGCTGCAAGCTCATCGCTGCCCTCGCCGGTAGTATTATCTATCTCATACACATCAAAGCCGCACTGCCTGTATATGCCTGCGAGCTCTCCCGGCTGCGTTCTGTCTATCTTTGTGAAGACAATGACAGGCTTTATGCCTTTGAACTCTGCAATAGCCGTGAGCTTATCTATGATGAGAGTATTAGGTCTGGGGTCTACTGTTGATGAAACGAGCACCAGCATATCAAGATTTGCAAGAGGCGGCCTTACTATAAACGAGCGACGGTCATATATCTTATCAATAACGGCCGAACCGTCCTGCTCGAAGGATATCTCGACATCGTCTCCGCAGACGGGAGAGATGCCTTTCTTACGGAAGATACCTCTTGCGGTACATTCATATACACCCTCGGGGGCTTCTACTGTGTAGCTGCCCCCGAGAGATCTTATTACTATTGCTTTCATATATCACTGCTCGACCTGTTCGTTTTCGTCGTACTGCTGCTGATCTTCGCCGCCGTCGTCAACAGGGGGCTGAGTCTCAGCCGGCTCTGTATCCTGAGGCTCATCGGGCTCATCAGGCTCGGTCACAGCTTCTGTGGTCGTAGTGGTAGTTGTGGTAGTAGTCGTTGTAGTTGTTGTAGGCGTGATATTTGTGAATTCCTTGGTCTTCTCATCGCCTATCTTCTTGACTGTATTAGTGCTGAAGTCAACGTCGAACTTGATATAGTTCTCAACTGTCTTTCTGCTCTCGTCATTTGTGATATAGATAGCGTATGTTGCTGTCTTCTTGCCCTTGACTGTGATATTTGCAGTACCGCCTGCAACTGTCTCAGCCTTGGAGATCTTCTGAGTTACTGCGATATTACCGTTGAGGTAAACGTCGATCCTGTAAGAGCCATGTGCGCCGGCAGGAATGAGTATAGGAAGTGTTGCCTCAGAAGGTGATATCTCACCTGTCGAGATACCGAGAACGATTATCGTATCCTTAGGTACCCATGTATTCGGGTCTTCGGACTGAGCAACTACCTTGCCCTTATTTTCTTCCATCTCAACTTCGTTTATCTCATACTTGAGCTTATTGGACTTAAGAAGCTTGATAGCGTCGTTCTTAGAAAGACCCTGGCAGTCAGGCACCTTAACATCTGTAGAAACAGGGCCGGTGGAAACAAAGACTGTTACTGTTGAGCCCATGCTTACCTTTTCGCCGGAAGCAGGCTGGGTCTTTATTACTCTGCCCTCTTCGATATTCTCATCGTTCATTGTCACCTTAGCGGAAATAAGGTCGAACTTCTGGAGCTCGTTATCTGCCATATCAAAGGTAAGGTTCTTTACATCAGGAACAGTCGTCTTCTTACTGCCCATACTTACCTTGACGCTCATTTTATAGCCTTCCTTGACTATCTTGCCCTGGGTATCGCCCTGCCAGAATATAACGCCCTCGTCATACTCATTGTTATACTCATTGGAAGTATCGAATATGAGCTTATCGCCGAATTCTTCCTGAACTTCAAGAAGATCCTTACCAACAAAGTTCTGTATCTCGACTGTACCGGTACTGCCGGCAGTGCCGAGCTTATCTATAACGCTCATGGCGATGATAACTGCGGCAATGATAACTACAGCAGCTGTTACACCGAGCATTATCGGAACTATATACGAGCGCTTCTTTACCTCATATTCGTCGTCATCATCGTCGTCCTCGTCATCATAATCGTCTTCATCATCATACTCATACTTAGGCTGAGGCTTTGAAGCCACAGGCTTGAAATACTTGGTAGAAGACTCATTATCAGAATTTCTCTGGCCGTACTTATAGCCAAAGGAAACTGAGCGGTTCATCTTGAAAGTATCAAGATCCTTTATCATATCAGATGCTGACTGATATCTTCTGTCAGGGAATCTCTCCATTGCGTGGAGTATTATCTCCTCTAAAGCCTCAGGGATAGAGGGCATTATCTCTCTCGGAGGGATAGCTGTCTCATCTGTATGCTTTCTTGCTATTGCAAAGGCAGTATCACCGTCAAAAGGCTTTTTGCCTGTGAGCATCTCATAGAACATTATACCAACTGAGTAGATATCGCTTCTCTCATCGGTAGTCTCGCCCCTTGCCTGCTCGGGGGATATGTAATGAACAGAGCCTATAGTCTTATCGGAAAGAGTCTTTCCGTCAACTCTTGAAAATCTTGCGATACCGAAATCCATGACCTTGATAGTTCCATCAGGGAAAAGCATGATATTCTGCGGCTTGATATCCCTATGAACTATACCCTTATCATGTGCGTGCTGGAGAGCACGGAGTATCTGTGTGATGAAATGAACGCCGTCCTTCCATCTGAGAACGCCCTGCTGCTCGATAAACTCCTTAAGTGTGATACCGTCTATATATTCCATAACGATAAACTGTATCTCATCTGAAAAGCCCACGTCAAATATCTTAACGATATTGGGGTGGTTAAGAACAGCTATCGCCTTGCTTTCGTTTCTGAAACGTCTTAAAAATTCTTCGTTGTTGGAAAATTCGTCTTTGAGCACCTTAACGGCTACTACACGGTCTTCCATAATATCGTTAGCTTTATACACATCAGCCATACCGCCTACGCCGATAAGCTCAGTGATCTCATAGCGCCCGTCAAGGCGCTTTCCGATAACAGAATTCATTTAGTATTCACTCCTATAAATATATGTTAAAACAGATAATATCAATTAGCAAGCAGAGCGATAGTTATATTGTCCTTACCGCCCTCAAGATTTGCGTGTGCTACGAGCTTAGAGGCAGCCTCATCGAGGTTCTGACCGTAGACCGTATCATACATGAGCTCATTGGTGCAATAGTTATAAAGCCCGTCTGAGCAGAGAAGTATCGTGAAATTGCAGTCATTATCAAGCTCAAAATAGTCAGTCTCAACGTCCTTCTCAACGCCGACTGCCTTGGTAATGACATTCTTCATATAATGGGTATCAGCTTCCTCACGGCTTATCTGACCCTGCTCAAAGAGCATCTCAACGAGTGTATGGTCGTTGGTTATCTGGTCGATACCGTTAGGAGTCATGATATACGCCCTGCTGTCACCTACATTGGCGACGAAGACCTGCTTGCCCCTTACAAGAGCAGCCACACAGGTAGTACCCATTCCCTTATTCTCCTCGTTGCCTACGCTTTCCTGATAAACAAGGGAATTCGCAGCACTAACAGATGTGAGCAGCAGGTTTCTGATGCTGTTCTCATCGGCGTTTTCACGGTAATTCCCGGCTATCTTATCATATACGGCATTAATTGCGATCTCACTTGCAAGCGAGCCTGAGTTAGCTCCGCCCATACCATCGCATACAACAGCAAGGGCTGAATCATTACCGATCATACCGACTCTGACTCTGTCCTGGTTTTCGTCTCTTTTTTGTCCTATATCGCTTTTATATGCAAGAAACATTGAATCGCTACCGTCCTTTCCTTGTCATATTTCATATTCACGCCTTAGCTGACCGCAGGCGGCGTTTATATCAGCGCCGAGAGTACGGCGCACTGTGGCATTAAGACCACGCTCCTCAAGCATAGCACGAAATCTCTGTGCGCTCTTTCTGTCGGAGGTGTAGTTTCTCTCTTTTATCTTATTTACGGGGATTATATTTACATGGCACACAAACCCTCCGAGAAGGGCTGCGAGCTCATCTGCATTCTTCTGCGAATCGTTAACGCCGTCGATAAGCGCATATTCAAAGGATATCCTCCTGCCGGTCTGCGCAAAGTAGTATTTACACGCATCGAGCAGTTCCTCTATCCTGTATGTCTTATTGACAGGCATTATACTTGATCTGGTTTCATTATTTGTCGCATGGAGGGATATTGAAAGCGTAAGCCCCAGCTTAAGCGAGGCAAGCTCCCTTATCCTCGGCACTATACCGCAGGTCGATAGCGACAGGTGCCTCAGCGACATATTCATGCCCTTTTCATTAGACAGAAGGTCTAAAAAGCACACAACATTATCAAAGTTATCAAGCGGCTCGCCGATGCCCATGAGCACAGCACCGCCTATTCTCCTGCCACTGTCACGCTCTGCTGTATAGATCTGCAGAAGCATTTCAGAGGGCAGAAGATCTCTCCTGAAGCCGGCAATAGTCGATGCGCAGAAATTACAGCCCATTTTACACCCGACCTGAGTGGATATACAGATCGTAGTGCCGTGGTTATAATCCATAACGACGCTCTCAACGTGGTTGCCGTCAGGAAGCCTATATAGATATTTTAACGTATTATCGGTATGAGATTCAAGCCTTTTCACAATAAATAGTGATTTTAGACAAAATAGCTCACCGAGCCTTGCACGAAATTGTGTAGAAAGATTAGTCATTTTATCAAAACTTTCCACACGCTTGACGTGCAGCCATTCATACAGCTGAGCGGCACGAAAACGCTTTTCTCCAGCAGCTATGACCTGCTCACAGAGCTCGTCAAAGCTGAGTGAAAGTATATCTATCCTGCCGTCATCGTCTCTTATTATCATATATCAACCGTTCCTTATCAGCTTTGCGATAAAAAAGCCGTCTGAGCCGAATTTATCAGGGGTTATACTTGCCTTGAAGCTGTCACCGAGAGTGCCGCCTATCGGGCAGGGCGAAAAATCCTTGTTCTCGCTTAAAAACCTGTCAATCACATCATCGTTCTCGGCTCTTGAAAGTGTGCAGGTCGAATAGACGAGCACGCCTCCCTTTTTGACATATCCCGAAGAAGCGGAAAGGATAGCCAGCTGGATATCCGGCAGTCTTTCAAACTCCTCAGGTGATTTATACTTTATCTCAGGCTTACGTCTTATTACGCCGAGCCCTGAACAGGGAACGTCGCAAAGCACTCTGTCTGCCTGAGGCATATCGCTTTTGAATATCTTTGCATCATTAGGCTCTGCTGATATTATATCGAGCCCGAGCCTCTGAGCACCTTTTCTAATTAATCGTACTCTGTTCTCGTGAAGGTCGAATGCGAGCAGGCGGCCTTTATTTTCCATAAGCTCTGCCATTGTAAAGCTCTTGCCGCCGGGGGCAGAGCATATATCAAGGACAGTCATACCCGGCTTCGGGTCAACTGCTGCACAACAAAGCTGCGATGATATATCCTGAACATGGAAAAGCCCCTGTCTATATGCTTCAGTGTTTTCAGGCGAGCCGCCGGTTATCTTCACGCAGCCCTCAGGGAAGCTGACTGTCTCACAGCCGACACCCTCACTTATAAGCAGCTCACACAGCTTTTCGGGAGTTGTCTTGGTAGTATAGACCCTTGCTGTGACAGGCGGTCTGCCGGTAGAAGTCCTGAGCATATCCTTTGCTGTCTTTGCGCCGTATTCATCTGTCCACTTCTGCACGAGCCAGAGGGGGCAGGAATACTCATACATCAGCTTTTCAGCTTCATTCTTACCCTCGGGAAGCGGCTTGCCGTCACGGACAAAGCCACGCATAAGGCCGTTTACAAAGCCTGGCAGAGCAGGATTACGTCTTGTATCGACGAGCTTGACGCTCTCATCTACTGCTGTATGGTCGGGAACACTATCCATATACAGGAGCTGATATATACCTGTTCTGAGGATATTTCTGACTTCAAGAGACAGCTTATCTGCACGTCTTACAAGGCGTGAGTCGATTATTCTATCAAGAGTAAGCCTGCGCTCGATACAGCCATAGAAAAGTGCTGTCGCAAAATGCTTGTCTCGCTCATCGAGCTTATACCTGTCAAGCTCCTTATCAAGGAGTATATTTGAATAAGCGCTGTTTTCATCGAGCTTTGTGAGCAGCTTTACTGCTGCCTTACGGGCGTTCGCCATTTGCACTCCCCTTTATCTTCCGAGTATCGTACCTTTTGTAACCGGCTTGCCTCTGAGGTAGTCGGCAGTCTTCATACGCTTGCCGCCCTCAGCCTGCAACTCGGTTATCTTGAACTTGCCCTGCTTACAGGCAACTACAAACTCCCTATCATCTATTATCTCGCCGGGTGCACCGAAGGAACCGGTCTCATCGAGCAGCGAGGAATGATATATCTTTATCCTCTTGCCGTCAAGAAATGTCACAGCACACGGCCAGTCGGAAAGGCCGCATATCTTCTTATGCACAGCCCTTGCAGAATTATCAAAATCAAGCTCACACATATCCTTTGAGAGCATCTTTGCATATGTTGCCTTGCTCTCGTCCTGCTTGACAGGAGTTATCTCACCCTTATCAAGGAGAGGGAGCGTTTTGACGAGCAGCTCTGCACCCATTACAGCGAGCCTGTCAAACAGCTCGGCAGCAGTCTCATCAATGCCAATATCAGCAGTCTCCTGCAACAGGATATCTCCTGTATCAAGACCCTCACCCATAAGCATTGTAGTAATACCCGTCTGAGCTTCATCATCGAGCACCGACTGCTGTATAGGTGCTGCGCCTCTGTACTTAGGAAGCAGAGAGCCGTGGACATTTACGCAGCCAAGCCTCGGAAGCTCAAGAACTTCCTTGGGGAGTATCTTACCATAAGCGGCAACTACTATAACATCGGGGGATATCTTTTTTAATATGTCAAGGTATTCCTCGGCATCTTTTTTCAGGCTGTCGGGCTGATAGACCGGTGTGCCGTGTTCTAAAGCGAGCACCTTAACAGGCGGAGGAGTCAGCTTATATCCCCTGCCCTTGGGCTTATCAGGCTGAGTGAAAACGGCAGCAACTTCATATCCGTCAGCATACAATTTTTCGAGGGTAGCCACTGCAAAATCTGGTGTACCCATAAAAACTATCTTCAATGCATTCTACCTCTTTAGTCTTTAAGATCTTCGGGGTCTGCCCACTCAACGACGAACTCGGTGAAGATATGGCCGTCAAGGTGGTCGAGCTCATGGCACACAGCCTGCGCAAAAAGCTCGCTGACCTCCATTTCATACCACTCGCCGTTTCTGTCCTGAGCCTTGAAGCGAACTGTAACGGGACGTATAGTATAGCCCCACTCATTAGGACATGAAAGGCAGCCTTCGAGAACCTTATGTGTTTCCTCGGACTTTGAGATTATCTCGGGATTGATAAGCTCGTGTATCCCTGTACCGTCATCAACATCTATGATAACGACTCTTCTGAGCACGCCGACCTGCGGAGCAGCAAGGCCTACGCCCTGAGCCTGCACAAGTGTCTGCGCCATATCGTCAAGAAGAGTATGAAGTCTGTCATCGAACTTTTCAACAGGCTTGCATTTTTTATGAAGTGTTTCATCACGTTTATTGAGTATTTTTCTAAGTGCCATTGTTTATCCTCACAATCCTATATCGCCGTTGATATCGGCATATATCCTTACGTCCTTAAACTCGCTCTTTTTGGAGAACTCTTTAAGAAGCGTGCTTATCATTATTCTGAAATTGTTGTTATTTTTGCATTTTAAGATCATTCTGTAGCGGTAGCGGCCGCCCACTCTTTCCAGAGCACAGGGAGCAGGGCCAAGCACACGCAGGAATTTAATACTATCCTGATTTTTGGACAGATAATCATTCATCATATCCGAAAAGCCCTCACTTGCAAGTATCGCCTTGCTTTCAAGCACTGCCGAAAAGCCTACAACGCATATATCACAGAATGGCGGATATATAAGCGCGTGCCGCAGTGCTATCTCCTGTTCGTAGAACTCTTTATAATCCTGTCTTGAGGCAAGGTCGAGCACATAGTGGTCAGGCACGAAGGTCTGAATAAAAGCAGTACCGGGCTTTTTCCCTCTGCCGCCTCTGCCGACGACCTGTGTTATCAGCGAGAATGTTCGCTCATAGCTTCTGAAATCGCCTGCAAAAAGTGCTTTATCAAGTGATATTACTCCCACACAGGTGACATTCGGGAAGTTTAGACCCTTTGCTATCATCTGTGTACCGAGCATTATATCATACTCGCCGTTTTCAAACGAGAGGAACTTTTCCTCATAGTCATATCTTGTCGAGACCGTATCTGCGTCCATACGAAGTATACGGGCTTCGGGGAATATCCTTGCTATCTCCTGCTCTATCCTCTGAGTGCCGACGCCGCTCGAATAGAGCTTTGACGAGCCGCATTCAGGGCAGGTCTCCGGGAAAGGCATTGAATAGCCGCAGCAGTGACACATCAGCCTGTTATTCTTTATATGATATGTCAGCGCTATTGAACAGTTAGGACACTGGATAGGCTTTCGGCAGCCGCTGCACGAGACATAGGTGTTAAAGCCACGTCTGTTTAGCAGAAGTATCGACTGCTCGCCTTTTTCAAGTGTATCCCTTATGCTCTGTGCAAGCTCAAAGCTGAGCACGCCGTCGTTGCCGTCCTCCTTAGGAGATGACATATCGACTATCCTCACATCAGGGAGCGGAGAATCATTATATCTATGGTCAAGCTCAAACAGGCTGAACCGACCGTTTTTAGCATAATAGTAGCTTTCAAGCGAAGGTGTGGCAGATGCCATGAGCAAAACGGCGTTATTGAATCCGCAGCGCTGGATAGCAACGTCTCTTGCATGGTATCTCGGGCTCTGCTCGGACTTATACGTCTGCTCGCCCTCCTCGTCCATTATGATTATACCTATATCTTTAAGCGGAGAAAAGACTGCGCTTCTTGTGCCGATAACGATAGTCGCTTCTCCACGCATTATGCGTTTATATTCATCCATTCGCTGCCCGGGCGAGAGCGAAGAATGGATAACTGCTATACGCTCGCCGAAATACGAGCCGAATTTTTTAAGCATCTGCGGTGTCAGAGAAATCTCCGGCACGAGCATGACCGATGTCCTGCCACGCTTTTGCATAGCGTTTATAAGCCTGATAAACACCGATGTTTTACCGCTGCCGGTAACACCGTGAAGCAATGCGCCTGCCGGCTTACCGCTGTCACACAAGGCCAGTATACCGTCATATGCCTGCTGCTGCTCGTCGTTAAGTATGATAGTCTCGGGGTCTGTCCTTATCTTCTGCTCGCCTATTGCATTTCTGAGCGCTTCTGCCTTAAAGAAGCTGATGATATTCTTATCACCCATTCTTTTGAGCAGCGAGAGCGTACAGCTTGTCATATAGCAGACTTCCTTCTCGCTGATACAGCCGCATTCATCAAGCAGCTTTACAACGAGCGTCTGCTTTGCTGTAAGTGAAATGCCTGCTCTTGCCTGCAAAAAATCATCGGAAAGCCTTATCATCTTCTGTTCACTGTCAGCAGTCTTACGCCTCAGCTCCTGGGATTCCTCGATAACGCCCTTATCAATAAGGCTCATAACAAGAGCTTTTTTCTTCTTATCGCCTGTAAAGTCGAGGTATTCATCAACGTCACGCTGGGAAGTACAGTTTCTGATATACTCAGCAGCGGCCGTTTCTTCCTCGCTAAGGTCACCCTCATTCTTAGAGTTGACAAGAGCATAGTGCGTTCTGCATATATACCCATACCCGGCAGGAACGACCGACCGGAATGCATCATAATAGGTACAGAAGGTATTCTCTCTGAGATAAGAGATTATCTTCAGCTGTTCTTCACTGACGAGTGGCTGCTCATCAACAAGTCTCAGCACAGGCTTGATTTTTTCAGGCCTTTCACCGAACGTGAGCACTCTGAGAACAAAGCCTATGACACGCTTATTGGCTTTTCCGAACGGAACGAGCACCCTGACGCCCGGCCTGATAAGGCTGCTTATCTCATCGGGGACAAGGTAGCTGAATTCGTTATCAAAGCTATAGCTCGCCGCCGACACGGCGACCTGAGCAACTGTAAAGCGAGCCTGCATCGGGCGAACAGTCCTTTCCTTTGAGACTTATCTTCTGAGCTCGGGGTCTTCAATGAATTTATATTCGCCGGAAGCAAATTCATCAACTGCTGTCTTGACAGGCTTTTCATTAAGGGTGATACCCTTTTCGTTAGCCTCATCAGTTATATCTCTTGCTCTCTTTGCTACTGCGAGCACGAGAGAGTAATAGCTCTCATTATTCTTAAGTATCTGTACGATTGCCGGTCTAAGCATTTTTAAGCACCTCTTCAATAGTTTCTTTCATATTCTCAGCCTTGAATTTATCGGCTCTGTTATCATTTGCCTTTACCGAGCTTACAACAAGCTCAAAATCTCTTATTGCGTCTTCAAGCGCATCATTCATTATAACGTAGTCATATCTGGGCGACTTTTCTATCTCGCCTGCGGCCTGAGCAACACGCTCAAGAATCTTTTCCTCAGTCTCTGTTGCACGTTTTCTGAGCCTTCTTTCAAGCTCCTTTATTGACGGGGGAAGAATGAATATGCTGACACTTTCCGGACGGGACTCTTTTACCTGAAAAGCGCCTTTTGTCTCTATTTCAAGAATAGCATCTCTGCCCTGTGATATCGCATCGTCAACAGGCTTTGCAGGCGTGCCGTAGCTCTTGCCGACAAAGCGTGCATACTCCAAAAACGCATTATCGTCTATCATTTTATCAAATTCGTCCTGAGTGATGAAGTGATAGTTCACACCGTTTTCCTCACCCACACGAGGGCCTCGTGTAGTACAGGATATCGAAAGAAAAGCACCTGTTTTCTCAAGCACTTCAGCAAGAATAGTGCCCTTGCCGCAGCCCGAAGGTGCGGATACTATAATGATCTTTGCATCATTCATGGTCCTTCCCCTCCTCTGAGTCATCAATAAGTCTGCCGCCGACCGTCTCAGGAGAAACGGCACACAGCACCACATGATCGCTGTCCATTATTATAACTGCCCTTGTTCTTCTGCCGTAGGTCGCATCAATAAGGGTGCCCTTATCTTTAGCATCGCTTATGATACGCTTAATCGGTGCAGAATCGGGCGCCACGATAGCTATCAGCCTGTCTGATGAAATCAGATTGCCGTAGCCTATATTAAGAAGCTGCATAGACACCCTCCCTCATTACTCGATATTCTGTATCTGCTCTCTTATCTTCTCTATCTCAGCCTTCATATCGACTACCATTTTTGTGATAGTGATATCCTGGCACTTTGAGCCTATGGTATTCACCTCACGGTTAAGCTCCTGCACGAGGAAGTCGAGCTTTCTGCCGACAGGCTCCTTAGCTTCAAGAAGGCCTCTGAACTGTGCGATATGCGAGCGAAGTCTTACCGTTTCTTCATCAACGGCTGTCTTATCAGCAAATATCGCAGCCTCGGTAAGCACACGCTGCTCGTCGATGTTGGTATCCTGGAGCACCTCCTGCAGCTTTGCAAATAGCCTGTCACGGTATTCATCGTTCACCTTGGGCGAGCGGTCTTCTATCTTGGCAACATTATCCTCGATAGCAGCAAGTCGGGAAAGAACATCATCATAGAGCTTAGCGCCCTCTGTCTTTCTCATTTCAAGGAAAAGTGCAAGTGCGCCGTTTGCGACCTCGCTGACATCACGCCAGATCTCCTCCTCATCGTCCTCAGTCTTGACAACTGTGAAGACATCGGGAAGTCTCATGATGCTGGAAAGAGAAAGGTCATCAGCAAGGGCGAATTCGTCCTTGACACTGCGCAGAGCCTTGATATAGCCCTCAGCGATAGTCTTATTTATTGCTATCTCAGCATCAGCGCCCTCCTGTTTATAGATAGAAACGCTGACCTCGACCTTACCTCTTGTTATCTGGGATTTGAAAAGAGCCTTAAGGCGTTCATCAAGGTAGCCATAGTTACGGGGAGTCCTTGCAGAGAACTCACAGAAGCGGTTATTCACGCTCCTTACCTCGACGATTATCTCACGGTTATTAAGTATCTTTCTTTCACGGCCGAAGCCGGTCATACTGTTGATCATAGACATCTGTGCTCCTATTTTTATTTTACATTTCATTATAACATTTTCAGGCAAAAATTGCAAGTAAATTTAATAGAATGTTCACAATAAATTAGGCCAGGGTTTATATATTCAGAAACACCTCAGTAAGCGAATCTCCGACGAACACATTCGGGTATTCAAGCAGCTTATCTTTAGGGGTCGGGCCGGTAGCGACACCGGCAAAATCTATACCTGCGTTATAGGCCGTCTGAGCGTCGATATAGCTGTCGCCGATATAGAGAACATCTTCCCTGTATACCCCGAGCTTATCTGCTGCAAACAGAAGCCCTGCCGGGTCAGGCTTGGGAGCGCCGACATCGCCGAGGCCGACTATAAGATCTACAGGCATTGATGATGTATGGCATTCAAATGTCTCGACAATACGGTAGCGCATCTTTGACGAAACGATAGCGACCTTTCTTTCAGCAGTTACAAGAGACTGGAGGATACCCAGAGCATCGGGATAGAAGATGCTCTCCTTTGCCATGATACCGTCAGCGAAGGCGACATAGGTCTTACGCATCTCCTCCTTATTCGGATTAGGTGTGATACCCGAAAGGATATCAAATGCATCGGTAAGCGGCAGGCCTATCGTGTCGATTATCGTCTTATCATCGGGAATGTCATAGCCGAAGGTTTTAAGTGTATGCTTGAAGCACTTAACGATAGGTGCTGTTGAATCTACAAGTGTAAGGTCAAAATCAAATATAAAGGCTTTATATCTGCTCATATCATCACTCCGGTAAAGAATAATACTATATCAATTATCGCTTATAAATATTAATAATTCAAGCGGATAAGGCAAATATTAAATTACTGTTAAATTACACAAAAAGGGTAGAAAATCAAGTGAAAAAGTGTTACAATTATACTATACTTTTATTAAGGAGAACTACCTATGGACAAAGCAAGATTAAAAGAAATACTATCATCACTGACACTCGAGGAAAAGGCTTCACTCTGCTCGGGTGCGGATTTCTGGCATACTAAGAAGATAGAGGGCAAGGACATACCCGTTATAATGATGTCTGACGGCCCTCACGGACTGAGAAAAATGGAGGGCAATGACAGCATAAAGGCTGTTTGCTTCCCGGCGGCGTGTGCTCTTGCCTGCTCATACGACAGAGAGCTTGTAAGGGAAATGGGCAAGGCGCTCGGAAACGAATGTCAGTCTGAGGGCGTGGCTGTTCTTTTGGGGCCGGGGGCAAACATCAAGCGCTCCCCCCTGTGCGGAAGGAATTTTGAATACTTCTCGGAGGACCCATATCTTGCATCGCAGATGGCAGCAGCACACATAAACGGCGTTCAGAGCATGGGCGTTGGCTCATCGCTAAAGCACTTTGCGGCAAACAATCAGGAGACAAGGCGTTTATCGGTATCGGCTGAGGTAGACGAAAGAGCTTTCAGAGAGATATATCTCTCGGCATTTGAATATGCTGTCAAGGAAGCCAGACCGCAGACTGTGATGTGCTCATACAACAAGATATGGGGAGAATACTCATCACAGAACAAGAGGCTGCTCACAGACATACTGCGTGACGAATGGGGCTTTGAGGGGCTTGTTGTGAGCGACTGGGGCGCTGTTGACGACAGGCCGAAGGGCGTTGCCGCAGGGCTTGACCTTGAAATGCCGGGCAGCATGGGCAAGAACGACAAGCGAATAGTTGAAGCTGTTAAAAACGGCGAGCTTGACGAGGCTGACCTTGACAAGGTGGTAATGCGTGTGCTCGACCTGATATACAAGGGAGATGAAAACAGGCAGTATGCTGCAAAATGGGACAAGGACAAGGACAGAGCCCTTGCAAGAAAGATAGCAGCACAGTGCATAGTGCTCCTCAAGAATGACAAGAAGCTGCTGCCGCTCGACACCAAGAAAAAGATAGCCTTTATCGGCGAATTTGCAAGCAAGCCGAGATTCCAGGGCGGCGGAAGCTCTCACATAAACGTTGAGCAGACTGCAAGTGCCATTGAGGCTTCCAAGGAATATGCAGATGTAAGCTACGCTCAGGGCTACATAACAAGCGAAGACAAGACAGACGAGGCTCTGCTGACGGAGGCTGTTGCGCTTGCTGAGGAAAGTGACACTGTTGTAGTATTCGCAGGGCTTCCCGATTCATTCGAGTCGGAGGGCTTTGACAGGCAGCATATGAAAATGCCGCAGTGCCAGCTCGAGCTCATAGACAGGATACTTGGCGTCAACAAGAATGTAGTAGTTGTTCTACACAACGGCGCACCTGTTGAGATGCCGTTTGCAGACAAGGTAAAGGGCATTGTTGAATGCTATCTCGGCGGCGAGATGATAGGTGCGGCTGTATGCGATGTTCTTTTTGGGAAAGTCAACCCCAGCGGCAAGCTCGCTGAGACATTCCCGAAAAAGCTGTCGGATAATCCGTCTTTCTTGAATTTCCCCGGCGAGGGCGATGTGGTAAGATACAAGGAGGGCATTTTCGTAGGCTACAGGTACTACGAAAAGAAGGACATGGAGGTGCTGTTCCCGTTCGGGCACGGGCTGAGCTACACCGAGTTTGAATACTCGGACATTACGCTCAGTGCAGACGAGATAAAGGACAGCGACATTCTCACCGTAACTGTGAACATCAAAAACACAGGCAAGCGTGACGGCAAGGAAGCTGTACAGCTTTATGTGAGAGACACACATTCCTCAGTGATAAGGCCTGAAAAGGAATTAAAGGGCTTTGAGAAGGTATCTCTTAAGGCAGGCGAAAGCAAAAGGGTCGTATTCAAGCTCGACAAGAGGGCATTTGCTTACTACAACACCGACATCAAGGACTGGTATGTTGAATACGGTCAGTTTGAGATACTCATAGGTTCTTCCAGTGCTGACATAAGGCAGAAAGCAAGCGTTTATGTCGAGACTGACAATGTGATACCCATGCACTTTGACCTTGACTCATTAGGCGGCGAGGTACTGAGCTTCCCTGAGGGCAGGAAGATATTCGGCGAGGTGCTTAAGCTAATGAGCCTGGGCTTTGATTCCTCACAGGCTGATGATTCTGCACAGGCAGCAGCGGAAGCTATGTTCAATGATATGCCGCTGCACGCAATGGTCAGCTTTATAAGCGACGAGCGAATAACAAGAGAGCTGCTTGAAAGCATGGTTGAAAAGCTAAACAAGGCAGCTATAGAATACACAAAATAAACTAAGACAGCAACGACCGCCGCACATATCATGCGGCGGTCTTATTTTACCGATATAAAAGTGAAACGCCGCAGTACAAGCCATACTGCGGCGTTTCTGGTGAGCTATCGGGGATTTGAACCCCGGACCCTTTGATTAAAAGTCAAATGCTCTACCGACTGAGCTAATAACTCACAACAATAGATATTATACCAGTTTACGAAACATTTGTCAAGGGTATTTTGCAATTTTTTTCAATTTTTATTTTTGACGATGCCAAAACATCACTTAAATTATGCCGGATCTTCTGAAATATCGAGTGCAAGTATCAGCTGCTCGACAAAGAAATCACCCATGAGCTTGGTCTGCTCCTCGCCTATTTCCTGCATACCGAGAGCCTTGAATGCGTTAAGAGCCGTTTCGTTTTTCTTGTCTATCTTTATCTTAACAGTCCTTGCGCCGCCCTCTTTAGCCTTTGTCACAATAAAGTTGAGAGCTTTTTTACAGCAGCCCTTGCCACGCTGCTTTTTGATAACGCCTATCTCGGTTATCTCAACTGCCTCGCCGAGTCTCGGAACATATGCAAAAAAGCCAGCCGGTCTGTTATCACACATTATGCTGTAATACTTATATCCGCCGGAGGAGATACGTTCATTGATAGCGTTGAAGCTGTTGAAGCTGTCGAGTATATAATCTATCTGGGGTCTCGGCATGAGCTGAGTATAGTGCTGGCCGAATATCCTGTTTGCAAGGCAGGTTGTCTTTATTATATCAAGTGAGCCGGATATACTTTCAAATTCTGTTGTCATTACTCTTCGTTTCCTTTCAGATATTCAATAAACTGCTTGGCCGTGCGTGGGCTCCTGCCGCCACGCTGTATAGCAAATGCCTCAGCCTGGGTATGCACTGTATCAAGAGGAGTTTTTATCTGATACTCCTTTGCAAGCTCATCAACGACCTTAAGATAAGTCTGCTTATCAGGCTTCTGGAAGCACACTGACAGGCCGAACCTATCGGAGAGCGAAAGAAACTCCTGGAGAGTATCATTAAGATGCACCTCGTCGCCCTCACGGGAGGAAAACGTCTCTCTGACAAGATGTCTTCTGTTAGATGTAGCATAAATAACAAGATTATCAGCAGCCGCAGCAACGCTGCCCTCAAGGATAGCCTTTAAAGCTGCAAAATCATCATCGTCCTCAGTGAACGAGAGGTCGTCGATGAAAATAATGAACTTAAGCGGATTTTCACATACCGTCTCAGTGATATTAGGAAGCTCATGAAGCTGCTTTTTCTTAAGCTCTATAAGGCGAAGGCCTTTGGAGCGGTATTCATTGGCTATAGCCTTGACAGTAGAAGATTTACCTGTGCCGCAGTCGCCGTAAAGGAGGACATTATTGGCAGGCCTGCCTTTTAGCAGAGCGAGAGTATTATCTATCACCTGCTGGCGCTGATACTCATAGCCCGAAAGCTGTGAGAGCTTTATCGGGTCAGGGTTCTTGACTGGCGAGATAGCGCCGTTTTTTATCATAAACACATGGTATTCAGAATAGATACCGTAGCCAAACTGCGAGATAGCGTATATCCTCTGAGCATACACAGCCGAGAAATCAATACCCTCGGACACGGCATAGTGCGGCAGAAAGCCATCAAAGCCTATCTTTCTTTCAAACTCAGATGCAGGGACTTTTGCTATCTCCTCGATAAGTGCGAGCTCATTAGCAAGGCACTCGTCAAGGAAGAAGCCTGTCTTTTTGCCGGCACCTCTTGTGAGCATGAAAATATTCTCGTTTTCAAGCACGAGCTTAAGTATATATTCAGTAAGGTTATCCGAATGCATATAAAGAGCGGCCACGAAATCACAGTAGCACTCAGCGCTTTCATATTCAAGCGCCATGAGCAGCTTTGAAAAGACTGTTCTCTCCTTCAGGCTCTTGAAGACCACAAGCGTTCTTGCGGCAAGAGCGAGCTTTTTAAAATCGGACATACTATCATCTCCGTCTGATACATTTATTTGATTATATCACAAAAGTGTCAAGTTGTCAAATTAAAGCCCCCGGCTCATTTGCAAAGACACAAAGGCACTATTGCCGGTTTTGACAATAGTGCCCTATAAATTTCTATATTTTACCTGCGTTCGGCTTATACAGCCATTCTTGTGAGCTTTTCGGCAATAATATTGGTTGCCTTTACAAGCTCAGTCAGCTCATCATCAGAGAAAACAGCAAATCTTTCCAGAAAATCCTCATGCATCTCACGCTTGATATGCTCAACGAAATCCTTAGCCTCGTCTGTGAGCTTTATCCTGATTATACGTCTGTTTGCACTGTCGTGCATACGCTCGATAAAGCCTTTTTCAACAAGCTGTGCAACCGCACGGGTAGCCTGCTCATTTGAAGTATTTATCT
Source organism: Ruminococcus sp. NK3A76 (assembly GCF_000686125.1). Lineage (NCBI taxonomy): Bacteria > Bacillati > Bacillota > Clostridia > Eubacteriales > Oscillospiraceae > Ruminococcus > Ruminococcus sp. NK3A76. Next base: position 1,566,040 of record NZ_JMMA01000002.1, read on the forward strand.
TTGAAGCGAGCCCTGACATCGTAAGCGAGCCGTTAACGCCGAGGGTAAGCATTATCACCTGCTGTGTTCTTGTTATACCATATTTTTTCTTATCAAAGGTATCAAACACCAGCTTACGGCACACGGGGTATATCCTGAAAAGGCTGTTTATATATTCTTTTCTTTCATTCTCAGTCATATTCTTATATCTCCTGCTATTTTATTATACTAAATAAATTATAGCAGAACATTTACTTAAAGTCAATAGTTAAAACTATCAAATATAACCGTATCATAAGTATATAATTATATACTTTTTTAACTAAGGCAACACCGCACGAAGATTGTGCGCAAATTGCGCAGTCAGCTTTTTCGTCAGATTGCACAGATTTTCCGAAAGAATACTACCGTATTTCAAGGAAAAAATGTGTAATATGACGGAAAAGATGCAAGTAAGTTGCGTACAAAGCCTTCAGGCGGTCTTTGTGCGGTGTTGCCCTAAAGCTCTCCCCTATCAATAGCGGCAAGCGAGTCTCTGAGCCTTTGCAGGCCGTCATTTACATATGACAAAGGGCAGGCGACATTCATTCTGAGAAAATCCTTGCCGTTGCCGCCGTATATCTCACCGTTTGAGAGAAAAAGCCCGGAATGTGAGCGTATCTTCTTTTGCAGCACACCTGACGGAACGCCATAAGCCGAAAGGTCGAGCCAGAGAAGATATGTCGCCTCGGAAGGGTAGAGCCTGACCTTTGGCAGCTCACTTTCAAGGAAAGCCTTTACTGCGAGCATATTCTTATAAACATACTCTCTCATTTCATCGAGCCACTGAATACCCTTTCCGAAGGCTGCTATTGTGGCGGCTATTGCAAAGGCATTCGGTTCGCCGACCTCATCGGTATTGAGCGCACGCCATATCTTATGGCGAAGTGTGCGGTTTTCGGCATAGACAGCAGATGTCTGTATGCCTGCTATATTGAACGCCTTGGTAGGTGCTATACAGGTGACTGAGCACATACGGCATTTTTCACTGACGCTGACAAACGGAACGTACTCCTTACCGGGATATGTGATATCGCAGTGTACCTCATCGCACACTATTATTACTCCGTTATCGTAAGCAAGCTCGCCTATCCTTGCAAGCTCATCACAGCTCCATATAATGCCGGCAGGGTTCTGGGGGTTACAAAGCAGGAGCATCGTAGTCTGTCCCATAGAGAGCTTGGCTTCAAGGTCTTCAAAATCAATATGATAACGCTGCCCATCGTATACAAGAGGTGATTCTATGACATTCCTGCCGTTATTCTTTACGCAGTTATAGAAGATATTATACACCGGCGTCATAAGGCAGACATTCTCGCCTGGGGTAGTGAGCTTTCTTACAGCGCTTGATATTGTAGGCACTACACCTGCACTGTAGACAAGGCCTTTACGGTTTAATGTCACATTATGGCGGCTCTGCCAGTGCGAGATATAGGCTTCATACCACTCATCAGGCACATCGGTATAGCCGAACACGCCGTGCTGTGCCCGCTCAACGAGAGCCTGCGTAACAGCAGGGGCTGTTAAATAATCCATATCAGCCACCCACATAGGAAGCTCGCCGTCTTTTATATCCCACTTTGCTGAATATGTGCCGGATCTGTCAACAGGCTTATCAAATATACTTTCAGACATATACTGCTCCTTTATCAAAAACTTATTCAGTCACCCTGAATTCACGCTCATCTTCCTCGACGGGGATATCCTTTACTTCGACATTGTCTATCCTGATGAACGTTCCCTTCTCTATTGCGAGAAACATTTTATCTATACACTCCTCAGGGGCCTGGACCTCCATTTCAACAGAGCCGTCGCTCAGGTTCCTGACAAAGCCGGTAACGCCGTATTCTCTTGCGGCGTAGTATGCACGGTATCTGAATCCCACGCCCTGCACTCTGCCGTAAATGCGGAAACGCCTTCTGATATTATACTTACTGAGCAGACAAAACACCCCCTCATAAAATCTGCCCGTTCATCGCCGGGCAGAAGTAGTTTATTATTTATTGAATATCTCTTCCTTGGTAACAGGCTTTGAATAGAGGTAGCCCTGGAAGCTGTTTACAAGGAAATGCCTGAGAAAATCTCTCATGCTCTCAGTCTCGACACCCTCAACGCACACCTCAGCGGCAAAGGCATTAGCAAGACCGGATATGAACTCTACAGTATTCTGGTCAGACTCGCTGTTTTCTATATTCTTGACAAACTCTCTGTCTATCTTGACAGTATCTACGGGCAGCTCTCTGAGCACGCCGATAGATGAGAAGCCTGTTCCGAAGTCATCGAGTGCGACCTTAATACCGTTAGCACGCAGCGCCCCGAACATCTTTTTGAGCAGTTCGGTATCAAGAAGCCTGCAACGCTCGGTTATCTCAAGGCAGAGGTTTTCAGGCGGGAAGCCTGTTTCCTTGAGAAGGCTCATCACCTCATTGACGAAATCATGCTTTTCTATCTGAGTATAGGAAAGGTTGACATTGATTATTATACCCGGATAGCGTTTTAAGAGGTCAAGGCCGTCTATCATCGCAGTCCTGAGTATCCATGTGCCGAGCTCATTGAAAAGCGAGTCCTGTTCAAGGATAGGGATAAACTGCATAGGCGGAACAGAGCCGTATTCCTCATTTCGCCAGCGCACGAGTGCTTCAAAGCCTTTGAGCGTCTCATTCTTAGCGTCCATTATAGGCTGATAGCAAAGATAGAAGCCTGAGCAGTTCTGGGTTATGCTGTTTCTTATCACGTTTATCTTTTCAACTGTCTGGCGGTTCTCATCAGACAGGGTATCCTCAAACACCACGAGCTCGCCGAGCTTTTTGAGCTTTGAGCGGTAGTAGGAATACCTGAGACAGGAATACGCTGTTTCCTTGGTTATCTCAAAGTTATCCAAAACTATAGCACCTGCATTGAGTGAAAGGCTAAGGTGCTTGCCGTCAACATAGAAATCGTGTGTATGCTTGTCACGGAGCATCTTATACAGCTGTTCGAGTTCGAGCAGGGTCATTTCGCTTGTCAGGACAGCATATTTCGTGCCGTCCATACGATAAACGTTTCCCCTGCCGGCAAATACGCCCTCCAGATACCTGCCAAGGCTCTGGAGCACACGGTTGCCGAAGCTATAGCCGTATACATCATTTATGTCAGAAAAGCCTGTGATGCCGACAAGCATGATAGTTGACCACTTACGCTGCCAGAAGATGCCCTTTAAGTCCTCAAAGAAGCCGTAGAGGTTCTTAAGGCCTGTGAGTGTATCGACAGTGCCGACGCTCTCGTTATTCTTGATAGAGCCGACGAAAAAATCAGGATTTCCGTCGTTATCACGCAGCACTGTGCCCTTACAGGTACACACAACATACTCGCCGTCTGCACGCCTTGCACGGTACTGCATATCGTGGCCGCTGCCGCTGCCGGCAAATATGGATTCTATCTGCTTATTATATACTTCTTTATTATCCTCATGTATATGCCCTGCCCATATCCCACCGGCATTTACCATATACTTTCCGGGCAGGCCGAAATAATCCACCGCACGCTCGCTCCAGCGTGAGTAGTCATATTTGATATCACAGACATACACATAGCAGCCCTCGGCGATCATTGTCATAGCCTCATAGAGCCTGTCTATCATGTTTTTTCGGATATCATTTTTCTCATTCATAGTATCACCCCGATACTCTCAGCGCCATGCTGGAATTATCAATAGACAACGACCTTGTTCTTGCCGGTGTCCTTAGCTTCGTAGAGAGCATTATCCGCTCTCATGACAGCCGCATCGGCAGACTCGCCGCTTTTAACCTTTGTAAGACCGATGCTGACAGTACGCTTGCCGCAGGACGGGAACTCTGCTTCAGAAAATGTCTTCCTTATCTTCTCGGCAACGTCTTCTGCCTTATTTGCATCTTCATTTTCAAGGAGTATCATAAACTCCTCGCCGCCCCACCTACCGGCTCTGCCGTTTTCGGTCATCGAAGCGAGCGTATCAGTCATGATAGAGCTTATACCTCTTATGACATTATCGCCCTCTTTATGGCCGAAGGTATCATTCACGCTCTTGAAATTATCAAGGTCGAGCATCACGAGAGAAACGGTATTGCCTTTCTTGATGCCGCTTGATATCTGTCTTTGTATCTCACCTCTGTTATAGAGCCCAGTAAGAGCATCTGTAACAGCCATTTTTGCAAGTTTGGCATTTGCTTCTTCAAGCTCCTCAGTGGCAGCTTCGATAAATGTTGCAAGGCGGTTTATCATAGACACCTTACCGGAGAAGCTCTCCTCCTTCATCTCAAAGCTGTCATTATAATCGCCAAGGAGCTCACCCTCACGCATAGCTGCAACGACTAAAGTCACATTATGCTGGTTGACATGACCATCAGAGCGCAGGAACTCGCCCGAGGTATAGAAGCCTGACGTCGGTGCAAGCGTCTGGAACGGAATAGTCTCCTTAGACACCTCGTCCTCCCCCCAGAAGGTACGTCTTGCCGCACAGGAGAAAACGTGTATGACCTCAGGCTGGAATGCTCTAATACCCTCTGCACCGCTTCTTACTGATTCGAGGATAGTCCACGGGTCACCGTACGCTATACGGGCCTTTACGTTTTCCTTGATATCGGCTGTCATTTCAAGCGAGCCGTCAGGCAGACTTGCGACAGGCGCTCTGAGTATGGTTATACCGTTATGGTCATATACAAACGGAAATTCAAGAGTATTCGTAAAGAAATGCTCGTCATTCTTGATATTAAGGTATCTGTAGTAGGTATCAAACGCAGGCTTATTATCGAGCTCATTGAGATAGACGCCCTTTGCACGGGTGACATTGAGCTCACGGCCAAGAGGCTTCCAGCCTGTGATATATGTATTGTCGATATGCAGATCATCGCCGCCGATGAACAGGAAAACAACGCCCCTGTCCATATAGCCCTTTTCACTTGAAAATGCGCAGGCATTATCGCCGAAATCAGGCACGAAAGCACCGCCGCCGAAAACGAGCACATCATCTCTTAGCTTATCGAGCCTATCACAGAAGCCTGTCATAGACAGCCCCCGAATGACAACGAGCATCTCAACAGCCTTTACCCACGGATTAGAATCAACATAGCTGATGACCTCATCAGTAACGCTCACCTCAGTCTCGGGAGTGAGGATAAACTGCTTAAGCGCCATTTTTGTATTTGGGTATTCACAAACGGTACAGGTAACGGCGATATCATATTTTGAAAACTCACCGTTAAGGATATTGCCGTTAGTCGAGCAGCCCATATACAGAGCATCAGGCATCTCCTGCGTGATAAGGTCACATACTTTTCTGAGCTTATCCCTTTCTACTGTCTGGGAATAGATCTGGAAAAGGACAGCCGATGTTATCATCGTCTTCCTCCACTGAGCGAGCTTTCTGAGCTCTCTTACAAATGATGTATCATTAACATAGTTGAATTGGAACTGTTTCAAAGCATGCACCACCCTATACATATATATTCATATATATTATACTATATTTTCACCAATTTGTCAACCGGGAATAAATAATTTTTATAATTTTCAAACAAATGCGGACTTGGTCGAATACCAAATCATAGAAAAGAATGACCCCGAAGCAATGAAACTCCGGGGTTTAGCTTATATTCATTTATTAGTGTGAGCCTTTACCTGACAGTCTGTCATACAGGCCTTTCATTATCACATCACGGGCATGGGCTGCCTGCTCCTTTGAAGCAGGCGGGATATCTCCAAGCGGATACGGGATACCGAGGCTCTGATACTTTGACTTTGCCATAGTATGATAAGGCAGGACATCGAGGGCTTTAAGTGTCTTGATACCGCCTATAAAGCGACCAAGCTCAAACAGAAAATGCTCGTCGTCTGTGACACCCGGCACAAGCACATGGCGTATCCACACAGGAATGCCTTTCTTTGAAAGATACTCTGCAAATGCAAGGATGTTTTTATTTTCATGGCCTGTGAGGGCTTTATGGCGTTCGGGGTCGATATGCTTGATATCGAGCATAACAAGGTCTGTCAAGGATATGAGCTTGTCAAACTTTTCGGTATCATCAGGGGTGAATGTTATACCTGAGCTGTCGATACAGGTGTGTATGCCCTTAGCTTTAGCAAGTGTAAACAGCTCGGTAACGAAATCTAACTGCATGAGCGGCTCGCCGCCGGTGACAGTGATACCGCCGTTTTTTAAAAATTCCTTAAGTGATTCATACTCATCAATTAGGCTCTGTGCCGTGCGCTTCTCCCCCTTGCCAACAGCCCAAGTATCTGGGTTATGGCAGTAAAGGCAGCGCATAGGGCAGCCCTGCATGAACACCACAAAGCGCACCCCGGGACCATCGACTGTGCCGAAGGATTCTGTGGAATGGATATAGCCTGTCATCACTGCACGCCCCCGTTATTTAATGCAAAACGGCGCTCGTTCTCGGCGACCTGCTTTAAAAAGCCGTTTCTTGCAGCGAGTATCGCCTTATCAAAGAACTCATTAGCGGCATAGGTATCGCCTTTCTTGGCAAAGACCCGACCCATGCTCTGATAAGCGGCATATTTAAGCTCTTCATACTGCTCATAGGGCTTGATAAGCGCCTCGCAGCGTGCAAGGTCGCCAATGGCGAAGTAGTACTCAAACACCGAGCCGTCTATCATATAATCTATTGCGGGGTTTCTGCCCTTTGTCGAATTATAAAGCCCCTGTGCCTCACTCATCACCTGCTCACAGGCGGGGATATTGTGTGTAAAGGCGGCTATCTGGATCCTATGCCCGTAGTAGATGACCTGCTCCATAATCATTCCTATCGTATTATACCTGAAAAGCTCGGCAGTATTCACAAGGTCACTGTAATAGAGCGCCCTGTCATAATCGTGAGAGATTATCGCAGCATCGGTAAGGTAGAGGGCATAGCCATTTGCATAGCCTACCTTTTTGCTGTCGGCAGAGACTCTAAGGTGATTTTCGGTCATAAACTGAACGAGCGCAGGGGTATAGCCCTCATCACGGATACGCAAAAGCGTTTCTTTATACGCCTTTCTCTCCTTGCCAAGTATTATCGGGAAAACAAGGCTGAACAGCACTACTTCTATGAATATGCCCGCAAGTGCTGCAAATATAAGTCGGTGGACAGTCCTGTCCGTCGGGTCGGGCTCGGTCTGCTTAGTTACAAAGAGCACTGACAGCACCACACCTGCTGCAAAGCAAATAGTATACCAAAGCGCCCACACCATTATTTTCATCTTCCAGTCATGCTTTATCTCGGGTATCTTCTTCTCCTCCATACAAACGCCCCCTTTTGAATTATTATAGCACAAGTAAACCAACAAGTCAACAAAAAAGCCCCTGAAAACAGAGGCTTGAAATCTTTATCAGAGCTGCTCGTGGAAGGTACGGGATATTACGTCGTCCTGCTGCTCCTTTGTGAGCTTTATAAAGTTTACGGCATAGCCGGAAACTCTCACTGTGAGCTGGGGGTATTTCTCGGGGTGAGCCTGAGCATCGAGAAGTGTTTCTCTGTTGAGAACATTTACGTTCAGGTGGTGGCCGCCCTTTTCTACATAACCGTCAAGCAATGAAATAAGATTATCGATCTGTGCATCTGTTACTGCCATGATAAAAACCTCCTGTTTATTATGTTATCAGTCGTCCTGAGAGATCTCGTTCGGCTGGCAGCAGGCTGTCTGTCTGCCTGTGCAGTCACCTGACTGGCAGGTGCTGACCTTTATCCCCTCGCCGTTTTCATCAACGTCTATAACGAGAGATCCTGAGCCGTCTGCCATGAGCCTGTCGATCATATCGACCAGTTCATCTACCTTGCCGTCGTCTTCCTTTTTACTCATCATTCCCATAAGTGCCGAGCTCCTTCGAGATAGAGTCTATATCTATATCGCCTACGAACACCTGATCCTTACCGAGCGCATCGGGGATAACGGTGAAGGTGTTGGATATACCGTCCTGTGCGTGTCTGAAAGGCAGCTTTGCTACTGACGAGAGCGATGCTGCTGCACCGTGTGTATCACGGCCATGCATCGGGTTTGCACCGGGAGCGAGCGGGATGCCCATCTTTCTGCCGTCAGGAGTATTACCTGTCTTCTTGCCGTATACGACATTTGATGTGATAGTAAGTATGCTCATTGTAGGAACGCCGCCACGGTAGGTGTGGTGCTTTCTTATCTTATCCATAAATGTCTTGACAAGGTCAACTGCGAGCTTATCTACTCTGTCGTCGTTATTGCCGTATTTCGGGAAATCGCCCTCGACCTTATAGTCAACGACAACATTCTTTGCAATGTCGATAACTTCGCCGTCCTTATCCTTTATCTCGATATCCTTACGGATAACTCTTACCTTTGCATACTTGATAGCCGAGAGGGAATCTGCAACGACCGAAAGGCCTGCGATACCTGTTGCGAAGTATCTCTTGACATCTCTGTCGTGGAGAGCCATCTGGAGTCTCTCGTAGCTATACTTATCGTGCATATAATGGATAACGTTGAGGGTATTTACATAAAGCCCTGCGAGCCATTCCATCATATCGTCATATTTTTCCATTACGTCGTCAAAGTCGAGGTAATCACCCTCAACAGGACGGTACTTAGGGCCGACCTGTATGCCGAGGCGCTCATCGACACCGCCGTTTATCGCATAGAGCAGGCACTTTGCAAGGTTTGCTCTTGCGCCGAAGAACTGCATCTCCTTACCAACGACCATTGAAGATACGCAGCAGGCGATAGCATAGTCATCACCGTGTGTAACTCTCATCATATCGTCGTTCTCATACTGAATAGCAGAGGACTTGATAGACATCTTAGCGCAGAAGCGCTTGAAGTTGACAGGGAGCCTTGTTGACCAGAGGATAGTCATATTCGGCTCGGGCGCAGGGCCTAAGTTATTGAGTGTATTGATATATCTGAATGATGTTTTTGTGACCATAGGCACACCGTCTACAGAAACGCCGCCGATAGATTCGGTTATCCATGTCGGGTCGCCTGAGAAAAGCGAGTTATACTCAGGAGTTCTTGCAAACTTAACGATACGCAGCTTCATGATGAAGTGGTCGATATACTCCTGAGCCTGCTGCTCAGTGATAAGACCTCTGTCAAGGTCACGCTTGATATAGATATCTACGAATGTAGATGTACGTCCGAGAGACATTGCTGCACCGTTCTGCTCCTTGACAGCTGCAAGGTAGCCGAAGTAGAGCCACTGGATAGCTTCCTTGGCGTTCTTTGCAGGGCGTGAGATATCGCAGTTATATATCTGGCCGAGGGTCTTGAGTTCATAGAGAGCCCTCACCTGCTCTGCCAGCTCCTCACGAAGCTGGATATTCTTTGAGGTCATTCTCACAAGGGAGGTATCTATCTGATGCTTTTTATCTTCAATGAGCTTATCAACACCGTAAAGAGCGATACGTCTGTAGTCGCCTATGATCCTGCCTCTGCCGTAGGCATCGGGAAGACCTGTGATGATAGCGGCGTGTCTTGCCTTTCTCATCTCGGGGGTATAAGCATCGAAAACGCCCTGATTATGTGTCTTTCTGTATCTTGTAAAGAGATCGACCACGCTGTCGTCAACCTTATAGCCATACTGCTCGCAGGCAGCCTGAGCCATTCTGATACCGCCGAAAGGCTGGAGCGAACGCTTGAAAGGCTTGTCCGTCTGTATACCAACTATCTGTTCGAGCTCCCGGTCGAGGTAGCCGGCATTGTGCGAGGTAATGGTAGAGATTATCTTTGTATCCATATCGAGAACGCCGCCTGCTGCTCTCTCCTGCTCGGAAAGGTCACAGACCTTTGCCCAGAGCTTCTTAGTAGCTTCGGTAGGCCCTGTAAGAAAGCTGTCATCACCGTCATAGGGGGTGAAATTCTTCTGGATAAAATCACGCACATTAACCGAGCCGCACCATTTGCCCTGCTCGAAGCCTTCCCACTCGGGTTCAAAAAAATTCTTCATAGCTATCTCTCCTTACCGTCAGTTTGTCAATTATCACAAAAACAGCGACCCATCACGCTGTATTTCTGTATATAGAGACAACTCTATACATCACATACTATATATTGTGGTTTAGCATCCTTAAACATTATAATACACATAACTTAGAATGTCAACACCGCTGCTTAAACTTTTACAATTGAGTAAATTTTTAAAGCATTTTTGATAAGATTTTAACATAGGCAAGATAAAAAAGGCGCACAAAACTGTACGCCCCTAAAATCTTTCAGACTGTTTCGACCTTGATAAGGTTAGTATTGCCGCTGACACCGAGAGGAACACCGGCAGTGATAACTGTCAGGTCACCGTGGCTGAGCCAGCCGTGCTGCAGAGCACACTCGATAGCCGCTGTCATAAGGTCATCGGTGCTTGTCTGCTCTGCGATGAGCCCTGGGATAACTCCCCACGACATACTGAGCTGTCTGAGCGTGGTCGGGTCGGTCGTTAGGCCGATTATCGGGCAGTCCGCCCTGTATTTTGAGAGCATCCTTGCCGTGCCGCCGCCCTTGGTGACTGTGATTATAGCCTTTGCGTTAAGGTCATTTGCTGTAGTAACTGTTGCATGGGAAATAGCCTCAGTGACTGACTCGCTCTTTGTATCCTCACGCATCTTGAAGCGCTTGGCGTAGTTGATATTCTTTTCTGTCGTCTCAGCGATAAGAGCCATTGTCCTGACCGCCTCGACAGGGAATTTACCGGCAGCTGTCTCGCCTGAGAGCATGATAGCTGATGTGCCGTCATAAATAGCATTTGCAACGTCGGTTATCTCAGCACGGGTCGGGCGGGGGTTATTTATCATGGATTCGAGCATCTGTGTAGCTGTTATGACTACCTTACCGGCGTTATATGCCTTATGTATGATATCCTTCTGGATAGCAGGTATCTGCTCAAAGGGTATCTCAACGCCCATATCACCTCTTGCGACCATGACACCGTCAGAGGCTGCAAGTATCTCGTCGATATTCTCAACGCCGTCCATATTCTCTATCTTAGCGATTATCCTGACGTCATACCAGCCGAGCGACTGGGTGAACTTACGAAGATAAACGACATCTGCACCTGTTCTTACAAAAGATGCTGCGATAAAATCATATCTCATCTTTGCGCCGAATTCAAGGTCATGCATATCATCATCTGATATATAAGGCATAGAGAGCTTGACTCCGGGCACGTTTATGCCCTTATGGTCAGAGAGTGTGCCGCCGTGGATGACTTCACAAGTGATATCCTGTCCCCTGACGCTTTTTACCTTAAGCTCGATGACACCGTCGTTTATAAGTATAGCATCGCCCGTCTTAACGTCCTTAGGAAGATGCTCGAAGGTCACGGAAGCCTGCTTTTCATCGCCTTCGATATCACGGGTAGTAAGAACGAACTCATCACCGTCTGCTATCTCAACCGGCTTATTGTCCTTGAAGTTCTTAAGTCTTATCTCAGGACCCTTGGTATCAAGAAGTGTAGCTACAGGTATATCAAGTTCCTTTCTCAGCCTGTCCACCATTTCAAAGCGCCTTTTATGCTCATCATAGCTTGAATGGGAGAAATTGAATCTCGCAACATTCATTCCGCCGAGCATAAGCTCACGGAGTATCTGCTCATCGTCGGTAGAAGGACCTATCGTACACACTATCTTTGTCTTTCTCATTATTATTTCCCTCACTTTTGTTATTATACTCATATTATACACCCATTTATTCCTGATGTCAACAAACAAGGCCATTGACTTTCCGACACATTATATGGTACAATATAGGCGGTAATATATGGTGGGAGGGCACTAATATGATTGATACAGAGCTTAGAAAGAGCCTTGCGGCAGCTGCGGCGATGTTTGAAAGCAGCCGGCGTGGTATAATGATAACCGACGAAAACTACAGGCTGAAATGGACAAATGACATTGATCTTGCCAAAGGGAAATTCATGCGTGATGCATCAGGCTGCGCAGTCAGGCGGCTGAATGAGACTATCCCCCTGATGAAGACCGAGATAACGCTTGGCGGCGAGCCGTTTTATCTGTTCAGCAGATATGACGAGAATGATCTGCTTTCATACATGAGAAGTGACAAATACAATCAGCTTTACGAAAGCTTCAGTGCGAAGCTGTATGTTAAGGCGGCACATTATCTTGAATTGTCTAAGATAATAACTGACCCGGTAGAAGAAAAGCAGCTGAGTGACGGCATAAAGAAGCAAAACATATCTCTTCTGAGCGGATACATAAACGCCTGCGAGCTGAGAAGGCTTATTGATCTTTCAGATGATCTTGACCTGCACAGTGTGAGGTACTACCTAAGGCCTTTTCTTGATAACACTGCGCACATAGCAAAGAAAAACAGGTATGAGTTTACTTACGAGCTTGAAAAGGAGCTGTTTTTGCGCAGCGATATGAAAGTTCTGCTATGCGTTATCGCCAATCTGATAGCAAATGCATATCTGCACAACAAAAGCGAGAACAAGAAAGCTCACATCAGGATATACAAGGAAAACGGGCGCTTTTGCATTCACATGACAGACAATGGCGGCGGTATAGACATGAAGATCGCAGAACAGACCAAAAAGCCCTTCCTCATTAAGAATGACGGCGGCGAAGGGCTCGGACTGTACATGGCAAGGCTATACACTGCACGCTGCGGCGGAGAGATATCTTTAAGCAATGAAAACGGCGGGCTCAGCATACACATTGCTTTATCACCGGAGCTGACACAGGAGCCAATTGATCTGCGCTCACCGCCGTATATTCACTACACGACACTGCTCGATACGGAATACCTCATTCTTGCAAAGGGGCTTGACACCTTTGAGAGCAACTGCTTTTAGCGGCGTGCGCCTATTATATGGATACACCTCGCTTTCTCATAGGAATAGCTGTAAAGCGGTCTGCCATAGGTATCATTGGTATGGGCAGCGACGTATATCATACCGCCCTGAGTGCTTATTACATACAGTGAGTGATAAAAGCCGGCTTCATTACCAAGCTGGATAACGTCTCCCGGGCGTGCATTATAAAGTGGTGTCAGCTCACCGAAGGGGCCTCTGCCTTTATTGCTGACAATAAAGCGGTAGAAATACTCGACACCAGTCCAGGCGGCCGAGCGGTCGCCGAGTGAAACATAGTACCAGCCGAGGTCGGGGGTATAGTTCATGACAGCACCCTCGGCATAGATACACTGGGAAACGAAGTTTGTACAGTCGCCGCCGAGGTGGTCAAAATCATAGAACACGGGGTTTCTTGAATACGCCCACCTGCGGGCATATTCTACCCCGTTTTTTATATTTAGCGGGTATTCGTAATACATACTATATTATATTACCAAAGGCTCTTGGGTGACACCTGGGAGCTATCACAGCCATTTCATAAAGTTTCACCGCAATTTCACATTTGATTTAGTTTGTTTTAAGTTTAGGCGGTTATAATGAATACAACAGCTAAGGAAAGGGCGGGATAAACAATGAAAAATAACAGATACTTATCTTTAACAGCAGCGGCCATAGCAGTAACAATGATACTTGCAGGCTGTTCGGATACAACTTTAGGCAGCAAGACAGTCTCCTCAGACGGCAGCTCATCGTCATCTGTAACATACACATTCGGCAGCAGTGAAAGCACAACTGACTCGGAGCAGACGATAACTGAGAGCGTAAAGCTCAGTGAGGGCAGCGATAATGTAGCATCAAGTGATGACTCTGTACTCGACACTGGCGATATGTTCACCGACCGTGATCTTGAACAGGCAGCTGATACGGAAGATGCAGTAAGCATAACCGCAGAAGACAGCAAAACAGCTGAGATAACAGAAGCCGGCGTATATGTGATAAGCGGCAAGGCAAGCAACTTCACTGTAAAGGTAGAAGCAGGCGATGAGGACAAGGTACAGATAGTACTTGACGGAGCAGATATAACAAACGACAGCACACCTGTGATATATGTTATTAGTGCAGACAAAGTATTTATAACAACTGCAAGTGACAGCAGCTTAAGCGTGACTGGCAGCTTCACAGCAGACGGCGACACAAACACTGATGCAGTCATCTACTCAAAGGACGACATAGTATTAAACGGCACAGCTTCACTGACGATAAGCTCGACCGGCAACGGCATCACAGGCAAGGACGACATCAAGGTTACAGGCGGAACATACAGCATAACATCTGCACTTGATGCAATAGAAGCAAACGATTCTATAAGGATAGCTGACGGCTGCTTTGTTATAAACAGCCAGAAGGACGGGCTGCACTCTGAAAACAGCGACGACAGCACACAGGGTTACATATACATTTCCGGCGGCTGCTTTGACATCACAGCAGCAAGCGATGGCATACAGGGAACGGCAGTCGTACAGATAGACGGCGGAGAATTCAGGATAAGCTCATCTGAAGGCATAGAGAGCACCTGTGTACAGATAAACGGCGGCAGCATAGACATTTCGGCAACTGACGACGGCATAAACACAGCACAGAAAACAAATGCATACACAGTATGCTTTGAGATGACAGGCGGCGAGCTTTCGATATCAATGAACGGCAATGACGTTGACTGCATCGACTCAAACGGAAACGTAACCGTATCCGGCGGAACTATAAACGTTTCCTACCCTGTTTCGGGACCTTCCGAATCATTTGACTATGACGGCACGACAACATTCACAGGCGGCACAATAATCATAAACGGCGAGCAGGTAAGCGAGATACCCACACCCACTATGATGGGCGGCGGCAGAGGCGGCAACATGGGAGACATGGGCGGCTTCGGCGGCAGAGGCGGCAGAATGATGTGATAAAACACGCTTTTTCATAATCTTTTCCTTCAATAAATTTCCTTCCTAAGAGAAAAACGGCACTCGTGATGAGTACCGTTTTTTTCGTTATATTAATTATTTTAAGAAGCCGTTTATTATCTGTTCCTCTGCCTCCTGCTCGGTAAGGCCTAAAGTCATCAGCTTTATCAGCTGGTCGCCTGCTATCTTGCCGATAGCTGCCTCATGAACAAGCATTGCGTCAACGCTGTTTGCTTCAAGCGAAGGAACTGCAAGGATACGGCCGTTATCCATAATGATAGAGTCACACTCGGTATGGCCGGAGCACTCGTCGTTGCCGAGGATACACATATCGAGCTTCTGGTAGGAATTATCTCTTGCGACTGAACGTGATACGATATCAGCAGACGAGCCCTTGCCGTTAAGGTGAACATTATAGATACTGTAGGCCTTCTGCTCGCCATGGGTCATAAGGCGCTCATGCACCACGAGCTTGGCACCTGCCTTAAGCTCTGCCTTTGTGGTGCGCTCAGTCGAATCAACGCCCTTTATCTGCACCATTTCCATTTCCATAGACGAGCCTTCGTCCATATAGACTTCGGTGACAGGGTTAAGGATACGCTTACCCTTGCCGTCGCCCGAGCCGTAGTGCTTTTCGACATACTTTATCTTAGCATTCTTGCCGACAAAGAAGCGGTGGATTCCGTCATGCTCGCTGTCCTGTGTGCCGCAGTTATCAATACCGCAGCCGGCAACTATGAGAACATCGCTGTTATCGCCGATATAGAAGTCGTTATACACTGTTTCCTTGATACCGCTCTGGCTGAGGACAACAGGGATATGAACGCTCTCATTCTTTGTGCCTTCCTTGATTATGATATCAATACCGGGCTTGTCCTCTTTAGTTTTTATATCTATATTCGCTGTTGTATTTCTGCCGGCGAGGGTGCTGTTAGCCCTGAAATTATATGCCCCCTCGGGGATATCATGCAGGTCTGCGACCTCGCTTATAAGGCGCTTTTGTATCTCATCGAGCTGTGTCATTTTCTTACCTCCTTATCAAGCATCTCGCACGAGGTAACTACCGAATCGGTACCTGTTATCGAGGGAAGTATCTCGTCCTTAGGGCCACGCTTCAAGATAGCGCCGTCTGCAAGGACGATTATCTCATCGGCGATATTGAGTATCCTCTCCTGGTGGGATATTACTATGATAGAACGGCCGCTGACCGTTTTACGCATATTCTCAAATATTCTGATAAGGTTCTGGAAGCTCCACAGGTCTATGCCTGCCTCGGGCTCGTCGAATACTGCTATCTTCGGGTCACGGGCAAGGACTGTTGCAATCTCTATCCTCTTAAGCTCGCCGCCCGAGAGAGATGCATTGACCTCACGGTTTATATAATCCTTAGCGCAAAGTCCCACCTCAGAGAGGAAAGAGCACGCTTCGCTGACCTTGATAGGCTTTCCGTAGGCGATCTTTAAAAGGTCGAGCACTGTAAGGCCTTTGAACCTTACAGGCTGCTGGAACGCAAAGCCTATGCCTGCCTTTGCACGGTCAGTAACAGAGAGGTCTGTTATATCCTCACCGTCAAGAAAGATCTTACCGGAAAGAGGCTTCTGTATACCAGCGATTATCTTTGCAAGTGTAGACTTACCGCCGCCGTTCGGGCCTGTTATGACCGTGAATTTATTATCATCAATAGTCAGGGAGATATCCTTGATTATCTGCTTCTCCGTGCCGTCATTATCGGCGGTGAAGGAGATCTGTTTCAGTTCAAGCATCAAAACTCAACTCCTAAAAGTGTACTATATTAGTATTATATCACAGACATTGACCTTAGTCAATTGACAAACAGTTAACAAACTATTGCCTGCAAAGCGAAAGCCGCACGGGGGCGGCTTTACATCAGCCCTGCTTTTGAACAAGGCTGTACATATTGGTATCATCGGGGTCAACAGGCACGCCCTTGGCAAAGAAAAGCTCAGAGCAGGTGACGAATTCATACCCCTGGTCAAGCAGCTCGGGAATTATCCTTTCAAGAGCCTGCACTGTCTGGAAATTGCCTGCCGAATCGTGAAGCAGGATAACAGCGCCGTCGCAGGCCTGCTCTATCGTCTTTTCATAGCGATAGTCGGCGTTGACCTTTGCATCATAGTCATCACAGCCATAGCCGCAGATAAATGTAAGGTCGATGCTGTCATACATAGTCTTGTTGACTGCGATATACGGTGGGCGGAAGAATTTGGGTGTGATACCTATTACTTCCTTTATCTTATCATTTGTGAACTCTATCTCCGCTTTGATATCCTCCTCGGACATCTTATTCATATACGAGTGGGTCTTTGAATGGTTAGCTATCTCACAGCCCATCTGATAGGCACGCTTTATGTTTTCGCTGCTCTGCTCGGTGATATTATCCCCTATCAGGAAAAATGTCGCTCTGACACCGTATTTTTCAAGCACATCGAGCACCTCACCGGTAGTGGAAGTGTTCGGACCGTCATCAAAGGTCAGAGCTATCACCTTTCCGTAGTCCTCAGCCTTTTCGTGACCAATGGGCACGCTTGTTACGACCTCCTGCGCCTGTGTATCGGGGGCGGATGTTACAGGGCTTTGCTGCTCACTGTCAACCGTACAGCTTGTATGTTCACCGCAAGATGTCATAGCTATTATTCCTCCAAGCATCAAAATAAGTAAAGCTCTTCTTATCATTTTACCAGCCCATAGTATCTTTTATGATAGGTGCTATCTCAGCACAGGCGTTGTCGTGTGATTTTCTTATGGGGTGGTAGTCGGCAACCAAGCCGTCCTTCTCGGCATCATGCTCCTTGAAGCAGTGAGCAAGCACTCTTTCATCGCCTGTTTCAGCCTTATACTCATTGACTGCCATTTCAAGTGCTTTATATATACGTGTACCCATTATGCCCACACCGCAGAAGATGAAGGCATCGGGGTTCTTTTCTCTTACGACTTTAAGGAATATCTTATAGTTATCTGCATAGTCACGCTGTCTGTCCTCATGGTCAAGGCAATAGCTGTCGTCGTTTGTGCCGAGATTTATAACTATCGCCTGAGGGACAAACTGCTTGAAATCCCAGGGGATATCCTCGGGGGCGAGCTTATCGGCAAAGCTCTTATAGGAGAAACCGAGCGTGGGATAATAAGGCGGAACTAACTGGTCGGTTATCTTTTCCTCTGCTGTTCCGGTATAGCCGGAGATTATACCGTAGCCGCTAATCGAAACAAGGCTGTAGTCAGCGTCAAGAGCCCTTGCTGCCTTATATGCGTAAGCCGCTGTGCAGTCCTCAGTCGAGGTCTTGAAATGGTGCAGAGGGTCTTCATCATCTACGCCATAGCCGCAGGTGATAGAATCGCCGATAAACTCTATCTTCCTCTCCCTGACAGGGGCAGGAGTAATTGATGCATCGTCATCAGTTTCAAGGCTGTCTATACCCATTGTTGACATAGCGCACTCGGAGAGCTTGATTATCTGAACTCTTGCCTTGACAGGCTGCTCGCTGTTGATAACTGTGAGCTTTGTTACACGCTCGTTAAGTGTACCCTCACATACTCTTTCACCGTTAACATAGACACCGTATCTTGCAACGTTCTCCTTTGCCTCCTCATCGGCGGACTTATCGGCAAGCAGGGTGACATAAAGGGTCTTACCCTCAAAGTCAAACTCAGCACCTGTACCGGAAAAAGCCGACCAGAGAGCATCTTCAAAATAATAAGTTCTGCCTACGGGCTTGATATTATTATTTGTAAGAGTTAATTTTTTCATATTTATCACCTTCGCAGTTATTATTGTCACTACATTAAAACATATTATATCACACATTTACAGTATTGTAAATAGCAAGGATAAAATATTTATACTATTTCAACAAATAATATTGAAAGAAACGAGAATATGTGATATAATATAAAAGCAAAGATATTTCGGGGAGAGTGAATGAAAATGAGAGAAGAAAGGCTTTTCTGTGACGGGTGGCAGTTTGCCAAATGCACGCTTGGAACAGAATACGGCAGCGCTGAGGGCTTTAAGGCTGTTGACCTGCCGCACGACTGGCTGATATATAACACCAACGACCTGTACGAGACATCTACAGGCTGGTATAAAAGAACGCTTACTGTCCCTGAGGACGGCAGGCGGACATCGCTGCGCTTTGACGGCGTGTATATGGACAGCAAGGTATATGTAAACGGCGTACAGGCTTTTGAATGGAAATACGGCTACACGCCTTTTGAAGCTGACCTGACCGACTACCTGAAAGCTGGAGAAAACGAGATAGCTGTAAGGGTAGACTATCAGTCGCCGAACTCACGCTGGTATTCGGGTGCAGGCATATACAGAAAAGTAACTCTCAAAAGATACGAACAGACACACTTCCTCACAGACGGAGTATATGTGAGCGCCGGCACAGACGGCAGGGTGACAGTCATTTCACAGACAGAGCGTCCTGAGGCTGAAACGGCAGAGCAGCTGAGCGTAAAGACGACAATATATTCACAATCCGGCGGCGAACGTGAGGAGGCAGCGGCTGTCACAAACAGCTGCAATGCATTTGACAAGAAAGCTCTCCCGGCTGAGATAGTAAGAGACGGTTTCAAATACACACAGAACACACAAGTCCTTAGCATAAGCGAGCCTAAGCTCTGGAGCGTTGCTGACCCGCAGCTCTACATATTAAAGGCCGAGCTTTACAAGGGCGAGGAGCTTATCGACACATATGAGTGCGAATTCGGCTTCAGAAGTGCTGAATTTACAACTGACAAGGGCTTTCTGCTAAACGGCAGGAGGCTGAAGATACACGGTTCCTGCGAGCACCACGACCTCGGCGCTCTCGGTGCTGCATTCAACAAACACGCCATGAAAAGAAAGCTTTTAAAGCTGCGTGACATGGGCATCAACGCCATCAGAACGAGCCACAACCCTCCTGCTGAGGAAATGCTTGAGCTTTGCGACAGAATGGGATTTCTTGTGCTTGACGAGGGCTTTGATATGTGGGAGCGAAGCAAGACAGAGTTTGACTATGCGAGGTTCTTCCCTGAATGGATAGACAAGGACATATGCTCATGGGTAAGGCGTGACAGGAACCACCCCTGCGTTATTGGCTGGAGCATAGGCAACGAGATATACGACACACACGCAAGCGAGCGTGGGCAGGAGATAACCTCGATGCTCGCAGCACTTGTAAGAAAGCATGACCCACTCTCAAACGGCGTGGTGACTATCGGCTCGAACTTCATGCAATGGGAAGGCGCTCAGAAGTGCGCTGACATATTAAAGACTGCCGGCTACAACTATGCCGAAAGGCTTTATGACAAGCAGCACGCAGAGCACCCTGACTGGGCGATATACGGTTCTGAGACATCGTCTGTAGTACAGAGCAGAGGGATATATCACTTCCCTCTTGAAGAAGCTATACTCTGTGACGACGACGAGCAGTGCTCGGCTCTTGGCAATTCAGCGCCTGCATGGGCTGCAAAGAACACGCTTGCCTGCATAATACCTGACAGGGACGCTGATTACTGCGCAGGACAGTTTATATGGACAGGCTTTGACTACATTGGCGAGCCGACACCCTATTCAACAAAGAACAGCTACTTCGGGCAGATAGACACGGCAGGCTTTGAGAAGGACAGCTTCTACATATTCAAGGCCGAGTGGACTGACTACAAGAAAAAGCCGTTTATACACATATACCCCTACTGGGATTTCAACGAGGGGCAGGACATTGACATATGCGTAGTATCAAATGCGCCGTTCATAAGGCTATTCCTTAACGGTGTGCTTATCGGCGAAAAGGCGCTCGACCACTATCACGGAAAGAGCCTGATACTCAACGTCAAGCACAAATACGAAAAGGGTACGCTCACGGCTGCTGCATATGACGAAAACGGAAGTGAGATAGCAAGAGACGAGAAATGCAGCTTCGGCGACTCGTATTCGCTTTCACTTGCAGCTGACAAGATGACAGCAAAGGCTGACGGCGAGGAGCTGTTCTTCATACAGATCACTGCTAATGACAAGAACGGCATACCTGTAAACAATGCAGTTGACCGTGTGAATATCCAGGTCAGCGGCGAGGGCAGGCTCGTAGGTCTTGACAACGGTGATTCGACCGATTACGAGCAATACAAGACATCATCAAGGAGATTATTCTCAGGCAAGCTGCTTGCCATAATCGCAGCAACAAAGAATGCAGGCTGGATAAAGATAAAGGCTTCATCACCCGGACTGGAGGGTGCAGAGCTTGAGCTCATGACGATATCCTGCACACCTGACGAGGGGATATCCGCAAACAGCAGTATAAGCACTTACACACCGGACTTTGAAAAGTTTGGTGCTGAGACACCTGTAAGAAAGATAGAGCTGACCGGCGATAGAAAGACATTTGACAAGGAGCATGACACACTCAGCTTTAAGACAGAATGCAAGCCTGGCAATGCCACATACAAGGACGACATAACCTATCGCCTGACGACCGTTTCGGAAATAGACACGAACATCGCAGAAATAACAGAGCAGTCGGCAAACGGTGTGACTATCAGGTGCAAGGGCGACGGCGAGATATATCTCAGAGCACTTTGCAAAAACGGAAAGAAGAAGCCCTCGCTGATAAGCGTGCTTAAGCTCACGGCAGACGGGCTTGGCCAGGCATCGTTCGATGCATACAAAGACATCGTGGGCGGTCTTTTCACAAGAGGTGAAAGCGTTACAACAGGCATCGAGAGGGGCGTAAGCCTCAACGGGAAAGATGCTTATGCGGCATTTGACAATGTAGACTTCGGCAAGCACGGAAGTGACAGGATGATCCTTCCGATATACATGAACAGGCAGACGCCTGTAAGCTTTGAGATATTTGACGGTACACCCGAAAGCGGCGAGCTGATAGGCTCATACGAATACTGCAAGCCTTCACAATGGCTGACATACAACGAGCCGGAGGTATTTGCACTTTCAAAGAAGCTGACCGGTATGCACACGATAAGCATACGTTCGTCAGACGGTTTTGAGATAAGAAGCATCAGCTTTAAAAAGCCTGATGTTGAATTCTCAGAGATAAACGCTTGTCTTTATGAAAACATATACGGCGACAGCTTTACTGTCGGCGAGGGTGAGATAACACACATCGGAAACAATGTCGTTATCGACTACGGCGAGTTTGACTTCACAGAGAAGCAGCCGGGCAGGCTTATCATCACAGGCCGCTCGGAGCTTGACATAAACTCGATTCACTTCAAGTTCACCAATAACGAGACAGCGCTGACTCTTTGCGAATTCAAGGGCAGCAGCGAATACACCGAGAGGGCATTTGACATAAGCGGCATAAGCGGCAAGGGCAGAGTTTCGTTCACTTTCCTGCCGGGAACCGACTTTGACCTCAGGTCATTCAGATTTGAATAAAGCACAAGGAGCACACACTGACGGTGTGCTCCTTTTCTATTGACAAAACCTGTTTTACGGAGTATAATACTATCAAACTTCATTGGAGGTGCAATGTATGGAACAGGGTCAAAACAGCATGACTGCCGGCGGCAAGCTGAGGATAGTATTATTCTGTGCTCTGATATTCTGGTGTATGTATCTTGCACTCGGATACACCTTTGAATTCTCGGGGGTGCTCAGACATACCAATTTCATTGACACAGGCGAGATCAATGACATTTATGCTGACGGCGGTGACATCACCTGGGCGGTAGTTCTAATGGGGCATACAGCAAATGCAATGATAGCATTTACGATGCTTATACTATTTATAGGTGTCAGCCTTGTGACGCTGTTTTTCAGTGTTATCCCCACACTGCTGATGACAGTAATAGGGCTCAGAAAAGGCTGTATCGTTTCAACGTTTGAATACACACTCACAAAAAGACTGCACACAGCAGGTGTTATCCTCTCGCTGATAGCCGGGGTGATAGTTACAAAGTTCACTGCACTGATACCGCTCATACTTCTGACGCTGTTATGGGCGCTGGTATTGCACATATATATGTCCAAGCTAAAGAAAAAAGCCGAGGAAGGGCTCGGCTGAGAAATATCAAAGCCTGCGGAGATGATACCGCAGGCTTTGTGTATTATTATGCAGTTATAAGAGAAACAAGGTAGAACGGAACATTATTATCAGGCTGATCTGTGACCCTTATCTCGACTGTATGCTTTGAAGGCTTGTCTGCCTCGAAGACCTTTGTAAGGCAGATAAGATCGCCCCAATCCTCCTCGAAATTTGCGTCCAAGGTGACAGCGTTCTTCTCGTCGCCGTCGATTATCGCAAGGGCTACAGGTGCCGGGCGTTTTATTGTTCTGCGCCACTGAACGCATATGACAGCAGCTTCGACCTCGGCCTTGAATGACGCACCGTTCTCGGTCGAGAACCAGCCGTTTTTAAAGATATCGGTGATATCCCTCTGCGGCTTGGAGTCAGCTGTGAAGCCTTTTATCTCGGGGGTGAAGTTTCTGTTATCAAAACGCTTTGCATTATCATACCTTGCCTTGGTAAGCGGCTTTTTGGGGAACTCAGCAGGCTCATCGGCAGGCTCGGAAGCTATCTCATCAAGTGCGTCGTTTACAAGCATTGCGATTATCTCCATACCCTTATCGTTGGGGTGAAGACCATCGGCTGTGAGGTCATCACGCTTAAGCTCGCCGCTTTGCAGCCTCGGCCAGTCATAATCACGCACACTGACAGCAGGCACACCATAGTAAGCCGCCGCCTCATTATGTATCTCCTGAGCATTAAAGCCTGTATCATAGAAAAGGTTATTGATGACCATACAAGCAGGCTCGGTCTTATAGGTAAGTATCTTTCTCAGGCAGCTCTCATATGTCTCCTGAAAGTGCTTATCGTTATTATCATCGTTTACCGAGAACTCAACAAACACGATATCGGGGTCAAATCTGAGCACATCGTCATAAAGTCTTGCTGCGCCGAACTGAGATGTGGTAGCGCCTATACCGCCGTTTACGAGGGTCATTTCTGACTTTGGGAACATCTCCTGAAAATGGGCAAATATACGGTTTACATATCTTTTGCTCTCATCACTTGCATTACAGCCCATAGTTATCGAGCCGCCGAGGAAGCCGACTGTGATATCCTCTCCCCTGCCTGCCTTTTCAAACAGCTTTTTAAAGCGGTAATTATTTCCCTTAACAGCGAATTCTGCCATAGTGTATCAGCTCCTTTTAAAAAATCGGATCATACGTCTCTTTGTAATACTAATTATATCACATTCACAAGCCAAAAGTCAACAAAAAAATCGGTGCATAAGCACCGATCATAATCATTATTCATTATCAGCTCTCAAGAACCTTTTCAGCAGCGAGAGTTGCTGCATTTTTGAGCATTTTCTTTGATGCATTGCTGTTATCGGAAAGAGTAAGTGCAGCAGGCTCTTCATCGCCGAGCTCGACCTGCTCATAGTTGCTGCCAACGAGCTTATAGATCATCTCGCCCTCAACAGCCTTGGCAAAATCGCCGACCTTGACGCTTGAATTATCCTCATCAAAGTCATAAACGGAGAAGAGATAGCAATCAGCATCTCCGACCTTTTCCAGACCCTTATAGCCATACTGTCTGTTCATACCCTTTTCGAGGGGGCATATCTTCTTGACAGTGTTAATTATTGTATTGAATGCGCCGTTAGCTTCTTCAGGAAGCTCGCAGAGCTTTGCCCTATCGTCCTTGACAGCGTCTGTGACTACTGCCTGAGCCTTATTTGATGTTTCGTTATCGGAGACCGATCCTTCTCCCTTGAATGCACATGAACTGATCCCGACCATAACGCCTGCAAGTACAAGTGTCGCAACAAGTCTTTTCATTTCTATACTGCCTTTCATTTTTTTATATCTTTTTTCTTTTTTATATGATCTTTGTTTCACACATATCGGCACCTATCTTAAGAAACCTATTAAATTATATCACATTCATCACATTCTGTAAATACATATAATATTTTTGTAACAAAAAATCGCCGTTTGCTAAAATCATCAGCAAACGGCGAAAAAATATTTGTGCAATCAGTACAACAATTAATTACAAAGCTGTAACTTATGACCAAACAAGAATAACAAACATAATTACGAATAATCTACAACATCTATCCAGCGCATAAGCAGCTCCTTCTCCTCGGGCTTGTTCTTTATAAGCTGTGCAGCAGCAACGATAGGCAGCCACTGCTGTACATACATCTTGGAAGTACCGCTCATAAGGCAATACTTATCAAGGTATTTATCAGCTATCTCCGGGTGGTGGAGGCAGAGCAGCATATATGTCCTTGCGACATCAGCAGATGCGTTGCCCTGTCTTGCGTTAGACCAGTTGATAACATAAGTACCCTCATCATTGAAAATGATATTCTTAGGCTCGAAGCTGCCGTGGCAGAGCTTGATATGCTTAGGCATAGAGTCAAGGCGGGTAAGAAGCTCATATTTTTTTATCTCGTCTATCTGGCCTATGCTCTTTATCTGTCTTGCCATTTTATCCTTGAGCTTTGAAAGAAGCGGCATGAACTGTGCGTGTATCTCCATCTGGATATCTATCATACGGGTGATATAGGTATCCATCTTATCAGGGTTTTCAGCCATGAGCTGAGAAAGGGTCTTACCCTTTATCCAGTCATGCGAGATAGCCCATTTACCGTCAACTACGCCGACCTCATGCAGAACAGGCACCTTGATATCAGTATTTACCATTGTAGTCTCACATCTTGCATGAGTAAGAGCTGCATAAAGGCACTTCTCTTTATACTCGGGCTTTTTATACACCCTTATAGATCTGTCGTCATCTTCATAAACATCATAGATATCGCCCTCAGCGATGAATTTTTTAAGCTCCATAGCAATACTCCTTTATATTTTAGACAGTTGTCAAAATAAACAAGGCATTATTCCTTGTTTTGTTATACAATAGTATACTACAAAGCATACAAAATGTCAAGGCTTTTTCGTTAAAATCACTAATGTTTATACTTTGTTAAGATATAATATGCTTATAGGTAATTATTCGGACGGAGATTTATTCATTTTAGATATACAGGATGATATCCTTATGTTGAAGATGCACAAAACACAATCTTTTCAAACGATACACTGATAATTCATTATTTGTTGAAAATCAATAACACCACCATAAAAAAACAGACTAAATGCCGTTAGTTTACTCATTGACAAAAAAATAACAATCTGATATAATACTATTATAAGGTAATGAAACTTACATTATTATATGAGAAGTTAAGGCAATACCGCACAAAGACCGCCTATCGGCTTTGTAAGCATCTTACTATCATTTTCCGCCATATCACCCATTTCGGTCTCCGCATACTTTAGTATACGGAATATACGGTAGTATTCCTGCGGCAGATCCGGGTGATATGACAAAAGATCTGACTGCGTGATCTGCGCACGCTCCTTGTGCGGTATTGCCTGAAAATGCAGTTGTTTATTAACGGAGGTAAATGACATGGCGAAGATAATTGACAATGTTGCGGCTCTCGAAGAAAAGATAGCAGAGATAAAAGCAGCTCAGACTATCTATGCAGAGTACACACAGGAACAGGTGGACAAAATTTTCAGGGCGGCTGCACTTGCAGCAAACAAGGCAAGAATATATCTTGCAAAAATGGCTGTAGAAGAAACAGGCATGGGCGTTGTTGAAGACAAGGTCATCAAGAACAACTATGCTGCTGAGTACATCTACAATGCATACAAGAACGTAAAGACCTGCGGCGTTGTCGAGGAGGACAAGGAGTTCGGCACAAAGAAGATACTTGAGCCTATCGGTATCATCGCTGCTGTTATCCCTACTACAAACCCCACATCTACCGCTATTTTCAAGGCTATGCTCGCTCTTAAGACAAGAAACGGAATAATCTTCTCCCCTCACCCAAGAGCAAAGAAGAGCACTATCGAGGCTGCAAAGATAGTTCTGGAGGCTGCTGTTGAGGCTGGCGCTCCCGAAAACATCATCGGGTGGATAGATGTTCCCTCTCTTGACCTTACAAACACTGTAATGAAGGAAGCTGACATTATCCTCGCAACAGGCGGCCCCGGAATGGTAAAGGCTGCTTATTCGAGCGGCAAGCCTGCCCTCGGCGTTGGTGCGGGAAACACTCCTGCTGTTATCGACAAGTCAGCTGATATAAAGGTAGCTGTTAACTCCATTATCCATTCCAAGACCTTTGACAACGGCATGATCTGCGCCTCCGAGCAGAGCGTTATCGTTGACAAGAGCATATATGCCGAGGTAAAGAAGGAATTCAAGGCAAGAGGCTGCCACATTCTTAATAAGGAAGACACCGAAAAGGTAAGAAAGACTATCATCATAAACGGTGCACTCAATGCAAAGATAGTCGGCCAGAGCGCATATAAAATAGCAGAGCTTGCAGGTGTCAAGGTACCTGAGAGCACCAAGATACTCATAGGTGAGGTAACAAGCGTTGACATAAGCGAGGAATTTGCTCACGAGAAGCTCTCGCCCGTACTTGCAATGTACAAGGCAAACGACTTTGAAGATGCCTGCGAAAAAGCTGACAGGCTCGTAAAGGACGGCGGCTTCGGCCACACATCTTCCCTTTACGTTGATGCAGCAAACGAGCAGGACAAGATTGACTACTTTGCACACAAGATGAAGACCTGCCGCATACTTGTAAACACCCCCTCCTCTCACGGCGGCATAGGCGACCTTTACAACTTCAAGCTCGCACCGTCGCTCACCCTTGGCTGCGGCTCATGGGGCGGCAACTCGGTATCCGAGAACGTAGGTGTAAAGCACCTGCTCAACATCAAGACTGTAGCTGAGAGGAGAGAGAATATGCTTTGGTTCAGAACACCTGAAAAGGTATACTTCAAAAGAGGCTGTCTGCCTGTTGCACTTGATGAGCTCAAAAACGTAATGGGCAAGAAGAAGGCATTCATCGTTACAGACAACTTCCTTTACAAAAACGGCTTCACAAAGCCCGTGACCGACAAGCTCGACGCTTTGGGCATAATTCACGAGACATTCTTTGACGTAGAGCCCGACCCGTCACTCAGCTGTGCTGTTGCAGGCGCTAAGCAGATGAGCGACTTTGAGCCTGATGTTATAATCGCTATCGGCGGCGGCTCGGCTATGGACGCTGCAAAGATAATGTGGGTACTCTACGAGCACCCCGAGGCTGACTTTATGGACATGGCTATGAGATTCATAGACATAAGAAAGAGAGTATACACATTCCCGAAAATGGGCGAGAAGGCTTACTTTGTAGCTATACCGACTTCTTCCGGCACAGGCTCTGAGGTAACACCTTTCGCAGTTATCACTGACGAGAAGACCGGCCACAAGTATCCGCTTACTGACTATGCACTTCTGCCCAACATGGCTATCGTTGACACTGACATGATGATGAGCGCACCCAAGGGGCTGACAGCTGCATCGGGTCTTGACTGCATGGTACATGACTTAGAGGCTTATGCATCGGTAATGGCAACTGATTTTACAGACGGCATCGCACTCCGCTCGCTCAAGCAGACATTTGACAACCTGCCCGAGTGCGTTGCAAACGGCCAGACAGCATACAAGGCAAGAGAGAACATGGCACACGCTGCGACTATGGCAGGTATGGCATTTGCAAATGCATTCTTAGGCATAGGCCACTCGCTCGCACACAAGCTGGGTGCTTACCACCACCTCCCCCACGGCATCTGCTGCGCTCTTGTTATCAACAATGTAATGAAGTTCAACGCATCGGAAGCACCGCACAAGATGGGAACATTCTCACAGTATGAGTATCCGCACACGCTTGAAAGATACTGCGAGGTAGCCAACTATCTCGGCATCTTCGGCAAGGACAACAAGGACACATTCAAGAAGCTGCTTGCCAAGATAGACGAGCTCAAAGAGACTGCAGGCTGCAAGAAGACTATCGCTGACTACGGCGTCAAGGAGGAGGACTTCCTTGCAACTCTCGATCAGATGAGCGAAGATGCATTTGACGATCAGTGCACAGGCGCTAACCCGAGATATCCGCTTATAAGCGAGCTTAAGGAGATATACCTCGCCTGCTACTACGGCACTGAGTACACTGGTGAATAATACTGCAAACATCAAAGCCCCGGAGGATTTTCGGGGCTTTTGTTATTGACAGAAAACATCAAACGTGCTATAATTCACATAGGAGGTAGTTACTTATGAGAGAGCCGGTAATGACTTTATATATTAATATCACAAATACCGTCGGGCTCAGCAGTGACGACCTCTCGGTAAATATGCTGCACTTTCACGCAAGGGCTGAGGGTGAGCTCTTTAGCGGCGAGACTGTCACTGACGGAGTTGACACGCAGATATTCAAGGACGGCAGCTTTAGTCTTTCGGCAAGGTATATGCTTGAAGGAACTGACTTTAAAGGGCAGAAATGCCGGGTATTTATAGAAAACAACGGTACCACCCTGCTTGACTGCAAGCCTGTGATATACACTGACAGCAAGGCACTCGCTTTTCTTATGGACAGAGAGCTTTACGCTTTGGGCGAGACTGATATAGAGAGCGTGATAATCAGGATATACCAGAAAGATCAGCAGCAATGACCGGACATTATACATTAGGTGATGATTACCATTAAAAACAAGAGCTTGATAAAAGACAAGGCCATAAAAAACGGGATGATCTTTTCCTGCATATTACAGGGCGTGCTGTTTGCAGCGCCGCTTATCATAGGGTTTATGGTCTACTCTGCAACAAAGAGCCACACGGCCGTTTCATGGATACAGCTGCTTGTATATCTTACCTGCACCTTCGGCTGCATACCGCTTAAGAAGTATTTCAGCTCGAAGTGCGATGATGACAGGCTTTTTGTATGCACATATGCTTTCATATATCTTGCGTTGTCGATATTTGAAGCTGTGATAATGCTGATACTGCTTGTAAACAAGGGCTCGTTTTTGATAACGATGACGCTTGATGAAAAGGTGCTTTTCGGAGGGCTTTCAACGGCGGCTTTTGCTTTCTTCTATGATTTTGAGGTATGTCTGCTCCCCTTTATATTAGGGCTGCACGACATGGCAAGCAAGCACGAAAAGCTTGGGTATGATTTTGCTACAGTAAGCCTGATAGCGCAGTGTGTGGCAAATATACTGTTTGTAAATTTAATACTGTTTTCAAAGACTTGGTAATATACACCCGGCGGTCTTGCAACAGGCTGTCGGGGATTTTTTATAGGAGGAGAACAATATGCGCACATTAACAGACGAACTTAAAATATACGAACTTTCAACAATATGGAAGGAAGCGGAGTACAACTTTGCATTCTGGGATAAGGTGGATATCAACTGGGACGAGGAGTACAAAAAGGTCCTTCCGAGAGTATTGGCGGCAAAGGATATTTATGTCTATTACAAAGAGCTTATGCGCTTTGTATCTATGCTTTGCGACGGGCACACGGGTGTTACAATGCCTATGGATATAATGCAGGATGCGCAGTATTATTCAATGCTGCCGGTTTTGCTTTTCGGGTTTGACGGTAAGATCGCCGTTATTAACACGACCGAGGAATACAAGGACAGAGTGCCGCTTTACAGCGTGCTTAAAAAGATAAACGGCACCAATGCGGCAGAATACATAAAGGATAACTGCTACCCATACATATGGCACGCAAACGAAGCTGCGTGCAGCTTTTCTGCTTTGAACGAGCTGATGCTTGGCAGAGTTGGCAGCACGCTTGATATGACCTTTGAGCATGAGGGAAGAACGTTTGAAGAAACACTCACAAGAGAAGCCCCCGCACAGATGAAATGGTGCAGCATCGACCAGCCGTTCAAGGACGACATATCAAAGGAGCTTATTGCACAGGGCGGCACTTTCAAAGCAGAGATGCGTGAGGACGGGATAGCTGTTTTGAAATTCACATCATTTGATGATAATAATATGCCAGAAGAGATATACACGCACTTTGACAGGCTAAAGGAAGCAAAGGCTTTTATTATAGATGTAAGAGGAAACATAGGCGGCAACAGCGACAACGCTGACAAGATAGCGGCTATGTTCATAGACTATGACTTTGACAGCTGCGGGGCAGAAGAGCAGATATATGAGCCGGCGCACAAGGCGTGGGGAATTTACAGAGATGACCTTAAAGATATCACACCCGGGGAGCTTGAAGAAAGATACTCTGATGAGGAAAGCATAAAGGATTACAAGATGTGCCGCCACATCTACTACAAGAGAGATATTACAAAGAAAGAGAATCACGCTCCCGGCAGGCTGAAAGCACCGATAGCAGTGCTTATGAACGAATACACCTTCTCGGCCGGTGAGGACTTTATTGATGTTATGAAAGCACACACCGATGCTGTTTTCATAGGTACTAACACCTCTGGCTCATCGGGGCAGCCCTTGCAGATAATGCTTGAAAGCGGCGGTTCTTTCCGCATATGCACAAGAAGATGCTTTGCACAAAACGGTGAAGACATATACAACAAGGGCTTCTCACCTGATATAAAAATAGCACAGACCCTTGAAAGCTACGCCGCCGGGGTTGATAAAGCTATGGAAAAGGCTGTGAACATACTCAAAGAAAAGGTGTGATAATACTCCCCTGCCTGTATGCAAATGCTGCAGGCAGGCTTTTTTGTAACCAAAATATTAACATTTCTTGCTTTTTTGAGTGAAAAGGGTAATTGACCTTGAAATTTGTCTAAGCATATGATATAATAAAATAAGTATAATTATTTTGCCAAAGAGCAAAGTTTAAGGTGATATATATGAAAAACTATGACGTTATTATAGCAGGCTGCGGCGCTGCAGGGCTTTATTCGGCCATAAACTTGCCGAGCAATCTTAAGATACTCGTGCTTTCAAAGAGGGAGCTGACGTTATGCAACTCTGCACTCGCTCAGGGCGGCATCGCAGGTGTTTACAAGAGCCCCGAAGATGACCCCGAGCTGCACAAGCAGGACACATTCGTAGCAGGCGGCTTTGAAAATGACCCTGTTTCGACAGACGTGCTCGTACACGAGGCGGCTATCGACATTGACAGGATAATAAAATTAGGCGTTGACTTTGACAAAAAGCCTGACGGCGACTACCACCGCACTCTTGAAGGCGGCCACGGCAAGCACCGAATATTCCACCACAAGGATTCGACCGGCTTTGAGATAGAGACAAAGCTCCTCGCTTACGTTCAGACACTGCCGAATGTTGAGATATGGGAAAACGCCGTTATGACTGATGTCAAGAAGACAGACACGGGCTTTTCCTTCCACATTCTTAAAGATGAGAAGTTCGTGACGGCAAACAGCCACTTTGCCATTTTTGCAACAGGCGGCATCGGCAGAGTTTACGAATACACCACAAATTCGGCTATCGCCACGGGTGACGGTATAGCACTTGCTTACAAGTTAGGCGCTAAGATCAAGAACCTGAGCTACATTCAGTTCCACCCGACGGCGTTCAACAACCGTGACAAGAGAGAGTGCTTCCTTATCTCTGAGGCTGTAAGAGGTGAAGGCGCTTATCTTAAAAACTGCCACCACGAGCGCTTTATGCACAGGTATGACAAGAGGCTTGAATTAGCCCCCCGTGATGTGGTATCGCACTCTATTATATTCGAGTCAAAGAGAACAGGCTCTGATGAATTCTTCCTTGACATATCTTACAAGGACGCTGACTTTATCAGAAACCGCTTCCCGATGATATACAAAAACCTGCTCGAAGCAGGCTATGACATGACGAAGGATCTTATACCGATATTCCCCTGCCAGCACTACCTTATGGGCGGCATAGATGTTGACACATATGCACGCACTACGGTCGACGGGCTTTATGCCTGCGGCGAATGCTCACACACGGGCGTTCACGGAAACAACAGGCTTGCGAGCAATTCGCTGCTCGAAGCACTTGTATTCTCACGCAGGGCGGCTCACGACATTGCAGAGAAAAACAAGACACACACTCAGGGATTCACAGAGGCTGAGTTTGAGAATGTGACTGATGCTCCGCACATTCCTCACGGGATAAGGACAAAGGTAAGGCACATTATGCAGAGCGCTTACTTTGTTATACCTGATGTTGAAGAAGTATTCAAGGGCTACAGAGACATATGCGAGCTTAAGGAGAGCCTTGACAACGGCCACTACAAGGTTGACCGTGATTATGTTGAAGCGTGCTCACTTTGCACCTGTGCTTACATTATCCTTTCAGACTGCATGAAGATCATAACCGAGAATGCAGAGCTTACCACAAGCGAGGGCGAGGATATGTATTCTGAAGACCAGGAGCTCTCTATGAAAAAGGAAGAGACTGACTATTTATTCTGACAACAAGGAGATTTGATATGGCACTTATGCAGTTTCAGATAGATGAACTTATAAAGACCGCACTAAACGAGGATATCAACTACGTTGATGTGACGACAGACTATCTTGTTGATGCTGACAAGGTATCGACTGCAAGATATGTTGCAAAGGCTGACGGCGTGCTGTGCGGAATTGACATTGCCGTGAGAGTATTCACGCTGCTTGACCCGACGGCTACGGCTGAGGTTTACATCAGAGACGGCGAGAAGGTGAAGAAGGGCGACATAATCGCACGCATCACCTGCCACACAAGAGAGCTTTTAAAGGGCGAGAGAACAGCGCTCAACATTGTTCAGCATATGTCGGGCATTGCAACCATGACAAGAGAATGTGTTGAACTCGTTGCCGGAACAAAGGCATCTATAGCAGACACAAGAAAGACATTGCCTGGGCTTAGGCAGATACAGAAATACGCTGTCACAGTCGGCGGCGGCAAAAATCACAGATACAATCTCTCTGACTGCGCAATGCTTAAGGACACACATCTTGATGCATACGGCAGCATGAGCGGTGCTGTTAAGGCTCTGCGTGAGAAAATGGGGCATACCGTCAAGATAGAGGTCGAGGTGGCAAACCTTGATGAGCTTGGTGAAGCGCTCTCTTTAGGTGTTGAGATAATAATGCTTGACAATATGTCTAATGAGGACATGGCGCAGGCTGTAAAGATAACAAACGGCAAGGCTCTGCTTGAAGCATCGGGCAATGTCACAGCCGAGACTATCAGGGGCATAGCTGAGACTGGTGTTGACATCATATCGCTCGGTGCGCTGACTCATTCCGTCAAGGCGTTTGATATTTCAATGAAGATAGATAAATAATACAAGGGGCTCTGGTTTCAGAGCCTTTTGCACAATACAAAAAAGGGAGAATTATCATGGGAGATAAGGATTTTATTCAGGAGCAGTATGAAGCTGAACAGCGCATGGGCAACAACCAGCCGCTGGGTGGCTATCCGCAGCAAGGATATCCGCAACAGAGATACCCTCAGCAAGGCTATCCGCAGCCGCAGGTATATCAGACGCCGGGCGGCGTGAGCGTAAGGGCGAGCATAAACGGCAGGCCTGCAAACAACAGCGCTGATGCGAGCTTTGTTTTCAAGCTGCTCGGCGGGATATTCATGGGGATCGGCATTATACTGGCTCTTGTATGCATACTTGTATCAAATACCATGAACGACAAATACGACCGCTGCACTGAAACGACGACAGGTGTTGTCATAAAGAACGTTATAAATGACGACGGGGCATATGCTCCTATATTCAGATACGAGGTTGACGGTCAGGAATACGAGGACAAAAGCAGTTTCTCGACAAAGCCTGCAAAATATGATGTCGGCGAAGAAGTCGAGGTACACTACAACCCCGACAAGCCGAAGGAATACTACGTTGACAAGGCCTTAATAATTGTGCAGGTGATACTGTATGCTATCGGAGGATTTTTCTTCGTGTTCGGGCTGATATTCTTAATAGTAGGCATAAACATAAAAAGGAAAGAACAGAGTGTATAAGCAATGGCAAAAAAGATAGTAATAACAGACCCTGTAAAGATAAGAAGGTTCATGCTCATATTCGGGCTGGTATTTATCATCGGCGGTGTGTCAGCACTCGGTCTTGGTATATGGTCGGGTCTTAAAACAAAGGAAAAGAACGACAAATGCACAGCAACAGCCGCAGCGACAGTTATTGACTACGAAACATACACTGAGTATCACAAAAAGAAAACTGCCACAAACAAGCATAGAGCATCTACTGATTACAGACTTGTTTACGAATTCGAGGTCGCCGGTGAGACATATGTCGGCAGCGATAATGATGTAGGCTCAAATCTGAAGCCTTACGCTCTTGGCACAAAGCTCGAAATCCACTACGACCCGAAAGACCCTGACAACAGCTATTTTTACGACACATCAAACGTCAAGATGTATGCAGGCATAGGCGTCGGTGTACTGTTTCTGATAATAGGCATATTAGTAGCAAGCGGCAAACTTAAAAAAACAACTGACTGACGTAAAGTTATCATAACAAAGGAGGCATAAGCTATGGCATCAATTATGGACGGTGAGAGGCAATTTCACATCAAGGCAAAACAGGGAGAGATAGGCAGATACTGCATTCTGCCCGGTGACGAAGACAGGGTGCCGGTGATAGCGGCTTACCTTGAAAACGCAAAACAGATAGCAAAGAACAGAGAATTCAATGTATACACAGGCTACCTGAACGGCGAGATGGTGACTGTATGCTCGACAGGCATCGGCGGGCCTTCGGCGGCGATAGCTGTTGAGGAGCTTGTAAAATGCGGTGCTGACACGTTTATCAGAGTCGGCACGAGCGGCGGCATTGACCTGAAGGTATGGGGCGGCGATCTGGTAATTGCAAGTGCTGCTATAAGGGGCGAGGGCACCACATACGAATATCTTCCGAAGGACTACCCGGCTGTGGCGGACTTTGAGGTTATAGAAGCGCTTAAGAGTTCAGCCGAAACCCTCTCTTCCGACGAGGACGGCAACAGGTATCACATAGGCGTTGTACACTCAAAGGACAGCTTTTACGGCGAGGTCGAGCCTGACAACTCCCCTGTCGGCGAGGACATAAAGTACAGGTGGGACGCTTATCTAAAATGCGGCTGTCTGACCTCGGAAATGGAATGTGCGGCAGTTTATGCAGCATCTATTGCAAGGAGAGCACGCTGCGGCGCTGTGCTTACAGCCATATGGAATGTCGAGCGCTCAAAGGCAGGCCTGCCTGACAACATCACAAACGATTCGACAAGAGCGATAAAGTGCGTGATCGGCGCAATAGAGCGGCTTATAAAAGCTGACAAGGCAAAGAAATAATTATGAAAACAGCAGGCAGAGGAATGACCCTCTGCCTGCATTTTTTGCTCAGAATATCTGAGTGGGCAGTTTTTGTTTCACCTTTGGCGGAAAGCCCTTATCAAAGGCCTCTGCCTCGTCATCAGGAACATAATAGCCCTGCGGTGTAAGATAAACGCCCGTCACATCGTCAAGGTAGCCTGCTTTGAGCTCCTTGCACAGAAAGAACGAAGAATCTGCGTCCTCTGGGAGGTCGTGATATCTGATACCGAAGCGTGACGAATAGTCAAATCCGCTCTTGCCGTAGAAGCCGATATTGCCCTCAAACAGCACTGCGCCGAAGCCCATTTCTGCTGCCTTTTCAAGCGAATAGTCAAGCAGCATCTTGCCGTAGCCACGGCGTTTGAGCTCGGGGGTTATACAAATAGGCCCCATTGTCAGCACGTCAACTTCCCTGCCGTCGTCTGCCTTGATGATAGTCTTCATAAACATATTCTGACCTATCAGCCGGCCGTCCTTAAGCATGACAAAGTCAAGCTCTTTGACAAATGCAGGGTCATTTCTTAAAACGTGGATAACGTAATGCTCGGTACAGCCCGGACGGTAAACGTTCCAGAATGATTCTCTTATGAGGTTTTCTACCTCTCTGTGCTCTGTTTCCTTTTCGATGCGAATTATTATGTCATTTTTATTCATTGTTTTTCCTCCTGAAAAATTGTTGACTTCAACTACTTTAACAAAAGCGGGAGGTTTGTTAAGATCGAATGCAAACCTCCCGGTCAGCAGACAATCTCTCGTGAATCGTACTTTTTCAAACAGCACTCTCCTAAGTTATATAATTTATGGCTCACGCCACAGGTATATTATATACCAAAGGCCATTATTTGTCAAGCAAAACAAGAGGCCCAAGGCAGCAAACGAACACTCAGCTCGTTTACCTCCTTAAGACCTCTTGAATCAATATAGGAGTATGTAATTATCCAAAGCCCGGAAAATGGCACCGGGCTTTATGAAGTATGATCTGTCTGTTAGTCAAAAAGTGCTGTGGAAAGATATCTCTCACCTGTGTCAGGGAGGAGAGCAACGATCGTCTTGCCCTTGTTCTCGGGTCTCTTGGCAAGCTCTGCTGCAGCGTAGAGTGCAGCACCGGAGGAGATACCTACGAGCACGCCCTCAGCCCTTGCAAAAGCAGCACCCTTCTGGAATGCGCCCTCGTTAGGCACCTTGATGACCTCATCGTATACCTTTGTATCAAGAGTATCGGGCACGAAGCCTGCGCCTATACCCTGTATCTTATGAGCACCGGACTTGCCCTCGGAAAGGACAGGTGATGTCTCAGGCTCAACAGCTACAACCTTGACATTGGGATCCTGCTGCTTAAGATATCTGCCGACACCGGAAACTGTACCGCCTGTGCCGACACCTGCGATAAAGATATCTACCTTACCGTCTGTATCGTTCCAGATCTCAGGGCCTGTTGTCTCGAAATGTGCCTGCGGATTTGCAGGGTTCACGAACTGGCCTAAGATAACTGCATTTTCTATCTCCTTTGAGAGCTCCTCAGCCTTAGCGATAGCGCCCTTCATGCCCTTGCTGCCCTCTGTGAGGACAACCTTAGCACCGTAAGCCTTAAGAAGGTTTCTTCTCTCAACGCTCATTGTCTCAGGCATTGTGAGGATGACTGTATAGCCCTTGGAAACACCAACTGCTGCAAGGCCGATACCTGTATTGCCTGATGTAGGCTCGATGATAGTTGAACCTGCCTTGAGCACGCCCTTCTTCTCAGCGTCCTCGATCATAGCCTTTGCTACTCTGTCCTTTACAGAGCCTGCGGGGTTGAAAAGTTCGAGCTTTGCGAGTATCTTAGCATCAATACCCTCAGCTGCTGCGAAGCGTGAAGCTTCAAGAATGGGTGTACCGCCTATAAGCTCGGATACATTTGATTTTACGTTTGACATAGTATTCAGTTCCTTTCTTTATAAAAATTCAGAGACACAGCAATAATTTATTCTGTTTTGCTTTCTGCCTGCTGTCTCTGTATTTCATCTTTACTGTGATTACATAATATCATATTATTCCTACTTTGTCAATAGGATTATATGGAATTTGTCAGATAAAACAAAATGCCAGTGCTATTTAAAGCACCGGCTATGCATTTTATACATATTTTCAGAAGCAATACTCTATTACGCAGCAGCTTTTACCCTGCTCATCAGCTATTTCTGTGACAACGTTGTCATCACTTACCCACGCACGGGCAGCTGCTGACTGCTTTTTAAGGGGCTGCTTATACTCTATCCTTACACGGCGGACCTCTCTCCCCTCTGGGATAAAGTCCTCTGACAGCTCGATATATCTGGCGTTATTCACATGGCCGTACATATCGACAAAGCTGCCATAGACTGCGAGCTGTGAAGTTTTATCAGGCTCGCTTTCCGGGAGAGCGACTTTTCGTGAAGTGTATTCCATATCATAAGCCGGGTGCTTTTCGACCTTATCTGCGAGCTCCTGCGGTATCTTTACAGGGCGTGAGGTCGCAGGGTCGGCAAATGCACCTGTCTCATAAGCGCAGGCACAGACATTGCCCGAGCTGTCGGTAATAATTGTATTACGGAAACCATACATTCTCTTAAGCTCATAGCACCATGTAGATACTGTGAGCTGCTCGCCGTAGACAAGAAAACGCTTTATATCTATCTGTCTTGAAACGAGGAACATTACATTTCCTGTCTGTGCAAAATAGGGCTTAAGTGTAGTGTCGGCCTGCAAATGGTCAAAGGCGCAGTCCTGAAGCATATCAACAAGTGCTGACAGGCGTATATGGCCGTTTTGCGCTATATCACTTACCTCTACTCTGCGTGAAATACTAAGCATATTTATTCACCCACATCACAGAGCGTGCATGAAAAAGACCACACACGCCCGTATTTTTTCATATTACAGGGAGGAGACCGTTATCTCTCCCTCATCGTCTGCCGAAATAGCAGCAGCTGATATCTTATCATCAGAATCAATAAGGATAGATGCGATCTTATCCTCGATATCATTTCTGATAACACGTCTGATATCTCTTGCACCGAGGTGCTTATTGTGGCTCTTCTTAGCTATTGCCTTAAGTGCCTTATCGTCATAGGAGAGCTTGATATTCTTCTCCTCAAGCGGCTCCTTCATCTCGTCGAGCATGAGGGCTGCTATCTTTGCATAGTCCTCCTCTGTAAGAGGATTGAAGACGATGACTTCATCTATTCTGCCAAGGAATTCTGGGCGCAGGAAGTCTTTAAGAGCCTTCATAGCCTTATCGTGAGATATTTCAGAGTCGGTCTTATTAAAGCCGACACCTGTATCCTTATCGGTAGAGCCTGCGTTAGAGGTCATGACGATAACTGTATTCTCAAAGGAAACGCTTCTGCCCTGCGAATCGTTTATCTTGCCCTCGTCAAGTATCTGGAGCAGGATATTCATAACGTCCGGGTGAGCCTTTTCTATCTCATCAAAGAGTATTACACTGTAAGGACGGCGGCGCACCTTTTCTGTGAGCTGGCCGGCATCGTCAAAGCCGACATATCCCGGAGGTGAGCCGATGAGCTTTGAAACGCTGTGCTTTTCCATATACTCAGACATATCAACTCTGATAAGCGGCTCTGTAGCGTCAAACAGCGTCTCGCCGAGCACCTTGACAAGCTCTGTCTTTCCGACACCTGTGGGGCCTACGAAGATAAACGATGCAGGTCTTCTGCGCTTTGCAAGCTGAACTCTTGTACGTCTGATAGCGTTGGAGACTTTCTCAATTGCTTCCTGCTGGCCTATGATACGCTTTGAAAGCTCGTCCTTTAAGCCCCTTATCTTGGAATACTCTGTTGTAGCTATCTTATTTGCCGGGATACCTGTCCATAGCTCTATTACCTTTGAGAGGTCTTCTTCTGTGACTGATATCTCAGCGAGCTTATCCTCGACCTCTTTGAGCCTGTTCTCTATACGGGATATCTCAGCCTTTTCTGTAGCAAGTATCTCATAGTCGGGGTTTTCATTCTCCTCATAGCCCTCAACGAGCTCCTTATGCTTTTTGAGCTCCTCGTTGAGCTTATCGAATTCTGCTATCTCAGGGGTGTTGATGCTCTTTAAAGCGCACGCTTCATCGAGCAGGTCGATAGCCTTATCCGGCAGGAAACGGTCATTGATATACCTCTCGGAAAGCACAGCGCACATCTTAAGAGTATATGCGTCGATATGCACTCTATGGTGCTTTTCGTAGTATTTGCTGATGCCTTTAAGCACCTCTGTCGTCTCCTCGACAGTAGGCTCGGTAATAGTCACAGGCTGGAAGCGGCGTTCAAGAGCTGCGTCCTTCTCGATATACTTTCTGTACTCCTTGAAGGTGGTCGCACCTATGACCTGTATCTCGCCTCTTGAAAGAGACGGCTTAAGGATATTGGCGGCATTCATGGTACCCTCGCTGTCGCCTGTGCCTACAAGAGTATGCACCTCGTCGATAAAGAGTATGATATTGCCTTCCTTTTTAACCTCCTCGACAAGACCCTTACAGCGGCTCTCAAACTGGCCTCTGAACTGAGTGCCTGCAACAAGTGCAGTAAGGTCGAGAAGATATATCTCCTTGCCCTGGAGGTGGTATGGCACATTGCCTGCGACTATACGCTGAGCGATACCCTCAGCGATAGCAGTCTTGCCGACACCGGGCTCACCGATAAGGCAAGGGTTATTCTTCTGTCTGCGTGAGAGTATCTGGATAACTCTGTCACATTCACGCTCACGGCCGATAATATTATCGAGTTTGCCCTCTCTTGCACGCTCGGTCAGGTTAGTACAGAAGTTATTGAGGAATTTAAGCTCCTTTTTCTTCTTTTCCTTTGCCTTTTCGCTGCGCTTATCAGTCTTTGCATCACCCTGTGTCTTCTCAGGGTTGAAAGCATTGCCAAAGAGGTTGCTTAAGAAATTGGGCATAGTATTGCTGCCGCCCATTTCAAAGTCATTACCGTCGGTGATATCCATGAGCTGGTCGCTCATAGCCTGCACTTCCTCATCGGTAATGCCCATCTGCTTCATATAATCCTCGACCTGAGATATGCCGAGCTCTCTTGCACAAACAAGACAAAGGCCCTCATTTTTCTTTGCGCTCGGGTCTTTCATATTCATCTGCGATATAAACACAACCGCAGGACGCTTTTTACAGCGTGAGCACATCATCATAATGTCATCAAACCTTTCTTTCTATATTACAAAAAACGTGTATTCCGGTCAACTGAAAAAGCTGTAGAAGAACTTAAGTATAACAGTGTCTTCTATAGTTTCAAGGTCAAACGGTGAGACACCGCCGCCTGTCATCTTTACAGCAAGGCTTATAAAATAAGTATATATCACCACTGTAACAACACCACTGAAAAAGCCTAAAGCTGCGCCTAACAGTGTATCCGTCTTCTTGACGAGCTCAAAGCGCTTCATAACGCCGCTCGCCATGATTATTATGCTTATGATTATCTTAAGCAGCACAAATATCAGGATGATAAGC
This sequence comes from Ruminococcus sp. NK3A76, assembly GCF_000686125.1. Classification (NCBI taxonomy): domain Bacteria; kingdom Bacillati; phylum Bacillota; class Clostridia; order Eubacteriales; family Oscillospiraceae; genus Ruminococcus; species Ruminococcus sp. NK3A76. The sequence continues at coordinate 1,607,452 of NZ_JMMA01000002.1, forward strand.
CCGTCACGCACAAAGCGCTTGACTATCGGCGAGAGTATATGCTCCTCGATATAGCCTGCTGCCCTGTCCTTATCGTCATCGGCAGCGGCTTTAAGAGCTTCCTTCAGGCTGTCTGTGCTGTCCTTTAGTATCTCGTTGAACTGCTCTCTGTCAATATTATACTTTTCAAATGTTTCATCTGAGATATTCGGGCTCTTTGCAAAGTCGTCAACTATCTTATTGATATCCTTATCTGTTTCGATGCCCTTATCATCAAGGTAGCCCTGAACGTTATCGCCCATTTCGCCGTCCTTGGCTATAGCTTTATTGAGCTCATCAGAATCAATATCACCATCGACGCCGTTGTTTCTGAGCACCTCTTCTATCATAGCACCGGTATCGACCTGTTCGACGAAGTTCTTTGCAAACTGTGTCGTGCCGTCCTTGAAATAGGCATCATACACTGCACTGTGAGCGGCAATGCCCACAACAACTGCGATAATAAAAGCCACGATACTGCCGACAACGCCGAATATCGTTTTGACAAAGCCTTTAAGCGCACAAATAAGAGTTGAGAAAAGAATAATAAGGATTATTGCTATATCAAATATGCTCACAGGCTCACACTCCCTTTATTACGTCAGTTTTTGAATTCTATCTTATTGATATCACGGTAGCCTATGAATATTAGTGAATCTTCAAGGTACACAAAGCCAACATAGTCATTTGAAACGGCTGCCGTAGCGGTGAGATGTGCATCAAAATCATAGCATTCGGCGCTGTGCTCGCTGAGCATGAATACATTGTCGTCATTGCTGACAAGAGCCTTTACCCTGCCGGAAATAAGCTCTGCATCGCCTGAAAGGTCAGCATCGTCGCTGTCCCATATCATAAGCTCGGAAGCCCCACGCTTGACTGTGCTGACTGCAACGCTGCACACATTCTCATTAGATGTATATGCGCAAAGCTCACCCTGATAGTCATATTTATCTATCACATCGCCCGTCTTATCAAGCTTATAGAGAGCCGAGTCACCTATAGCCCAGATATCGTCTGAGGCATTCTGCTGAACACTGAGAACAAGCGTATCGAGCTCATCTGAGACCATTGCCTCACCCTCGGAGGAGAAATCAAGCTCTGTTACAGCGCTCTTTGTCTGGCCGTCCTTTGAGCTGAATGTTGAGATAAAGCAGCCCGAGCCGTCGTCATTTATATCAAGGCTCATTATACGCTTATTTGATGCCCACCTGTAGACCTCATTGCCCTCCTCGTCATACACGGTAAGGCAGGAGTCATACTTCACAGCGTCGGTAACGACTGCTATCAGGTCGTCCTCCATAGCTGCTATGAGAATAGTATCATCGAGTTTCTTTTTATACTGCTCACCCTTGGCATTTACTATCTCGAAGGTATTGCCGCCGTTTTCATAGACGAGCATCTTCTTGCCGTAAACGCAGGCTGACGGGTGAGCAAGGTTATGCTGAACGGTATTTATCAGGTTGCCCGAGATATCGAAAAACTTGACAGCCGAGTCATCGACGGTCACGAACATCTCATCACAGGTATACAGCTTTGCCGTGCCGTTATCAGACAGCGAAAGCGGAAAGTTGCCCTCGGCGAGCTTACCGTCATTGACTATCAGACCGTGAGGCTTATCAAATATACCTTTGAGCTTAGGCACCCACATATTTCTCAGAGCAAACACCACCGCTGCTATTGCGAGGATTACAAACACAACTATCAGCCGTTTCAACAGTTTCTTGCGTTTATGCACCTTTCTCGCAGAGCGCAGATCAGTAGACTCTGCTGTACCCTTTGCCATTTATTATTCCTCCAGTTTTGTTTCTTCCCTTTATATCAGTAAAAGACTCTGTTGAGGTAAAGCCCCTGCGGAGGGACGGTCTTACCCGCCTTTGTCCTGTCTTTTGTAAGAAAGATCTTTTCTATATCCTGCTCTCTGAGCTTACCATCGTTGATAAAAAGCAGCGTGCCGACAAGAATACGCACCATATTATAAAGAAAGCCGCTGCCGCTTATGAGAAATTTCACAAGCTCGCCCTCACGCCTTACGTCAAAGGAATATATTTCCCTGACGGTGTTTTCCTTATCACAGTCAGTCGAGCAGAAGGCTTTGAAGTCATGCTCGCCAACAAATAGCTTGGCTGCGTCGTCAAGGCGCTTTTCATCTATAGGATACCAGCTCTTATACGCCCTGTCAGAAAGAAAGGGGCTTTTTATCTCGCTGTTGTGGATAATATATTCATATTCCTTGCCCTTGCAGTCATATCTTGCGTGGAAATCATCACTGACCTGCTCACAGGTATGCAGAGCTATATCCTCCGGCAGACGTGCGTTACTGCCGAAGATTATACCACGCTCGTTTATCGTGTTCCCGGTATAGAAGTTAAAATAGAACTCCCTTGCATGAACGCCTGTATCGGTGCGTGAGCAGCCGAATATCTTTATATCCTCATTCAGAAGCGAGGAAAGAGCCTTCTCGACGGTCTCCTGCACGGTAACAGCGTTATCCTGTATCTGAAAGCCGTGGTAGTTAGTGCCGAGGTAGCTCATTTTCACCTTGAAGTTTCGTCTCATAAGACCTGTATCTCTTCTATGCTGTCAACTCTTTCGATATAGGTCGAATCACCCTTCTTGCCGTGAATCTGAAGCATGATGAATTCAGCATCGACATCTACGACATTACATCTTTCGCTGTCGAGCTGGTCACTTGAAACTATACACTCCTTGCCTATAAGGCCTTTGAGTATCGGTGATACATACATTTCATTCATTGTTTTTCTCCCCTTATCTTTTTCTTCGTTTAATAAACTGGCGGCAATTACTGCGCCTGTAAGTGTGTCAAGCATTATTATAACACCTCTTTGTGAAAGCTGTATGTTCACAATGAAAAGTCATGTTACAAAACTATATTCAGTGTGATAACGCCTGCCAAAAAGAACGCTGTAAAAGCAAATGCAGCACCGTCAACAGCGCTCATATGCAGCTGCTTCATTCTTGTTCTGCCCTCGCCGCCGTGGTAGCAGCGGCACTCCATTGCAAGTGCAAGCTCCTCGGCACGTCTGAATGATGACACAAACAGCGGCACAAGAATAGGTATCAGCGCCCTTGCACGCTTCATAAGCGAGCCTGTTTCCATATCAGCGCCCCTTGCCTTCTGAGCTGACATTATCTTATCAGTCTCCTCAATGAGCGTCGGGATAAACCTGAGCGCTATTGTCATCATCATAGCGAGCTCATGCACGGGGACTTTTATCTTCTTTAGCGGTGAGAGAAGCCTCTCGATAGCATCTGTAAGGTCTATCGGCGAGGTAGTATATGTCAGCAGCGACGAGCCTATGATAAGGCAGATTATCCTGACTGCCATAAACACTGCCGTATCGACACCCTCATCGGTTATCTGAAATATCTTCCACTTAAAATACGGCTCACCTGTCTTAATAAAGAACAGGTTGAGAACTGCTGTGAAAATGATTATGGGAACTATAGGCTTCAAGCTCTTTAGCATCAGCTTGAACGGTATGCGTGATATCAGAAATGACACCACAGTAAATACTGCGCCGACGAGCAGCCCCCATATGCTCTTTGACAGAAAGAGCATCACTATAAAAACGGCAGTAAGGATTATCTTCACCCTCGGGTCCATTCTGTGTACCGGGCTCTTACCGGGGAAATACTGCCCTATCGTTATATCCTTTATCAAAATTATTCTTCCTTAAATCTATATTTGCGCCATGCCGAGACGTTCAAGCACGAGTCTGACGGCATAGGGCGTTGTGAAAACCTGCTTATCAATATTCAGACCCATTTCTTTGAGCCTTAAGAACACGCTCGTTATCTGCGGAACAGAAAGCCCCATTGACCTCAGCTCGTCAGCCCTTGCGAAGACCTTAGGCGTCTCGTCAAGGCAGAAAAGCGAGCCTTTATTCATAACAAGTATCCTGTCAGCATAGCGTGCGATATCCTCCATTGAGTGAGAAACTATCATAACTGTGCTTTTTGTGGTATCGTGATAGTCTTTGAGCATTGAGAGTATCTGCTCTCTGCCCTTAGGGTCAAGACCTGATGCAGGTTCATCAAGAATCAGCACCTTTGGCTTCATAGCCATAACGCCTGCTATAGCAACACGTCTTTTCTGGCCGCCTGAAAGCTCAAACGGCGATTTATCCAAAAGCTCGGGCTTTAAGCCTACCATTTGAGCTGATTCCTTTATACGCTCATCTATCTCACTGTCTGACAGCCCCATATTCTTAGGACCGAAGGCGATATCCTTATAGCAGCTCTCCTCAAAGAGCTGATACTCGGGATACTGAAACACAAGGCCTACCTTGAAGCGGATATCACGAAGCCTTGCCTTATCCTCCCACAGCTTCTCGCCGTCTATATAAACGCTGCCCGAGCTGGGCTTTAAAAGCCCGTTGAAATGCTGGATAAGCGTCGATTTTCCGGAGCCTGTATGCCCTATGACACCTATTATCTCGCCCTCGTTTATAGAGAGTGACACGTTATCTACCGCCCTTTTTTCAAAGGGCGTGCCCTCACCGTAGACATAGGTGAGCTGCTGAGTCTCTATTATTGCCAAGCCTTATTTCTCCTTTAGCTTTTTTCTCATGACCAAATACACAACAAAATTCCAGCCCATTAGAAAGCTGAGCAGTGAATACACGACTGCCTGCGATGATGTCAGTCTGCCGTTTTTCTTCGCCCTGACCGCTGATGCGATACCGAATACGAGCGAGAACAGATAGAGTGCTGTACAGAACAGCCCTATCGAAAACAGCAGCACGATAAGCGTTGAATTCTTCAGCACGAATGCTATACAGAAGAAAAACAGCAGCAGGCCGAATGTAAACACCAGAGCCAGAAACACCATAAGCGGATTGAAATACGCCATAAAGGTATTTACGAGCATATCAAAATACGGTGCTATGAGCAGTATCATCACGACAAAGCTGACAGCGAACAAGAGCGCTGCGATGATACCGAGCGTCAGAAGCCTTAGTGTACATCTTTCGGAATAATCCTTATCGCTCTCAGTTTCAAGCCTTGCAAGAGGCTTTCTGACTATATGCTGGATAATATATATAAATGCAGCCGCAAACGGCACAAAGAGTATTATCTGCATAATAAGCCGCACAACAAGGCCGCCTCGTGATCTGTCGATAGTAACAAGGTTATCAATGACCTCGCTTTTAAATGTATTAGCCAAAGCCCTTATGATGATACACAGCCATTCATAGATATAAAGACCTACAACAGCGCTGACCGAGATCATCATAAAAATGCTTGCGCCCATATTTGAAAGGTTTATGACCTTCTTCTTTTCAAGTATTATAAGCACAAGCAGAACGACAAAAAGACCGAGCGAGATCATAATGACTTCTCCCCCTTTGAAAGGATATCATAGAGCGCTGCTGCACATTCTTCCTCGGTGATGATATCCTGAGGGATATCTATACCGGCTTTTTTCAGTTCATAGCAAAGCTCTGTGACCTGCGGAACATCAAGTCCTAAGTTGCGAAGCGTCTGCACCTGTGTGAATATCTGCTTCGGTGTGCCGTCGAGCATTATCTCGCCTGAGTCTATGACCACCACTCTGTCAGCCTGTGCGGCCTCCTCCATATAGTGAGTTATCAGCACGATAGTCACGCCGAGCTCTTTATTGAGCATCTTTATCGTCTTCATTACCTCACGCCTGCCTGAGGGGTCGAGCATCGCTGTCGGCTCATCGAGCAGGATACATTCCGGCTGCATAGCGATTATACCGGCAATGGCAACACGCTGCTTCTGGCCGCCCGAGAGCTTATGGACTGCGTGCTCACGGTATTCATACATACCGACTGTTTTGAGCGCTTCATCAACACGCCGTCTTATCTCTTTAGGCTCTACGCCCATATTTTCAAGGGCAAAGGCACAGTCCTCCTCGACAATGGTTGCGACTATCTGGTTATCAGGGTTCTGAAAGACCATGCCGACCTTCTGCCTGATATCGAGAAGTCTGCTCTCGTCAGAGGTATCTATTCCGTCTACATAAGCCTTGCCCTTTTCGGGAAGGTTTATCGCATTGAAGCATTTTGCGAGCGTTGACTTACCCGAGCCGTTATGACCGAGCACTGCAACAAACTCACCTTTTTTTATATCGAGGTCTATGCCCTTAAGGACCTCTGTCCTGACAGGCGGCTCCTCGATCTCGTTTATATATGAGAACCAAAGCCCTTCGGCTTTAAGAAAACTGTCCATTATTTTACTCCGTTAAGAGACAACAGCCAAAGTACAGGGAGGAATGAAACGCCCTCCTGCACCTTAGGCTTACATCTCTGCAATGATTAGTCGTCGTCCTTATCAAACTTATCCTTGATCTTTTCGATAACATCGCCGGCCTTATCCTTGACCTTTTCAAGGTTATCCTTGGAAGCTAACTTCTTAGCCTCGTCCTTTACTGAGTCGGGTATCTTATCATCGACCTTATCAAGGGTCTTTTTGATGTCGTCAAGTCCAAATCCCATGGTTATGACCTCCTGTAAATATATTTCAAAAGCTGACAGCTTTTGCGGACTTAGTTTATTCTCTCCAGATTGCAGTTGAGCCGCAGGGCAGAGGCATTTTGCTGCTCTCGACCTTAAGGCCTATCTCATCTGCCGTGACTTCGCCGCCAAAGCGTGGAGAGAGCACTTCGCTTAAGATATAAGCCATTACTGACGGCGAAAGGCCTGTGGTATAGCTGTTTAAAAGGAAGAACAGCGGCTTGTCAGAGAGCACCTGCGAGCAGAGTGACACAAGGTCATACACGCTGTCTTCGAGCTTCCACACCTCGCCGCCTGGGCCTCTGCCATAGGACGGAGGATCCATAACGACTGCATCGTAGAAGTTCTGTCTCTTTATCTCACGCCTTACAAACTTTTCGCAGTCATCGACAAGCCAGCGTATCGGCTTATCTGAAAGGCCCGATACTGCGGCATTCTCTCTTGCCCAGGCGACCATGCCCTTTGATGCATCGACGTGCGAAACCTGAGCGCCGGCGTTTGCGCAGGCAAGTGTAGCACCGCCTGTATATGCAAAGAGGTTCAGCACCTTTATCGGCCGGCCTGCCCCCTTTATCATATCGCCCATAAGCTCCCAGTTGACGGCCTGTTCGGGGAAAAGGCCTGTATGCTTGAAGCCTGTAGGTCTTATCACGAATTTAAGGTCGCCGTAGGAGATATTCCAGCTCTCGGGGAGCTTTCTGCGGTATTCCCACTCACCGCCGCCCTTTGACGAACGGTGGTATATTGCATCTGCCTTATCCCACTTATCTGTTTTATGCGGTGTTTTCCAGATTATCTGAGGGTCAGGGCGCACAAGCGTCACGTCACCCCAGCTCTCTAATTTATCGCCGCACGATGTGTCTAATATTTTGTACTCTTGCCATTTATCGGCTATTCTCATAATATCTTTTCCTTTGTATATATCAGAAGTTGTTGTACTATACTACCTTGTCTGACTGTCTTTATCGCAGTGTCGATATCGAACCACTTGCCTTCAAGCACTTCGCCGGAAAGTTTGAGGGAGTTTTTATGTACTCTTACCACAAATCCGAGCATCAGCTGGTCACGCCCTTCATAAAAGCAGCTTTTTAGGAAAGTGACGCTATCTGCCGAAAGGCCTGTTTCCTCAGCCACCTCACGGGCAGCCGCAATTTCGGCTGTCTCGTTAGGCTTCATATATCCGGCAACGCCGACATACTTGGCAGTGTCGTGGTAGCTCTGCCTTATAAGCAGCACCTCGTCGTCTTCGCCTACGACAACTGAAAGAACGCAGGTGTTAAAGGTATCAAACCACGGTCTGTCACATTTATCGCACCAGGGTACAAGACCCTCATCGCCTACCGGCTTCTCAGAGAGCTTACTGCCGCACTCAGGGCAAAACTTATATCTCATTACTGCATCTCCTCAACGAGCTTTGCGATATTATTTGCATACTCGGTGATAACGCCTGTGAGCTTGCCCTCTATCATTACTCTTACAAGCGGCTCTGTGCCTGACTCACGCACAAGTATACGTCCGTCATTGCCGAGCTTATCTGAGTAGAGCTTTATAGCGTCCTGAACTGCCTTATCTGTTTCCCACTTGCCCTTCTTATCGGGTGTTATCCTGACATTTACGAGCACCTGGGGATAAACCTCCATACATGATGCAAGCTCAGAGAGCTTAAGGCCGGTCTTCTTCATGACATCGATCAGCTTGACGCCTGTGAGCTCGCCGTCGCCGGTATTTGCATAGTCAAGGAAAATGATATGACCCGACTGCTCGCCGCCGATATTATAGCCGCCCTTTAGCATCTCCTCAAGGACATAGCGGTCACCGACCTTTGTGGTCGCTGTCACGACACCGTTTTCCTTAGCGAAGTTGAAAAAGCCGAGGTTTGACATTACTGTGACAACGCAGCAGTTATGTTTGAGCTCGCCGTTTTCTTTCATAAAGCGAGAGAAGATAGCAAGCAGCTTATCACCGTCTACGAGCTTGCCGTTTTCATCGACTGCAAGGCATCTGTCTGCATCGCCGTCAAATGCAAGGCCTAAGTCACATCTTTTCTCGACAACTGTTTTCATAAGGTTTTCCATATGAGTCGAGCCGCAGTTCTCATTGATATTTGTACCGTCGGGCTCATTTGAAACGAATACACA